>NZ_CP088022.1:7500000-7800000 GCF_013373795.3 Bradyrhizobium quebecense
CGCTGTGGGTGACCATCAGGAAGCCGCAGCCGGTGCGAGCAACCAGATCGCGCGCCAGAAGCAGCACCTCGTCGGCGGTGTCCTCGTCGAGATTGCCGGTCGGCTCGTCGGCAAGCAGCAACAGCGGCTTCGGCGCCAGCGCGCGGCCGATCGCGACGCGCTGCTGCTGGCCGCCGGACAATTGCTCGGGATAGCGCTTCAGGAGCTGCTTGAGCCCGAGGCGCTCGACCAGTTCGTCATGCCAGGCCGCATCGTGGCGGCCGGCGATGCGCGACTGGAACACGAGATTGTCCGCAACCGTGAGACTCGGGATCAGGTTGAACTGCTGGAACACGAGGCCGAGCCGGTCGCGGCGCAGCTCGGCGCGGCCGGCGTCGTTGAGACCGGAAACGGTGATGTCGGCGAGCCTGATCTCG
The DNA here is from genome assembly GCF_013373795.3 of Bradyrhizobium quebecense. Classification (NCBI taxonomy): domain Bacteria; kingdom Pseudomonadati; phylum Pseudomonadota; class Alphaproteobacteria; order Hyphomicrobiales; family Nitrobacteraceae; genus Bradyrhizobium; species Bradyrhizobium quebecense. The sequence goes on from NZ_CP088022.1 coordinate 7,500,417, forward strand.
CCGCTGTCGGCGGCATCGAGCCCCGCGATCAAATGCAGCAGCGTGCTCTTGCCGCTGCCGGATTCGCCTGACAGCGCCACGCTCTCGCCGGTCGTGACAGTGAGATCGACGCCGCGCAGCACCGCGACGTCTTCACCGGCAGAGCGGTAACTCTTGGTCAGGCCGGTGACGCGAAGCACCGCGGCGGTCTGGTCAGGTGAAGCGATGGCCGTGCCTCATTCAAGGCTTCTGGTATTTCAGGACGAACTCGTCGATCGGCACCGGCGCCTTGAAGACGGGAATGTCCTTCGGGTCCTCCGCATGATGCAGGAAATCGGCCTCGGCCACCAGCTTGAAGCCGGCCGCCTCGATCTCCTGCTTCAGGGTGCTCTCCTCGATCCGGTGCAGCGTCTTGGCGACGCTTGTGCCTTCGCCCACCTTGGCCGAGTGGTCCGCGATGACCAGGAAGCCGCCCGGCTTCAGCGCGGCGAACATCTTCTTGTTCATCGCGGCGCGATCGACCGGCAGATAGCTGATGTCGTGATAGAAAAAGAACAAGGTGATCATGTCGAGGTTGTTCACCTCGGGCGGGATCGGGTCGTCATAGTCGCGCACCAGATGGACGACGTTCTTCATCGCCGGTGCCTTGGCGCGGGTGTCGAACTTGTCCTTGACGAAGCGCTCGAGCACGGCAGCCGAATCCTGCGCGTAGACCTTGCCCGAAGGGGCGACCGTGCGCGCCAACAGTTCGGTGCTGTAGCCGGCGCTCGCCGCCATGTCGAGAACGGTCATGCCGGGCTTGACGCCGGCAAAGGCGAGCATCTTTGCCGGCTGGCGGCGCTGGTCGACCTGGCGATCCGCATCGCTGCGATCGGGCGCGGCGACGATCGCCGCGTAGTCTGGGCTTGCCGCGTCGTCGGCGCGGGCAGAAGGCACGGCGAGCAGTGCGGCGGATACAAGTGCAAGACAGGCGGCCGCGCGAAGGATCGATCTGTTCATGAAATAACCCAACCTTCAATAACCTCGGCTTTTCGTTGCCCCGAGCATAGCAGCCGGCCGATGACAGATCACCGCTTCACTGGCCGCGACGACGCGATCGTGATCGGGGCGCGCTTGCCCGGCCATCGTGTCGCGCCGGCCACAGAACCCGAGGAAATGCGGGTTGCGTTGCGCGGCGAGGCGTGGCTAGCATCCTGCCGAGGCCGATCTTACGAAGCCAAAAAACGAAACGACGGGGAGCCAGACATGACAACGCAACCGACGCCCAAAGGGATGTCGAAGGGGACGCCCAAAGGCGCCTGGCAAATCACCTTCCTTCTGTTCCTGTACATGGTGGTGAACTTTGCGGACAAGATCGTGGTCGGGCTTGCCGGCGTGCCGATCCGGAAGGAGATGGGTCTCACCCCGGAGCAGTTCGGCGATCTCGGCTCATCCTTCTTCTATCTGTTCTCGATCTCGGCGATCGTGGTCGGCTTCATCGTCAACCGCGTCGACACGCGTTGGGTGCTGCTGATCCTGGCGGTGATCTGGTCGCTGACGCAATTTCCGATGATCGGCACCGTCAGCCTCACGACGCTCACGATCTGCCGCATCATCCTCGGCGCCGGCGAGGGACCGGCCTTCTCTGTCGCCGCGCACGCGATCTACAAATGGTTTCCGGATGAGAAGCGCACGCTGCCGACCGCGATCCTGTCGCAGGGTTCGGCGTTTGGCGTGATCCTCGCGGTGCCCGCGCTGAACTGGATCATCGTCAATCACAGCTGGCATCACGCCTTCGGCGCGCTTGGAATCGTCGGTCTGCTCTGGACCGTCGCCTGGTTCGCGCTCGGCAAGGAAGGGCCGCTGGTGTCGACGGCTGCCGTTGTTGCCGATGAACCACGGATTCCCTACTGGAAGCTGCTGACGTCGCGCACCTTCGTTGGCTGCGTGGTCGCGACCTTCGGCGCCTATTGGGCGCTGTCGTTGGGCCTGACCTGGTTCACGTCGTTCATCATCGAGGGGCTCGGCTTCTCGCAGCAGCAAGCCGGCTTCGTCTCGATCCTGCCCTGGATCTTCGGTGCGACGATCGTGATCCTGACCGGCTGGATCTCGCAGCTGATGCTGGCGCGCGGCTTCACCACCCGCGGCGCGCGCGGCGTGCTCGGCTCGGTGCCGTTGATCGCCGGCGGCTGCATCCTCGCTGCGCTGCCCTATGCGCCGCCGGGCGCGCTGATGATCGCACTGCTGGTGATCGGCTCCGGCCTGTGCGGCTCGATCTATGTGGTGTGCCCGCCGATGCTCGGCGAGTTCACGCCGGTGTCGCAGCGTGGCGCGATCATCGCGATCTACGGTGCGCTCTACACCATCTCGGGCATCCTGGCGCCGATGGTGATGGGCAGTGTGATCCAGCACGCCGCCACGCCGATGGCCGGCTACATGAGCGGCTTCACCATCAACGCCGCGATCATGGCCGGCTCCGGCCTGCTCGGCTTGCTGTTGCTGTGGCCGAACACCGAGCGTGCGCGGCTGACCGGCGCGTCGCAGCCGGCGGGCACCATCAAGGGCGCGATGTCGCCGACGTAGGGGCGTGCCTTCCACCCTCCCCTGGAGGGGGAGGGTCGGATTACGTTGAGCGCAGCGAAATGTGAGACGGGGTGGGGTGATCTCTCAACACGGGCAGCATCCGTGTGGAGAGACCGTCACCCCACCCCGCTGCGCATTCCGCTTCGCTACATGCCCAGCGACCCTCCCCCTCCAGGGGAGGGTGACGCGGCGGCCGCGGTTCGCGTCAATGTCGAGCTCTCTGTAGCCCGGACTCTCTGGAGCCCGGATGAAGCGCAGCGAAATCCGGGGCCTTGCTATCCGCGGATAGAGCTGCCCCGAATTGCGCTTCGCTTCATCCGGGCTGCAAGCTACCTTAGTTCATCACCCCCTGCGCGCCGCGGACGAGCCTGCCCGGCCGCGCGCCGGTGGCCTTGCCCTTGAGCTGGGTGACGACGCCGGAGACGATGGTGGCGTCGTAGCCGTCGACCTGTTGCAAGAGGCGGCGGCCGCCGACCGGCAGGTCGTAATGCACCTTCGGCGGATGCAGGTGCAGCCGGTCGTAGTCGATCACGTTGACGTCGGCCTTGAAGCCCGGCGCGATCACGCCGCGATCAGTGAGCCCAACCGACAGCGCGGTCTTGCGCGACTGCGCCGCAATCACGAACGGGATCGAGAGCTTCTCGCCGCGGCTGCGGTCGCGCGTCCAGTGCGTCAAGAGATAGGTCGGGAAGCTGGCATCGCAGATGATGCCGCAATGCGCGCCGCCGTCGGACAGGCCGGGCACGGCGCTGGGTTCGCGCAGCATCTCATGCACGGCATCGAGATTGCCGTCGGCATAATTCAGGAACGGCACATAGAGCATGCCGCGGCCCTCGTCGGTCAGCATCGCGTCATAGGCGAGCTCTTCCGGCTGGCGGCCCTGGCGGCGCGCCTGCGGGCCGAGCGCGTTCTCCGGCGGCTGCTCATAGTCCGGCGGATTACCCAGTAGATACATCTTGTCGTAGTTCGGCCGGAAGAACAGCGGATCGTCGGTTGCCGTCGCGCTCTCGCCCAGGATCGCCGCGCGCACCTCGGGCCGGCGCAGATGCGTCAGCCGCTCCGCCAGCGGCAGCTTTGCGATTTCGCGATAGCTCGGATGGGTCTGGAACGGGTTGCGCGACAATTCCAGTCCAAGCAGCAGCCCGACCGGCCGCGCCGCGATCTGGGTCGTGATCGACAGGCCGCGCGCGGCGGCTTCATTGATGGTGTCCATGGTCTGCCGCCAGCGCCGCGGCGCCTTGTCGGCCTGAGCGACCGAGAACGAAATCGGGCATCTTGTGTTCTCGGCGACCCGCAGCATCATCGGCAGGTCTTCGTGAACGGTGCTCTGGTCGAGCACGAATTGCAGCACGCTGCGGCCGACGCCGTGCATCGCGCCGGCGATCGCGGTCAATTCATCCTCGCCTGCTTTCAGTGTCGGCGTGTAGTCGCCGGTCGAGGTGCGGTGATTGAGCGTGCGCGAGGTCGAGAAACCCAGCGCGCCCGATCGCACCGCATCGCCGGCGAGCGCCGCCATCGCCTTATTGTCCTCGGGCGTGGCGGGATCGCGGCGCGCGCCGCGCTCGCCCATCACATAGACGCGCAGCGCCGCGTGCGGCAGTTGCGCGCCGATGTCCATGTCGAAGCTGCGCTTCGACAGCCACTCCATGTAGTCGGGGAAGCTCTCCCACGCCCAGGGAATGCCGGCGCTCAGCACCGGCTCCGGAATGTCCTCGACGCCTTCCATCAGCTGGATCAGCCTGCCGTGGTCGCTCGGCCGGCACGGCGCGAAGCCGACGCCGCAATTGCCCATGATGGCGGTGGTGACGCCGTTCTGCGATGACGGCGTGATGTCCTGGCTCCAGGTCACCTGGCCGTCGTAATGGGTGTGGACATCGACGAAGCCGGGCGCCACCAGTCTGCCGCGGGCGTCGATCTCTTCCTTGCCTTTTGCGGCGACCTTGCCGACGTCGGTGATCTTGCCGCCGGTGATCGCGACATCGGCTTCATAGAGGTCGCCGCCCTTGCCGTCGGCGATGTTGCCGCCGCGGATCACGAGGTCTGGGGTCGAGGTCATGGCGTTTCATCCCGTGGCTGTTCTTGGTTGCCGGCATCATGGGTGAGCCCCTGATGCTGTCAACCAGCGCCGATGAAGCCCTGGGATGCACTGGCGATGATTTGCCAGCGAGAACCAATCGTTGCCGCCCGGCGGAAATTTGTTCCGCCAGGCAAGCTTCCGCGGACTATCGCGCGCCGAAGAAGGCCGTCTTCTGGGTCTCCTCGGCCTGCAGCCGGGCGCGCACCCGCATCAGGTCCTTCCAGCCGATGTAGCCGACGAGGCGCTGGTCTTCGCGCGAGATGACCGGCAGATGCGAGACGTTGACCTGCATCAGGCGGTCGGCGAGCCGGTCGAGATATTCATCCGGGTAGGCGACCGTGATCTTGCTGCCCGTTAGCAGTTGGCCGAGCGTCGCGGTGCGATGCTTGCCGGCGCGGCGCCAGCGCAGCACGGAGGGCGGATCGATCACGCCGAGCACGTGACGGTTAGCGTCGACGACGGGGAAGCTCGGATGACCGGTCTTCGGGTTGGTCAGGAAGGCCGCGGCGCCGTGCAGCGTCATGCTGTCGGAGACGGTCTCGACCGCCTTGGTCATCACGTCACGCACGCGCGTCAGCGCGAAGGGATCGACCCGGTACTCGCGCACCAGGTGATGGCCGCGCCGCGCGACCTTCTCGGTCAGGATCGAGCGCCGCATCAGCAGCACCGTGACGCCGTGCGCGGTGCCGCAGGCTGCGATCAATGGCAGCAGTACATGGGTGTTGCCGGTGAGCTCGACCGCGAAGAAGGTCGCGGTCAGCGGCGAGCGCATCGTGCCACCCATCGTCGCCGCCATCGCCAGCAGCGCCCAGAAGCCGGGGCTCGCCGCCGGCAGATAGCCGCTCAGCGCCGTTCCCATCGCACCGCCCATGATGAGCAGCGGCGCCAGCACGCCGCCCGACGTGCCGGAGCCGAGCGCAACCGACCAGATCACGGCCTTCACCACCAGCAGCAGCAGCGCGGCTTTCAGCACCACCTCGCCGTTCAGCATCGAAGCAAGGTTGTCATAGCCGACACCGAGCGCCTGCGGTTCGATCAGCCCGCCGAGGCCCACGACCAGGCCGCCGATCAGCGGCCACCACATCCAGTGGATCGGCAGCTTCAGGAAGATGTCCTCGCAGCCATAGACCAGCTGGGTGAGCACGCCCGACAGCAGCCCGGAGAGGATTCCGATCAGGATCCAGGCGCCGAGCTGGAGCACGGAGATGTCGACGCCGCCCGTGAACGGAAACAGTGGCGCGGGCATGTGCAGGAAGGTGCGGCCGACCGCGGCCACCACGGCAGCGACGGTGACGGGAATGAAGCTGCGCGGCGTCCATTCGAACAGCAGGAGTTCGACGGCGAGCATGATCGCAGCGATCGGCGTTCCGAACACGGTGGTCATGCCGGCGGCGGCGCCGGCCACCAGCAAGGTCTTGCGCTCGTTGTCCGTCACCGGAAGCATCTGCGCGATCAGCGAGCCGATCGCGCCGCCCGTCATGATGATCGGGCCCTCGGCGCCGAACGGACCGCCGGTGCCGATCGACACCGCCGACGACAATGGCTTCAGGATCGCCACCTTGGGGTCGAGCCGGGAACGGCCAAGGAGGATTGCCTCGATCGCCTCCGGAATGCCGTGACCGCGGATCTTCTCGCTGCCGAAGCGTGCCATCAGGCCGATGATCAGCGAGCCCGCGACCGGAACCAGCACGGTCCAGAGGCCAAGCGGCGAATCCTGCAATTTCAGGTCGGCGAAGCTGAACTGGCCGAAATAGGCGATGTTGGTGGCAAGCTTGATCAGCTGCAGAAGTCCTGCACCGGCCAGCACGCCGGCGGCGGAGACAAACACGGCGATCGCCGAGATCACCACGACGCGCGGATCGGTGGTGAAGTCGCTCAGCAGGTGACTGGCCTTGTCGCCGATCTTGGCGCTGGTTTTGGCGGAGGTGCTCGATTTGGTGGAAATGACGCTCATTGGTGGCGTAAGGCTCGGTGAAGTGGACGTGGGCGTCATATCGCATTGCGATATAATTACAAGCCGGAGACATCGAATGGCAGCGTTGAAAGGTCCGCCGAAATCGCAGGCCAAAGCACCGAACAAGGCCCGAAAACGGGTTCCTAGCCAGGCCGATTACGAGGCGCTGTCGCAATTTCGCTATCTGATCCGACGCTTTCTGGAATTCAGCCAGGATGCCGCGAAAGCCAAGGGCCTGACGCCCCGGCAGCATCAGGCCTTGCTGGCGATCAGGGGCTATCCGGGCGGCGGGCCGGTCACGATCGGCGATCTGGCCGAGCGGCTGCGGCTTCGTCATCACACCACCGTCGAACTGGTCGACCGGCTGTCCGAGGCGGGCCTGGTCGAGCGCGTGCTCGACCCCGCCGACCAGCGGCGGGTGCTGCTGAAGCTAACCGGCCTCGCGGCCGATCATCTCGCCGAACTGTCTGCGGTTCATCTCGATGAGCTGTCGCGGATCGAGCCGCTCTTGAAGCAGGTGCTGTCGCGGCGATCGGAATGAATGCGCAGCGTGCACGACGCTGGACGCAACCGGCGTCCATCGCCCGGGACTGGCGGTGTCGTTACCTACAACTTGAGCATGTAAAACTTGGATTTTAATGCACGCTGCGATGCAACGATATGCCTTGTCATTGTCACGAAACCTTCATAGACCATGCTGGGGGCGATATCAGTAGATGGACGGCGGCCGGTCGTGACCGAGGCGGGGACTGCCATTGCCGTCAGGCATGGCGATCAGGCGGAAATCGAACTCAAGCTGCTTGCACCGCAAGGAAGCCTCGAAAAGCTGCGCGAGGCAGCCTGCATCGTGCAGCATGCGCGCAACCGCGGCGCATTTCACCGGCTGGAAACCGTCTATTACGACACGCCGGAGCGGCTGTTGTTTCGGCATGGCATGTCACTGCGCGTGCGACGCAGCGGCAACACGTTCATCCAAACGCTGAAGCTTTCACCCAATGGCTCGCAGCCTCTGAGGCGGCGCCAATGGGAGGTGCCGCTTGAGAGCATCGCCCCTGATCTGGCGCGATTGCCCGCCGACGAGGTCGGCGATCCCGTGGCGGCGCTGAGCAACGATGCGCTGGTGTCGGTCTTCGCGACAAAGGTACGCCGGCACGCGCGGCAGCTCGACCTGCCCGATGCGTCGGTTGAAATCGCATTCGACGAGGGGACGATCGAGGCCGATGCGCGCCAGGAGGTCCTGTCGGAAATCGAGCTTGAACTGAAGAGCGGCAATGCCGGCGTCCTGTTCGATCTCGGAACGCAGTTGCTCGATGCGGCGCCGCTCCAGATCGGCACGCGCAGCAAGGCGGAACGCGGCTATGCGCTCGCGTTCGATGTCGTGCCATCGGCAGCGAAGGCCGAGTTGTCAGGCATCACCGCGGAGCTCGTGGTCGACGACGTCATCGCGTTGCTGGTGGGCTCCTGCTGGCATCATCTGTTGAAAAATCACGCGGTGGCCGAGCAGGGATCGGACCCCGAAGGCGTGCACCAGATGCGCGTGGCCTTGCGACGCTTGCGGACGATCTGCGCGCTGTTCCGGCGCGACATTCCATCGCCGGCATTTCTGGCGGTCAACAGCGAAGCAAAATGGCTGATGCGGCAGCTCGGCCAGGCCCGGGATTGGGACGTCTTCGCCGAAACGACGATCACCCGCTTGGTCAGCGCGGTTCCGGATATCGACCTGGATGGCCTTCGCCGGGCGGTTCAGCAGCAACGGAAGTCGAGTTACGGCACCTTGCAGAACGTCCTGGCCGATCCCCGGTGCAGCCGCTTCCTGCTCTCGCTCGGGCATCTGGTGGAACGTCGCGGCTGGCGTAACGAGATCGACAGCGAAGCGCTGGCTGTCCTGTCGCAACCGATGCCGGTGCTCGCCGACAAGATTCTGGAACGATTGCATCGCAAGACGTTGAAGCGGGGTGCGGGCTTCCGGCGGCTCGATATCCACGCGCAGCACAATCTCAGGATCAACCTCAAGAAGTTGCGCTATGCGGCGGAGTTCTTCCTGCCGCTCTATGCGTCCCACGCGCCGGCGAAGCGCTACGTGAAGCGGCTCGCCGGGTTGCAGACCAGTCTGGGGCGGGTGTGCGACATCGGAAGCACGCGCGTGCTGCTCCATACGATCCGGCAGGACGACCAGCCCGCGCTTCATCTCGGCATCGGCGCGATAACCGGCTGGCTGGCCCGTGATCAGATCGCGGTGACGAAAGCGCTGCGCAAGAGTTGGCGGCGGTTCAAGACGACGCCTGCATTCTGGGGCCGATGAGTTTGGCGGCGGCAAGTATTGGCCGCGCCTCTCGTCGACGACGGCTCGATGCGCGGTGAGAGCGGGATGCCCTAGCGGGACTGCGCCTGCATTACAACTGCGGAGGCCTGCGGCTTGCGCTCGGTCACCAGTGCAAGCAGCACGGTCAGCACCATGAACACCACCGAGGCGCCGAACACCCAATGCGACATGTGCTGGTCCATGATCCAGCCGAACAGCAGCGGGCTGACGATGCCGCCGAAGTTGAAGCCGGTGGAGACGATGCCGAAGGCGCGGCCGGCGGCGCCGGGAGGCGCGGCGTTGCGCACCATCATGTCGCGGGAGGGCGCGATCACGCCGCCGAGGAATCCGGCAAGCCCCATCGCGAGCGTGAGCGCCACCGGCGGCAGGTTCATCAGCGCGATCAGCAGCACCAGAACGGCATTGACCGCGAAGCAGGCCGCGGCAAGCTGGCTGTGGCGATGGGTCCAGTCGGCGAGATAGCCGCCGGCGAGCACGCCCGCGGCGCTGGCGCCGAGGAAGGCGGTGAGTGCGACGTTGGCGGTCGAGAACGACGCGCCGTAGCCGCCCATCAGCGCGACCACGCCGAAATTGTTGATGCCCGAGGTCGACAGGCTGAGCAGCGTGAAGAAGGCGGTCAGAACCATCAGCGCCGGCGTGATCACGCTCGCCTTCGGCGCCGCGTCGTCCTTCGACTTGCTCTTGTTGGCGCCGGCATCGGGAATGCCGAGCACGATCAGGAACAGCGCCACCAGCGGGCCGACCGCGCCGGCAACGATCAGCGCGCCGAGCCCGCCGATCGAGGCGACCAGTGCTGCCATGATCGCAGGCGCCACCGCGCCGCCGAGGAAGCCGGCGAAGGTGTGGATCGAGAAGGCGCGGCCCATCCGCGCCTCGTCCATATGGGCCGAGAGGATCGCGTAGTCGGCCGGATGGTAGACGCTGTTGGCGAGGCCGAGCGCCACCGCACAGACGATCAGCGAAGTATAGCTCAGATGCAGGCCGAGCCCGATCAGCGCACAGCCGCCGATGGTCAGCCCGATCAGCAGGATCTTGCGCGCCCCGATATGGTCGGCGAGGTAGCCGATCGGCGCCTGGGTCAGGCCGGAGACCGCCGCAAACACCGTCAGCGCGAAACCGAGCTCGACATAGCCGACGCCGAGCTGCTGCTTCAGGAACGGGAACAGCATCGGCAGCACGAAGATATGGAAGTGGCTGACCCAATGGGCGACCGAAATCCCCGTCAGCGTGCGCAGCGCGCTGTCGGCTTTCGCTTGCTGCGGTGCGGCCAGAATGTCGACCATGTCAGTGAAACCCTAATTCCATAGCGTTTTCGAGCGAAGTGGGTCGCGGTTCGCGTGAAGAAAACGCGTCAAAAAAATGCCCGGCAGGGCGGGCAGAAAATAAAGGCTGGGCGCTAATTGTCCATGAACGCGCCTGCATGGCTGCCCCCGGCGCGGGCGTGCCGGATCGACACATGCGGCATTAAAGGCGGCGACAAAGTGTGGTCCTGCGGTGATGATCGGCCATGATCGACGCCAAAAAGCCGCTCCGCGTGCTTGTGTCAGAGGGCTCCAGCACCTCCGGCCGCGAGGCGATCACGATCCTGGGGCTGGCCGGCCATCACGTCGAGGTCTGCGACCCCTCGCGCTGGTGCCTGGCGCGCTATTCCCGCTTTGTCCGCACATACCACCATTGTCCGCCGCTGCGGTCGGATCCGGCCGGCTTCTTGGGTTTCGTCGAGCGGCTGCTGGCGTCGCGGCATTTCGACGTACTGCTGCCGACCCACGAGGAGGGCTTCCTGTTCGCCCGCGCCGCGGCGCGGCTGACGTCGCGCACCGGCCTGGCGCTGCCGGATTTCGCCAGCTATCGCGCGGTGCACAGCAAGGCCGGCTTCAGCCGCCTGCTGGACCGGCTCGGCCTGCCGCAGCCGCCGACCCGGATCGTGAACTCGGCCGACGAGCTGCGCGAGGTGGTGCGGTTTCCATCCGTGGTCAAGACGTCGGTCGGCACCGCCAGCCGCGGCGTCTGGTTCGTGCGCGATGCCGGCGATCTCAACCGCGCGCTCTACGATCTCGTATCCGCCGGCGATTTTGCCGGCGAGGTGCTGACGCAGGATCTCATCACCGGCACCGTTGAGAAGGCCCAGTCGGTGTTCTGCCGCGGCGCGCTAGTCGGCTTTCACGCCTACCGGCAGATCGCGGCCGGCGTCGGCGGCGGCGAGGCGATCAAGGAGAGCGTGAGCCGGCCGGCGATCCGTGCCGCGCTCGAGACCATCGGCGCGCATCTCGGCTGGCACGGCGCGCTCTCGGTCGACGTCATCATGCCGCTCGACAGCGCAACGCCGCTGTTGATCGACTGCAATCCGCGGCTGGTCGAGCCTGTCAACGCGTATCGCGCCGGCACTGATCTGGTCGACCTGCTGCTGCGCGTCTCGCTTGGCGAGACGCCGGCGCCGCTTTCCGAGAGCCGCAGCGGGGTACGAACGCATCTCGCGATGCAGGCGCTGCTCGGCAGCGCATCGCGCGACGGCACGCGGCGAGACCTGATCCGGGAATGCGGCCGCATCGCCGCGGGCGAAGGCCTTTATCGGGGCAGCAGCGAAGAGCTGACGCCGGTGCGGCTCGATTGGCTCAGTGCCGTGCCGCTGGCGATGACCACAGCGCTGCTGCTGGCATCGCCGCCGATCGCCGCATCGCTGGCGCGCGGCGGCTTCGGTGCGCATCTGCTCGATCGCACGAGTATCGAGAAGATCGAGGGGAAGCATTTTCTGCGCGATCTCTCAACACGTCGTCCCGGCGAAGGCCGGGACCCATAACCACAGGATTGAATTGTCGAGGAAGGCTGTGGCCCCAGCATTGCGAGACAATCCAATCCTGTGGTTATGGGTCCCGGGTCGCGCTTCGCTTGCCCGGGACGACCTGGGATGGATTTCGGTCAACCCCTACAACGGCTCGTCATCATTGCCGTAGCGATCGAGCTTCGGCGTGGCGATGTCGCCGTCCTCATAATAGTCGTCGTCCTGTGGCGCCGCGGGCGGCGCAGGCTTTTTCGACTTGTCGTCGGTCTTGTCGTCGATCTTGCCGCCGCCCTTGCTCTTCTTTCCGGCCTTGGCCATCCGTTTCCCCTGCGCGGGTCAAATCAGCAGCCGGAATTCTACCCCAGTTCGCCGGTGCTTGTAACGTAAGGAGATGGGCGCGGCCGGTCACACCCGCCGCGCCGATAGCTCAAAACGTCGCGCCCGCCTTGACCATGTAGGTGCGGCCGGGCAGCGGATAGGCCGAGAAGCGGCCGGCCGTGAACGAGCTCGCGATGGCGTAGTCGTAATAGAGCGCGTTGAACAGATTGTTCACGCTGAGCGACCAGAAGAAGCGGTCAACCCGCCCGCTGAGCTTGAGATCGGCGGTGGCGTTGCCGGGAATGCGGTTCTGGGTGTTGGCCTGGTCGTTGTCCATGATGCGCGAGCTCCAGGCCCGCACCGTGGCATCGAACACCAGATAGTTCTGCCAGATATTCCAGGTCACGCCGAGATTGCCGGTGTAGCGCGACACCAGCGGCACGTCGTTGCCGGCCCACATTCCTTCGCGGAAGACGGCGCGGGTGATCGCCATGCCGCCGCGCAGGGTGACGCTGTCGCTGACCTTGAGCGAGGCGCTGGTCTCTGAGCCATAGCGGCGGGTGGGATCGAGGTTGACGTTGTAGAACAGCACCGGGTTGAAATGGATCTCGTTCTCGAGATCCATCAGATAGACGCTGCTCTGGACCTGAAACAGGTTGGTCTTGACGCGGAAGCCACCCTCGACGTCCTGCGATGTCTGGGTCTTGAGCTGGAAGTTCTGCGGGATCGGGGCGAAGGTCAGCGGATCGAATGACGGACCCGAGGCGACGCGCTCGTCGACATCAGGCGTGCGGAATGCGCGCGCGGCGCGGCCGAACACCGAGAAGGTGTCGGTGAAGCGATGCTCGGCGCCGACATGCAGCGCGTATTGCGTCTCGTTGCTGTCGAGCGGCGCCGCCTGCGTGTCGAAGGCGAACGGTGCATTCGGATCGTAGCGATCGCGTGCCGACACGCTGGTATTCTGGACGCGCGCGCCGTAGGAGAAATCGGTGGTCGGCAGCACGCCCAGTGTATGCTGCCAGTAGCCGGCCACGGTCTGCTGCTCGATATTGTAGATGTGGTAGGGATCGACGCCTTGATAGGCGCCGCGTGCCTCACGGAACGTCGAATCGTAATAGTCGATGCCGGTCAGGACCGTGGACGGCATCCCCAACATCACGTTCTTGACGCTGAGCCGCGGCGTGATCGACCAGGTCTGTAGCGCGGCATCATTATAGGTCGAGGCGAAGCTGATGGTCGGCGCGGTGCCGAAGAAGCCGCTTTGCGTCTCGCGCTGCCGCCAGCCGCCGTCGACGATGAGGTCGACGCCATTCATCAGCGTCTTGGTGAAGCCGGTGGTGACGCTGGCGGTTTGCTGGTTGGCATAGTCGAATGGCGTCGCTGCTCCTCTGCGATCGGTGAACAGCTCGTTGACGCCGATCGACGGATCGACCAGCCGTCCGCCGGGCAGGCCGAGCTTCTGGTCGCTGCCGGTGACGGTGAGGAAGGCCGTGAAATCGGATGTCGTGTAGTTGACGTTGCCGACGGCGTTGCGCTGGTTGAGCGCATTGTTGACGCGGTAGCCGTCGGACTTGATGCCGTTGCCGTAGAACGAGGTCGACCACGGGCCGGAATTGAGCGCCGCGGAGACCGCGGCCATGCGGGTGTTGAACGAACCGAAGCCGCCTTCGGCCCGGATCGTGGCCGGCGGGCCGCCGGCGCCGGTCTTGGTGATGATGTTGACCACGCCGCCCACCGCGTTGTCGCCGTAGAGCACCGCACCGCTGTTGCCGCGCGTGATCTCGATGCGTTCGATCGAATCGAGCGGGATCGTGGTGAGATCGAAGCCGGCCTTGTCGAAGTCGTTGAGGCGGCGGCCGTTGAGCAGGAACAGGGTGTTGTCGGAGGCGAATGCGCCGAAACCGCGCAGGTCGACCGCGGTCTTGGCGCCGTTCGGTCCGCCATAAAGCGATTGCAACTGCACGCCCGGTACCTGCGCGAGAATCTCCGGCAGCGACTGCACCGGCGAATGCGCGATGTCGTCGGCGGTGATCACGGTCGAGGAAGAGCCGACAATGCCCGCGAACTGGCGGCCACCTGTGCCGCCCGTTCCGGTGGCCGATCCGGTCCCTGTCGAGCCCGATCCGCTCCCGCTGCCCTGTCCTGTGCCCGGCGCCGGGCGGCGCGGGGCCGGCGCTTCGTCAGCGGCCGGCCTGGCGCGCGTGACATTCTGGTCGCCCGGCTTGGTGATTTCGATCGCCGGAAGTTGCTCGGGAGCGGGCGCCTGCTGCGCCCGTGCGGTCGAGATGATGATGGTCGGCACGATCATCGTCGACGCGAGCAGAAGCACGCGGCGGCGCCGGGAGGAAGAGTTGGAGAACATCTAAGTGAGACCTCGGTAACGTCAGTGGCACGTCACCGCGAACCAGTCTCACCATCGTGCTCGCAGGCCCAGCTGCTTGCAGCCTCAAGTGAAGCTCATGCCTGTACTCCCCGACCGGCATCTTCGCGTGTGACCACGGCTGACGGCAGGTCTCCTGGCTCGCGGGTCGTTACCCTTCGTCGCCTTCCCAGGACCGAGATTCCCAGTGGCCTGTGACGAAGGATTCACCGCATACAGTTGCGGGGGCAGCCGCGGCGTTGGGGAAGTTTCCCCGCACCGCATTCCCTTTTCATCTCATGAAAGAACCGTCATGTTCATCTAGGGTTCGGCCGGGCAGCAAAGTCAATCCGGCGGAGGTGGGGCGGCCGCCAGCTGGCCACGGTTTTTGTCGGGTGTCGCTTGTCTGCCACGGCGATCGCTGTAAGAGCATGGATCCAATGAGCGTGCAGGATTTTGCCTTGGCGGCCGAGGTCGCGGCGCGGCGCCGGTGGGGCGCCACCGCGGCGCTGCTCGCGCTCGTGGTCGTGCTGCTGGTGCTCTCGCTCGGCATCGGGCCGGTGCGGCTGTCGCCGCCTGCGGTGATCGAGGCGCTGTTCGGCGGCGGCAGCGACGTGGCGCAGGTGATCGTGCGCGAGATTCGGCTGCCGCGCACCATTTTGGCATTCGCGATCGGCGGTATTCTCGGGCTATCGGGCGCGGCGCTGCAGGGATTGCTGCGCAATCCGCTGGCCTCGCCGTCGCTGTTCGGCGCGCCGCAATCGGCGGCATTCGGTGCCGTGCTGGTGATCGCGCTTGGCCTCGCCGATGTGCGTTCCTACGCGCTGCCGGTGGTGGCGATCATCGCCGCGTTCGGCTCGGTGTTCGCGCTGCTGGTGATTGCCGGCCGCAATGCCGGGCTGTTGATCCTGATCCTCGCGGGACTCGCGATCTCGAGCTTTGCCGGAGCTGCGACCGCGCTGGTGATGAACCTCTCGAGCAATCCGTTCGTGGTGCTGGAGATCGCGTTCTGGCTGCTCGGCTCGCTGGAGGACCGCAGCTTCCAGCACGTGGCGCTGGCGCTGCCCTTCATCATCGCGGGTGCGGCCATCCTGCTCAGCCAGGCGAACGCGTTCCGCGCGCTGACGCTCGGCGAGGAGGCCGCACAGAGCCTCGGCGTCGATGTCGGACGACTGCGGCTCCTCGTGATCACGGGCGTCGCGCTCGGCGTCGGCGGCGCGGTCGCGGTCACCGGCACGATCGGCTTCATTGGCCTCGTCGCGCCGCATCTGATGCGCCCTCTGATCGGTCACGATCCGGCGCGGCTGCTGGTGCCGAGCGCGCTCACCGGTTCGGCGCTGCTGCTCGCGGCCGATATCGCGGTGCGCATCATCCCTTCGACGTCGGACATCAAGGTCGGCGTGCTGACCTCGATCATCGGCGTGCCGTTCTTCCTCTATCTGATCATGCGCGAACGCCGCGCGCTCGGCGGAGGCGTGGCATGACGCTGCTGTCCGCCACCGCGCTCAATGCCTCGCTCGGCAGCCGCAAGGTGTTGCACGATGTCTCGCTGTCGCTGGAAGCGGGCCATCTGGTCGCGCTGGTCGGCCCCAACGGTGCCGGCAAGACCACGCTGCTGCGCGCACTCGCCGGGCTGATTCCATCCGACGGCGAGATCCGGATTGGCGGCGACGCGCTGGCGTCGCTTGCGCTGCGCGAGCGGGCGAAGCGTTTCGCCTATTTGCCACAGGGGCACATGGTGCACTGGCCGCTGCCGGCGCGCGATATCGTCGCGCTCGGCCGCTATCCGCATGGCGCGACCGATCCCGCGCGGCTGTCGCCGAAGGATATCGAGGCCGTGCTGCGGGCAATGCAGGCGGTCGACGTCACTGAATTCAGCGACCGCCGCGTCACCGAGCTGTCCGGCGGCGAGCGCAGCCGCGTCGCACTGGCCCGGGTGCTGGCGGTGGAGGCGCCGGTGATCCTCGCCGACGAGCCGACCGCCTCGCTCGATCCGCGCCACCAGATCGACGTGATGCAGAAGCTGCGCAACGTCGCCGATACCGGCGTGCTGGTCGTCGTGGTGACGCACGATCTCGGGCTCGCCGCGCGCTTTGCCGATCACGTGCTGGTGCTGTCGGACGGGCGGCTGGCGGCGCAAGGTGCGCCCGCTGAGGCGTTGTCCGAGAATGTTCTGGCCCGCGTGTTCCGGGTCAGCGCCTATCGCGCCGAATTTCAGCGCGAGGCCGTTATCGTGCCGTGGGCGGACGTGTGGTGAGGATGCGGCGTCTCGCAGCGGTGGCCGCAGCGGCATGGCTGATGCCGTGTGCAGCCGCGTCCGCCGCCGGCCCGCGCATCGTCTCGATGAATGTCTGCAGCGACCAGCTCGTGCTGTCGCTGGCCGACCCGGACCAGATCCTCGGCCTCAGCCGCTTTTCGCGTGATGCCTGGCAATCCTGGGCCGCCGAGCAGGCGCGAAACTATCCGCTTCTGTCCGGTGAGGCCGAGGATGTGCTGCTGGTCAAGCCCGACCTTGTCGTGGTCAGCCTGTTCGACAAGCGCGCGACGCGCGATCTCTTGAAGGCCAACGGGTTGCACCTGATCGAATTCACGGTGCCGCGCACGCTGGATGAGGTGAGGGACCAGATCCGCGCGATGGGCGACGTGTTGCAGCATCCGGATCGCGCGCGGGCCGAGATCGCGCGGCTCGATGCGGCGATCGCGCGGGCCCGGGCGGCGGCTGATGGTCATCACTATCGCGTGCTGCCGGTGGAGCGCCGCGGCTTTGTCGCAGGTCGCAGCAGCCTGATCAGCTCGCTGCTGGCGGCAACCGGCCTGAGCAACGTGGCCGGCGAACTCGGGCTCGACGCGGGCGGATTTGCTTCGCTGGAGGCAATCGTAAAACTGCGGCCGGATTTCATCCTGGTGTCGGAGGCCGGCGATCGTGCCGAAGACGAGGGCCGCGCCTTCCTGCTGCATCCGGCGCTGGAGCGATTCTATCCGGCCGACAAGCGGATCGTGCTGCCGGAGCGGCTGACCGTGTGCGGCGGCGTGATGCTGGCCGATGCGCTGGATCGGCTGACGGAGGAGCTCAAGCGGGTGACGCGGTAGGAATCTCTATCGTCATTGCGAGCGAAGCGAAGCAATCCATCCTTCCGCTTGCTGCAGCATGGATTGCTTCGTCGCTTCGCTCCTCGCAATGACGGGAAGTGACCTACCCTTGCACCACCGGCCCGCCGGCCTTCTTCCAGGCGTCGATGCCGCCTTCGATATGGGCGGTGTTCGCCAATCCCGCCTTCTTCGCGGCGGCAACGGCCATCGCCGAGCGCTCACCGAAGGCGCAGAAGAACACGACGCGGCGGCCGGTCGCGGCCGCGACTTCGCGCAGCATGCCGCCGGGCTGCAATGTGGCGCAAATCCCGGGATAGGGCGCGTGCAGGGCGCCGGGCAGCATGCCGTGCTTGGCCCGCTCGCCGCTCTCGCGCAAATCGACCAGCAGGATATCGGGCCGGCCGAGACTCGCGATGGCATCGCGCGCGCTGAGGGAGAGGCCTTCCCTGACAAGCTCGTCCTGGTGCAGGCCGACATGCATGTTGGCGGGTACCGCGACGTCCATCATCTTTGGATTCGGGAGATGAAGGTTGTTCATCAGCTCGACATAGTCGTCGATCGATTTCACCTGCAGCCGCGGATTGTAGCGCTTCTCCTCGCCGATCGTGGAGACGGTGTCGCCCTTGTAGTCATGCGCGGGGAACACCAGGGTTTCCTCCGGCAGCTTGAGCAGGCGGTTGAAGATCGAATCGTACTGCGCCCGCGCGCTGCCGTTCTGGAAATCGGTGCGGCCGGTGCCGCGGATCAAGAGCGTGTCGCCGGTGAAGACGCGGTCGCCCATCCGATAGCTATAGGAATCGTCGGTGTGGCCAGGCGTGTACAGCGCTTCGAGGCAGAGGCCCTCGATCGTCACCTTGTCGCCGTCGGAGACGCGCATCGACACCACGTCGGCCTTGCTCTGCTCGCCCATGATGGTGATGCACTGGGTGCGGTCGCGCAGCTCGCCGAGGCCGGTGATGTGATCGGCATGCAGGTGCGTATCGACGGCCTTGACCAGTCGGAGGTCGAGTTCCTGCAGCAGCTTGCAGTAGCGGTCGACCTTCTCCAGCACGGGATCGAGGATCAGCGCCTCGCCGCCGGCGCGGCTCGCGAGCAGATAGCTGTAAGTGCCGGACACGCTGTCAAAGAGCTGGCGAAAGATCATGACGGCTTACCTGTTCTCCGGGTCGAGTCACATGGAGGATATTATTCCATAGATAGGGTCGATTCAAAGCAAATCCATCCCCCAACTAAGCCCATCCCCGTCCTCCTGAGAGCCGCCTAGCGGCGTCTCGAAGGGTGAACGGCCCGGCTCCTTCTGCGGGAGGGGTTATGCGCGTTCAGGCGACGGCGGTGTTAAGGACGGACCAGTGTGTATCCGTTCTCGGTGAGAAGCAGGATCTGTGCGACGCCGACCTGCACGGGGTGGCGGCTGCGATGTAGTCCGGCCGCTTGCCGGTGTCGCGCTCGATCGTGTCGACGGTGTTGAGGCAGATGTCGACCCGCGCGCCCTGCGCGACTAGGCTCTCGACCAGCTTGCGGTTGGCATTGTCAGGCTTGAGCAGCTCGGTGCCCGGGCCGAAGGCGACGATCTCGACCGCGACCTTGTCGGGGTCGTAGTGCTTCATCAGATTGCTCGCGACGCTGATGACGAGGCCCTGCTTCTTCGGATCGTTGTCGGAGAGCTGCAGCACGACCTTGTGCTCGGCGAACGGCTTGTCCTGCAGCGGCGCGAGCTGGGCGCGGGCCGGCGGCGTTGCCAGCGCGACGGCCGTAAGGCCGAGCGCCGCGATGAGCGCGCGCCGCGTCATCCGTGCCTCGCAATGCCCGGGTTGTCCTCGACGCCTTTCAGCGTCACGCCGGGTTCGTCGCGGTTCGGCGGCCGGCCGGAGCGCAGATGCCTGGCCATGACATCCCATATCGGTGCGCCGTTCTGCTGGTTGACCGAGGCCCAGCCCGCGACCTTGTAATGCTTGCCGGCTTCGAGATGCTTGCCGTTGCCGAGCTTCAGCTCGGAAATGCGCTTGCCGACGGTCTCGCCCGGCGTGCAGGTGTAGGCGAGGCCGCCGACGCGGACCATGTCACCGCCCTGCTGATAATAGGGATCGACGTTGAACAGGTTGTCGCAGACGTCTTCCAGCACATCCTTGATCTGGCTGCCGGTCATCGTGGCGACGTAGGTCTCGGGATAGGTGATCGCGGTTTCCGACAGCACGTCTTCCATGGTCAGCGGCTGGCCGGCGAGTGTGGTGAGGCCCCAGCGGAAGCCGGGCGACAGCGCGATTTCGGCGTTGAGCTCGTTCAGCAGCGCATCGCAGATCAGCTGGTCGATGGTGCCGGAGAAATTGCCGCGGCGGTAGAGCAGGCGGTCGGCCGTGCCGAGCTTGTCGCTCCATTCGTCGGCATGCGGATCGCGCATCTTGTCGATCAGCGTCTGCATCGCCGGATCGGGCTTCAAGAGCTCGGCAAACACCGGCAGCAGGCGGTAGCGGAGATTGGCGACCTTGCCCTTCGTGAGGTCGAGATCGAGCACGCCGATGAACTTGCCGTTGGAGCCGGCATTGGTGACCAGTGTGACGCCGCCAGCATTGGTCACCGTGATCGGGATCGGGATCGCGTCATGGGTATGGCCGCCGAGGATGACGTCGATGCCGGTGACGCGGCTGGCGAGCTTGAGGTCGACGTCCATGCCGTTGTGCGACAGCAAAATCACCGCCTCGACCTTGTCGTTGTTGCGATGGCCGTCGACGAGCTTTTGCAGCTCCTCGTCGCGGATGCCGAACTTCCAGTCCGGCGTGAAGCGCTTGGGGTGGGCGATCGGCACGTAAGGAAAGGCCTGGCCGATGATCGCGACGCGATGGCCGCCGATCTCCTTGATGACAGACGGCTTGAACACCCGACCCGAGGCCGGATCGAACGCCTTGGCGTCGTTGAACGCGGCCTCCTCGGTCAGGAATACGTTCTGCGCCAGGAACTCGCCCTTGAAGCGGGAGAGATTGTCGCGCAGCACCTGCTCGCCATAGGTGAACTCCCAATGCCCGGTCATCGCCTCGATGCCGAGCAGATTGGCGGCCTCCACCATGTCGGCGCCGTTCATGGCGTTGGCAAGCCCGGTGCCCTGCCAGAGGTCGCCGCCGTCGAGCAGGATCGAACGCTTCTCGCCGACATCGGCGCGCAGCTTGTCGATCAGCGTCTTCAGATGCGCAAAGCCGCCGAGCCGGCCGAAGCGGACGGCGGCCTTCTCGAACTCGACACAGGTAAAGGCATAGGCATCGGCACTGTCGGGCCGGATGCCGAAGCGGTCGAGGAACGCCTTGCCGACCAGATGCGGCGGCTGGCCGGCCATCGCGCCGACGCCGATATTGACGCCGGGCTCGCGGAAGAACACCGGCTTGAGCTGCGCATGCGTGTCGGTCATGTGCAGGATGCGGGCGTTGCCGAAGCGTTCGAAGTCGTAGACGCTGGCGGTATCGGCACTGCGCGCGAGTCGGGGCAGGCCGGCCACAAGCGTTGCGGCGGCCGAAGCGCTCAGGAAATCGCGGCGGCGGATCATCATCACTCTCTCCGCGCCCCTCTTCACCTCTCCCGCTTGCGGGGGAGGTCGTATCGCATCGCAGATGCGATACGGGTGGGGGCTCTTTCCACACAATGAACGGGGTGAATCGCTGCGAAACCCCCACCCCAACCCTCCCCCGCAAGCGGGAGAGGGGGCGCAGGGAGCTCGCGGGTCAACCTCATCCCAAACTCATCAACGAACTTCCATGTCCTTCCAGCGTTCCTTTTCGCTGGTCGCCTGGAAGATCGATGCCTTTGCCAGCGCCTCGGCCTCCTTGGCCTGGGTGACTGCGGTGTCGAAATCACCAGCCTCACCGGCCTTTTTTGCGGCGGATAGCGTCGAGGCTGTCGTGGTCCACTGGTTGCGCAGCAGGCCTGCTTCCTTGTTGGCGGCCTCAGCCGCGGCGTAGGCCGCCCTGTAGTCGGCTTCGGAGGCGGCGAGGGCTGCGGTTGCCGTCGCGATCAGCAGGGCCGATGCCGCGAAGATGGCTCTGATGGCCGCACTCATGGCCTTGCTCCCGGACCCGAAATCGGCAGGCCATTGCTGACATAGGACAGGTAGTATTCGAGGTTGCGGTACTCGTCGTCCTGCGGATTGAGCGGCACGCCGCGAATCTGGCTGTTGCAGGTGGTGAAGCGGCGGCTGGTCGTGCCCATGCCTGACCATTCCGAGCGGTAGATCGGCATCGCGTTCAGGATGCCGAGCGCCGGCGCCAGCACCTCGGCGCGGATGCGCTCGCCCGGGCTCTGGATGTGGCAGGTGGCGCAGGAGAAATTGAGCTGGCCGCGGCGGGTGTAGAAATACTCCTTGCCGTTCTGATAGGCCTCCAGCGCGCGCGGATCGTCCGGAATCTTGATGTCCATCGGCTTGCCGCGCGAGGTGAAGGCCATGTAGGCAGTGAGCGCCGCCATGTCGTCCTTCACATAGGAGAACGGCGCCTCGCCATTGGCCTCGCGGCAGCGGTTGAGCGCGAGCTCGAGCGTGACGACCTTGCCTTCCTTTTCGTCGAAATAAGGATAGTTCTGGCGGATGCCGATGCCCTGGTTCGGGAAGCAGTCGGCGTAGGTCTTGCCGTTCTTGAACGGCTTCGAGAACATTTCCTTGCCGGCCTCGAGCGAGAACTCGTAGGGCGGAAACTGTTCCTTCTCTTCCCACTGCTTGTGCAGATCCTCATTCATCGAATAGGGACCGTTGACGAAATCCTCGGGCTTCAGCTTGGGGAATTTGCTGGTGAAGAATTTCTGGAACGCGACCTTGTCGGCGGCGGGATCGATGGCGCTGGCCGCGCGCGCCGGCACGCAGGCCAGCACGCCGAGTGCAAGCGTCGCGACTGCCGCGCGGATTGCGAGGCGCCGCGTCATTGAATCTTCGCCGTGGTGGTGTCGGTCGCGCCCTTGTTGTCGACCCAGCTGACCTTCAGATCGTCGCCCTTCTTGCCGCCCTTGAAGGCGAATTTGACATAGGGGTCCTTGGAGACGCCGCCGCCCCAGTCGGCGACGAACACCGGCTTGCCGTCATACTCGAAGGTCAGCACCTGGATGAAATGCGGCGGGATGATCTCGCCCTTGGCGTCCTTGACGAAGCCGGAATCCATCGGATGCTGGATCAGCGCCTGCACCTCGGTGGTGTCGCCGTTTGACGTGGCGCGCACGCGAATGCTCGATGCCATCTGGTTTATTCCTCTGTTATCGCAACGGCCCGTCCGCGGGTTCGCTTCACCTCTCCCGCTTGCGGGGGAGGTCGGATCGCATCGCAAGATGCGATCCGGGTGGGGGCTCTCTCCAAACGAAGAGCATCTATCGTGGCAAAACCCCCACCCCGACCCTCCCCCGCAAGCGGGAGAGGGAGCGCAGCGAGTTTGCGGGTTCGATCGATGCTCATCATGTGCACTAGCCGCCGCAGCCGCCGACGGTGACCTTGATTTCCTTGCTCGCGCTGTAGAGCTTGCCGCCGGCCTCGACGATCACGGTGACGTTGCTGGTCTTGGCCATCTTGATGCGGTTGGCGACGCTCGGCAGCGTGCCGGCCGGAATCCTGTACGAGGCGATCAGCGAGATCGGGTTCTCGCTCACCAGGAACGAGATCGAGGTGACGTCGGCCAGCGTCGTGGTGGCGGAGATCGGCACCACGGCGCCGTTCTCGGCGATCTCGGGTGCGTCCATCTTGACCTTATCCGAGGGCTCGGCGGTCTTGCCGTACAGCGCCTTGATCGCATCGGCCTCGTTCTTCTGCTTGAACGCCTCTTGCGGATATTTGTCGTTGGCGGCGGCGAGCGCCTGCGGCACGTCGAACGGAATGACGCCGAGGCCGATCAGCGCGGCGACGCCCGCGCCCTTCAACACCAGGCGGCGGTCCCTAAAAAATTCGCTGGTCGTGATGTTCATCGAAAAAATCTCCTCAAGCTGATGTCGCCGCGTCACAGCGTCTGCAGGAAGTCCACCACCGCGCCGATTTCCTTCTCGCTCAAAATCCGGTTTCGGCCGAACGGCGGCATCACTGTTTGCGGGTTGCGCTTGGTCTCATCGGTCACGATCGCGATCAACTCGTCGCGGCTGTATTTCGCCTTGAGGCCGGTCAATTCGGGGCCGATCGTGCCGGGCAGCTCGCCGCCCTTGATGACATGGCAGGTCAGGCAATTGCCCTTGCCGCGGTCGAAGGCGAGCTTCTGGCCCTCGGCGGCGGATTGGGCCTGCGCGGGCGCGGCCATGGCGGTGCCGGCCAGCAGCGCCAGGACAAGGGCTGGCTTGGAGAAAGTGGCGATCAAGGACGTTTCCCGGGCTTCAATCTCGATGATCCCATCGCAATATAAGAGTGGAAAGCACAAAGGCCATCGGCTGGCAACTCGGAGAATAGGCGCGTTGCGACGGGGTTAATGCCGGAGAGGTGGTCAGCCTAGACGAGATCAGACCCGTCACCCCAGCGCAACGGCAAAGCCTTTGCGCGGCGATGACGGGTTGGGCTGTATGCGATGCGGGTTCCGCTTTTGCGGATGGATGTGCACGATTTACGAGTGGCTGTTCTAACAGGAGAAGGCGCTGTGGCGGAGTTTGTGGTGGAGTTCGGCAAGGACGGCAGGCCGGTCGAGGCGGACGGGCGGCTCGACGCGGCGGCATTCCACCGCAATCACCAGCCGATCTGGGCGGTCCTGAAGGACTACCTCGCGGGCCGATCCGGCGACGTGCTGGAAGCCGGCAGCGGCACCGGCCAGCACGTCGTCTATTTCGCCGGTCGAACGCCCGACATCATCTGGTGGCCGAGCGACCTCCATGCGGCGCATCTGCGCAGCATCGAAGCCTGGCGCGTGCATGCCGGCCTGCCAAACATCCAGCCGCCGCAACCGATCGATCTGTCCGACCCCGCCTGGTCGCCGGCGCCGCTGGACGGCAAGGGTCCGGACAAACTGCTCGCGATCTTCTGCGCCAATGTGATCCACATCGCGCCGTGGCGCGTCGCCGAGGGCCTGTTCGCCGGCGCCGCACGGCATTTGCGCGCCGACGGCCGGCTGTTCCTCTACGGCCCGTTCAAGCGCGGCGGCAAGCACACCGCGCTCAGCAATGCGGTGTTCGACACGTCGCTGCGCGAACGCGACGCCGAGTGGGGCGTGCGCGACATCGCCGATGTCGAGACTCTTGCGGAGAGTGTCGGCCTGAAGCTCGACGGTACCTTCGAGATGCCGGCCAACAACATGATCCTGATGTTCGTCCGGAAGGATGCGGCTCAATCGTAGAGGGATTAGCCGACTGCGTCCGCCGTAGCGCAGCGTCCGAAGGCGGAAGGCGTAATCCACCATTGTGACGTGCCGCGAACGATGGCGGGTTATGCTTCGCTAGCTCGCCCTGCAAGACCAATATTGGCTTAGCTATAACCCGGGCACCATCAGTCCCCGCGCAGCCGGCAACGTTCGTCGGCAATCCCGGCACTGCTGCTTCACCTTTGTCAGCCGCCGTCGTCGATCGCCAGGCTTTCCTCGTTGATCCAAGATGTGTCATTTGACACACCGGTAGTGTGTGAAATAGCATACTCGGACGACGGAGGCCAGAATGACGAGGCGACTTTATCCGGCTGTGCTGGAGCGCGGGCCGCGCGGCGCGTTCGGGGCGTGGTTTCCCGACTTTCCCGGCTGCGTTGCCGGCGGCAAGTCGCAGGAAGAGGCGATCGAGCGGGCCGAGCGGGCGCTGGCGCAGGCGGTCGACGGCTGGGTCGAGCAGGGCCACGGGTTGCCGGAGCCGACGCCGATCGAGCGGATCGTGCCGCCCAAGGGCTCCGACGTCGCCGCCTTCTTCATGGTTGGCGTCGATCCGCCCGATCCATCCGAGCGCGTCAACGTCTATCTGCCGAAAAGCCTGATTGCGCGCATCGACAAGCGCGCCGCCGAGCTCGGCATGAGCCGTTCGAGCTTCTTCGGCTTTGCGAGCTCGCTCGCGCTCGAATGGCCGGGCGGATATCCGCGCGGCGCCCCGATCGCGCCGCGCTCCAAGGTGCACAAGACCGGCGCGCTGCGCGCCGAGAAGCGGCCGGGCAAGAAGCCTGCGCGGTAGGTGACGCGCGATGTAACACGCGTGACGTCGTCCTGGCGAAAGCCAGGACCCATTACCCCAAATGCTGGTTGTTGCGCGTAGCTGGGGCCGCGATTCCTCTCACGACAAAACTCGGTGGTTATGGTCCTGGCTTTCGCCAGGACGACGCCGGGTGTGAGTATTCGACCAGGCCAACCCTCGTGCGCCTCCCGCATGGCCTACGTCCGTTTGCGCCGGTTGATCGGCCTGCACCTGCTCTCCATAGTGCGCGCGATTGGAGGCTCCCGCTGGGGCTTCAAGGCGGGACGACCGATGATCGACGTGACGGCTGCGGACGAAATCAGCGATGACGCGCGGGCGCGTAGCAATGTGTGGCGGCTTGCGGCGGCGCAGGCGCTGACCGGCGCCAATTCGGCCGTGATCTTCGCCACCGGCTCGATCGTCGGTGCGACGCTGGCACCCGACATCTCGCTCGCGACGGTGCCGCTCTCGATGTATGTGCTCGGGCTTGCCGCCGGCACGCTGCCGACCGGCGCGATCTCGCGCGCCTATGGCAGGCGGGTCGCCTTCATCGTCGGCACCTTCTGCGGCACGCTCACCGGTGCGCTCGGCGCCTGGGCGATCCTGCACTCGTCGTTCTGGCTGTTCTGCGGCGCGACCTTCCTCGGCGGGCTCTATGGCGCCGTCGCGCAGTCCTATCGCTTTGCCGCCGCCGACGGCGCCAGTGTCGCGTTCCGGCCCAAGGCGGTGTCGTGGGTGATGGCCGGCGGCGTGTTCGCCGGGGTACTCGGGCCGCAGCTCGTGCAATGGACCATGGACATCTGGCCGCCTTATCTGTTCGCGTTCTCCTTCGTGATGCAGGCGCTGGTCGCGCTGGTGGCGATGGCGGTGCTGTCGGGTGTCGACGCGCCGAAGCCCGCGGCGGCGGATCTGCATGGTGGCCGCCCTCTGCGCGAGATCGCCAGGCAGCCGCGCTTCATTGCCGCCGCGCTGTGCGGCGTGATCGCCTATCCGATGATGAATCTGGTGATGACCTCGGCGCCGCTCGCGATGAAGATGTGCGGGCTGTCGGTCAGCGATTCCAATTTCGGCATCCAGTGGCACATCGTGGCGATGTACGGCCCGAGCTTCTTCACGGGCTCGCTGATCGCCCGCTTCGGCGCGCCCGTCATCGTCGCGCTAGGGCTGGCGCTGGAGGCGGTCGCCGCGATGATCGGCCTGTCCGGCATCACGGCACCGCACTTCTGGGCGACGCTGTTCGTGCTCGGCATCGGCTGGAACTTCGCATTCGTCGGCGCCTCCGCGCTGGTGCTGGAAACGCACCGGCCGCAGGAGCGCAACAAGGTGCAGGCGTTCAACGATTTCCTGGTGTTCGGCATGATGGCGATCGGTTCGTTCTCGTCGGGCCAGCTGCTCGCGCATTACGGCTGGAACGCCGTCAATATGGTGGTGTTTCCGCCGGTGCTGCTTGGCCTTGCCGTGTTGTCGCTGGCGTCATTCGCCAAGCGGCGGGCGAAATTGCGCGCGGTGGACGAGATTCCAGACCCCAGCATCTGAGGCGCGATGACAACCGGTTGAATCGTCATCGCGCTCCACCTTGTTGTTTGAGCATGATCTTTTCGGAAAATCGCTTCGCACTTTTCCGGATCATGCTCCTGCTGCCAATTGCTGACACTTCGATCGACTTCGAAATGATCGGCTTGCAAGGCTGCTCACATCGTGGGAACGGATTGGTCCGGTCCTGACGATGTGAGAAGCAAGAGCAAGAAATGGACGCATCATCGCCCACGCTGCATGACGAATCCTCGCTCGGCTACGAAGGCTGGCGCATCGTCGTCGTCTGCTTCCTGCTTGCCACCTTCGGCTGGGGATTGGGCTTCTATGGACAGAGCGTCTACGTCGCCGAGCTGCAACGGCTGCACGGCTGGCCGGCGTCGCTGATCTCGTCGGGCACGACCTTCTTCTATTTGTTCGGCGCCGCGCTGGTGGCCTTCGTCAGCGAGGCGATCAAGGCGTTCGGTGCGCGCAGCTGCCTGATCGCGGGCACCCTCGCGATGGCGGTTGCGGCGATTGCGATCGGCGAGGTGCGTGAGCCCTGGCAGCTCTATCTCGCCGACGCGCTATTGGCGTTCGGCTGGGCCGGCACCAGCCTCGGCATCATCACCAACACGCTCGGTCTGTGGTTCGACAGGAAGCGCGGCATGGCGATCAGCCTGGCGCTGAACGGCGCCAGCTTCGGCGGCATTGTCGGCGTGCCGCTGCTGGTGGCGGGGATCGGCGCTTTCGGCTTCTCCGGCGCGATGATCGCGGCCGCCGTGCTGCTCGTCGTGGTGATGGTGCCGGTCATCCTGATCTTCGTCGGGCCGCCACCGGTGCATCTGCATGCGGTGACTTCAGCGGCGGCCGATGCGCCGTCGGCGACCCAGGTGCGCGCCCGGGCTCTGCGCGACATCCGGTTCCTCTCAGTGTCGATCGCCTTCGCGCTGGTGCTGTTCGCCCAGGTCGGCTTCATCGTGCATCTGATCGCCTATCTCGATCAGGTGATCGGGCGCGAGCGCGCGACGGTGGCGATGGCGCTCTTGACCGCGATGGCGGTGGTCGGCCGCGTCTCGTTTTCCTTCGTGATCGACCGGCTCAACCAGCGGCTGGCGTCGGCGCTGTCCTTTGTCAGCCAGGCGATCGCGCTCGTCATCATCATCAATGTGCGCAACGACGTCGCGCAGATCGCCGCTTGCGCGCTGTTCGGCTTCTCCGTCGGCAATCTGATCACGCTGCCGGCGCTGATCGTGCAGCGCGAATTCGATCCGCGCGCGTTCGGGGTGCTGGTCAGCCTGATCACCGCGATCAACCAGATCACTTACGCTTTCGGCCCCGGCGTGATCGGGCTGCTGCACGACCTCTCGGGCAGCTACACGCTGCCGTTCTACGGCTGCATCGGCCTGGAGCTGATCGCGGCGGTGACGATCATGATGAAGGCGAAGTAGAACCGCGTTCCTTCCGCGTTGCGGAATTATGCCGCCCGCTGCTTCAGCAGATCCTCCAGGTCCAGCCGTCGCGTGAACATCGAAAGCTTGCCGTCCGCGCTGCGCGGCCATTCGGCTTCGGGCCGGTCCCAATAGAGCTCGACGCCGTTCTCGTCGGGGTCGCGCAGGTAGAGCGCCTGGCTGACGCCGTGGTCGCTGGCGCCATCGAGCTGGATGCCGGCCGACAGCACCCGATGCAGCGCATCGGCGAGCGCCGGGCGGGTCGGATAAAGGATGGCGGTGTGGAACAGGCCGGTGGTGCCGTGCGGCGGTGGATGGCCGCCCTTGCTCTCCCAGGTGTTGAGGCCGATGTGGTGGTGATAGCCGCCGGCCGAGATGAAGGCCGCGTCCGCGCCCATGCGCTGCTGCAACTCGAAGCCGAGCACGCCGCAGTAGAAGCCGAGCGCCCGCTCGAGATCAGCGACCTTGAGGTGCACATGCCCGATCCGCGTGCCCGCGATGATTGGGGGATTTTCTGGCATGAGCTGGCTCCGTTGGCATCAATGCCGTGCCGTCAGGTGCAAGGCTTCGCCGCCTGATATAGTCCGGATTTGCCGGCGCCGGAGCAATCCATGCTGAAACGCAGCGTTTCCGAACGGCGCCACGGCCGGCTGAGCCTAGCAGAGCTCCGACAACTCGCCGCCCGGCAGCTGGAACTCGAATGTGTTCAGCGTCATCGACACCATGGTGTAGTAGCCGCAGAGGCCGATCACCTCGACCAGGCCGCGCAGGCTCAGCACCTCGACCGCCTCGTCATACAGTCCCTTCGGCAGGCCGTGACCTTCATGCAGCGCCTTGGCGACGTCGTAGATCATCTTGGCCTTGGGATCGTCGAAGCTCGGCGTCCGGCGCACCCGAATGTCCTCGATGATCTTCGGATCGAGGCCACCCTTCAGCGCGAGGCGCTTGTGGGCATACCATTCGTAATGCGCGGTCCAGTGCCGGGCGGTGACGAGGATCGCAATCTCCGACAGCTTCGGCGGGAAGACCGTGTCGAAGCGCAGCACCTCGCCGAGCCGCGTGGCATGCCGCGCCATCTCCGGGCTGTTGAGCCAGGCCATCATCGGTGCCGGTGGCGCGCCGCGCTTGCCCGAGATCGACTCGTCGTAGGTTTCTTTCTGGGCGGGGTTCATTTCGCTAGGCGAAAGCAGCTTCAGCCGCATGTCCGTTTCCTCTTGTTTTTCAATCGTTACCCCGTCTCGGCGATACACCCGATCGCGTGAGGTGAGTAGCGACGCCAGAGCATGGCGCGGCTGCGAGGCATATTGAACTCGGCGGCCGCGCGGGGCTAAGGTCGATTCCAATTCGACGACTTTGACTGGAAACGCACCATGGCTGACCTCGAGAAATTCCGCGCTGAGACCCGCGCCTGGCTGGAGCAGCACTGCCCGGCGGAGATGCGCAAGCCGATGACCTCCGATGGCGACACCTTCTGGGGTGGCCGCAACACGAAATTCTCGTCGGACGCGCAGCGGGCCTGGTTCGAGCGGATGCGCGACAAGGGTTGGACCGTGCCGCATTGGCCGAAGGAATATGGCGGCGGCGGCCTCGACGGCGAGGAAGCCAAGATCGTGCGCCAGGAGATGGCGGCGATCGGCGCGCGCCAGCCGCTGACCTCGTTCGGCATCTCGATGCTCGGACCGGCGCTGCTGAAATACGGCACCGAGGAGCAGAAGAAGGAGCATCTGCCGAAGATCACTGCGGGCCTGATCCGCTGGTGCCAGGGCTATTCCGAGCCGAACGCCGGCTCCGACCTCGCCTCGCTGCAGACCCGCGCGGTGGGCGACGGCGACGACTACATCATCAACGGCCAGAAGATCTGGACGTCCTACGCCAACTATGCCGACTGGATCTTCTGCCTGGTGCGCACCGATCCCGCGGCCAAGAAGCACGACGGCATCAGTTTCATTCTCTTCGACATGACCTCGAAGGGCGTATCGACCAAGCCGATCCTTTTGATCTCGGGCTACTCGCCGTTCTGCGAAACCTTCTTCGACAATGTCCGCGTGCCGAAGTCGCACGTCGTGGGCACCGTCAATCGCGGCTGGGATGTCGCGAAGTATCTGTTGCAGCACGAGCGCGCGATGATCTCGGGCATGGGCGAGCGTGGCGTCGGCCGTCCGCTCGGCCAGATCGCGGCCGACTCGGTCGGCGCGGACGCGCAAGGGAAGCTCGACGACGCCCAGCTGCGCAGCCAGATCGCGAGCTTCGAGGTCGACGAGGCCGCGCTCGCCGCGGCGGCGGAGCGCGCGGTCGATCTCGCCAAGGCCGGGCAGTCGCATCCGGCGTTCTCGTCGGCGATGAAATATTACGGCACCGAGCTCAACAAGCGGCGCTACGAGATCCTGATGTCGGCGGGCGGCATCGACGCGCTGGAATGGGAGAGCGACCGCTCCCGGGGCGGCGCCCGTCCGCGCGCCTGGCTGCGCACCAAGGCCAACTCGATCGAGGGCGGCACCTCGGAGGTGATGCTCGGCATCGTCGCCAAGCGCATCCTCGACCTGCCGGGCGCGTAAACTCTCCGCCGTCATGGCCGGGCTTGACCCGGCCATCCACGCCTTTGTGGCGGCAGGCTCAAAACGTGGATGCCAGGCTCAAGGCCGGGCATGACGACATCTTGGAATTCAACTGAACAAACGACCAACACAGAGTTACCGGATCCACCCATGGCCCTCGTCCTCACCGAAGAACAATCCATGCTGCGCGACAGTGCGCGCGGTCTCATCAGCGACAAGGCGCCGGTGGCGCATCTGCGCTCCTTGCGCGACAGCAAGGACACCACCGGCTTCTCGCGCGAGCTCTGGAAGACCTTTGCCGAGATGGGCTTCTCCGGCCTCCTAGTGCCGGACACCTTCGGCGGCAGCGGGCTTGGCTGCGTCGAGGCCGGCATTGTCATGGAGGAGATCGGCCGCACCTTGATGCCGTCGCCATTCCTTGCCACCTCGGTGCTTGCGGCCTCAGCGCTGTCGCGCGGCGGCAGCGAGGCGCAGAAGGCGCAGCATCTGCCAAAGATCGCCAACGGCTCGCTGCTCGCGGCGCTGGCGATCGATGAAGGTGCGAAGCATCGCCCCTTGCAGACGAAATTGCAGGCGACACGCTCCGGCAACGGCTTCAGGCTGTCCGGCGACAAGGCCTTCGTGGTCGACGGCCATACCGCCGATCTGCTGATCGTCGCGGCGCGCACGGCCGGCGGCGCCGGCGACAAGAACGGCTTGACGCTGTTCCTGGTCGATCCGAAGGCGAAGGGCCTCGCGGTCGAGCGCACCGCGATGGTCGATTCGCACAACGCGGCGCGCATCGTGTTCGACAATGTCGAGGTCAATGCCGACAGCGTGCTCGGCGAGGTCGATCAGGGGGGCGGGCTGCTCGAGGGCGTGCTCAATATCGGCCGCGGCGCGGTCGCGTCCGAAATGGTCGGTCTTTCCGAAGAGGTGTTCGGCCGCACCGTGACTTATCTTAAGGAACGCAAGCAGTTCGGCAAGGCGATCGGCGAATTCCAGGCGCTGCAGCACCGCGCCGCCGAGCTCTACATCGATATCGAGATCACCCGCGCCGCCGTTCTGAAGGCGCTGCAGGCGCTCGATGCCGATCTGGGCAAGGCGGGCAATGCGGTCGCGGTGGCCAAGGCGCGCGCCGGCACCACCGCGACGCTGGCCGTCCAGGAGGGTGTGCAGATGCATGGCGGCATGGGCATGACCGACCAATTCGACATCGGCTTCTTCATGAAGCGCGCCCGCGTCTGCCAGGAGCTGTTCGGCGACAGCAATTTTCACACCGACCAGCTGGCGAGCGGCAAGGGCTACTGAGCGCGGGCGACGGCGCCGCGCAACGCGCTGTCGCCACACAACAGGCTGTCATCGCCCGGCTCGCCCGGGCGATCCAGTATTCCAGAGACAGTCGTATTTGAGCGGAGAAGCCGCGGCGTACTGGATCACCCGCGTTCGCGGGTGATGACAGCGGTGAGGTGGATCGGAATAGGCTCGTCATTGCGAGCGACGCGAAGCAATCCATCTTTCCACGTGCGGAGAAATGGATTGCTTCGTCGCTTCGCTCCTCGCAATGACGATGGAAAGAGTCTAGCGAATCGGCGGCGCGTATTGGACGCCGCCGGCGTTCCAGAGCTGGTTCATGCCGCGCGGAATCTTCAGCCTGGAATCGGCGCCGACGTTGCGGTCGTACACCTCGCCGTAATTGCCGACATGGCGGATGATGCGCACGGCCCAGTCCTTGGTCAGGCCGAGATCCTCGCCATAGGAACCCTCGGTACCGACCAGCCGCATCACCTCCGGCTTCTTCGACTTCAGCGCCTCGTCGATATTCTTCGAGGTGATGCCGAGCTCTTCGGCGTTGATCATGGCGTAGAGCGTCCACTTCACGATCATCATCCAGTCGTCGTCGCGCAGCCGGACCACCGGCGCCAGCGGCTCCTTGGAGATGATGTCGGCCAGGATGGTGTGGTCGCTCGGCTTGGAGAGGTTGAGCCGCAGCGCATAGAGCTGCGAGGCGTCCGACGTCAGCGTATCGCACTGGCCGGTGTCATAGGCCTTCACGACGTCCTCCAGCTTGTCGAACTTCATCTCCGTGTACTTCATGTTGTTGGCACGGAAATAGTCGGCGAGGTTGAGCTGCGTCGTGGTGTTGGCCTGCACGCAGACCTTGCTGCCGTTCAGGTCGAGCGCGGAATCGATGTTGCGCGAGCGCGGCAGCATGAAGCCCTGGCCGTCATAATAGGCGACCGCCGGGAAATAGAGGTCGTAATTGGTCTCGCGCGACATGCTCCAGGTGGAGTTGCGCGAGAGGATGTCGACCTTGCGGTTCTGCAGCTCCTTGAAGCGTTCGCTGGCGTCGAGCGGAACGAACTTTGCCTTCGACGGATCGTCGAAGATCGCCGAGGCCACGGCGCGGCAGAAGTCGACGTCGAAGCCGGTCCAGTTGCCCTTGTCGTCCGGGATCGAGAAGCCCGGCAGGCCCTTGTTGACGCCGCACAGCACGTCGCCGCGGCGGACGGTGCGCTTCAGCGTGCGGGTGTCGTAGCGCTCATAAGTGATGGCGGCGGCCGCAACCAGCGCGGCGACCGCGAGCCCGATCGTCAGGCCGCCTCGAAATGTACGCATGGGTTCTCTCTCGCGAATGATCGGGGAAAAACAGGTCGGATATCGAAGGCGGGTGGGTCGAGATTACAGTTCGGGCTTCTGCCGGATGATCACCTTGGTGCCGACGGGAACGCGATTGTAGAGATCGGCGACGTCGGCGTTGACCAGGCGGAAGCAGCCGGACGAGATCGCGGTGCCGATGGTGTCGGGCCGGTTGGTGCCGTGGATGCGGTACACCGTGGTGCCGAGATACATCGCGCGCGCGCCGAGCGGATTGCCCGGGCCGCCCGCCATGAAGCGCGGCAGATAGGGCTGGCGGGCGATCATTTCCGGCGGCGGGGTCCAATCCGGCCACTCGGCCTTGCGGGTGATGGTCACCAGCCCCTGCCACTGGAAGCCGTCACGGCCGACGCCGATGCCGTAGCGGAGCGCGCGGCCGTTGCCTTGCACGAGGTAGAGATGGCGCTCGGCGGTGGAGACAATGATGGTGCCCGGCGCCTCGTTGGTCCGGTAGTAGACAACCTGCTTCTGCCATTCCGGATCGAGCTCGTAGCTGTCGTCGGCGACCAGGCCCGGCTCGTCGGCATCGGGGCGGCTCTGGGCAAAGCCTTGCGATGTCGACAGCACGAGCGCGCCCGTGGCGATCAACATCCAGACCAGGTGACGAAGTTTCGTCATGCAAAGCTCTCCTTGTGGCGCAGCGGCCAATGGTTGCTCCACCCAAATCGCAGGAGCATCAAATCTCAGCGGCAGCTTGATGGCAAGTTTAGGGCGGGCGTCACACTATATCACTGTAATGCTTTTGTTTTTTGTCATTGGACCCGTGGCACGCCGCGTGGGCGGCCTTATTTCGGCGCAATCCAGAGTCGCAGCGCAAAGGAGACCAGGGTCACCGTGCCGACGCCGCCGAGCCAGAGCGCTGCAAACCACAACAGACGCTGGCCGAGCGGCCGCTGATTCGGCACCAGAGCCATTTCCGTTCCGATGGAATCGGAACGAGGCTCTCGATTCTCTTTTTGACGCGTTTTCTTGACGCGAACCGGGATCCACTTCGCTGGAAAACGCTCTGGTAGCATCAGTGGTATCCGTGGCCGGGGCGCACCTTGCCGCGGAACACCCAATAGGCCCAGGCGGTGTAGCCGAGGATCAGCGGCACCAGGATCGAGACCCCGACCAGCATGAATATCTGGCTGTTGGCGGGCGCTGCCGCCTGCCAGATCGTGATGCTCTGCGGCACGATGTACGGATACATGCTGATGCCGAGCCCGGCATAGGACAGTGCGAACAGCCCGAGGGTCAGGAAGAACGGCTGGTGGTCGTTCTTGTTGCCGAGCGCGCGCAGCAACAGCGCGGTGACGGCGGCGACCGCGATCGGCACCGGCGCGGTGAGGATGATGTTGGGCCAGGCGAACCAGCGCTGGGTGTACTGCACGCTCAGGAACGGGGTTGCGATGCTGACGGCGCCGATCGCGCAGAGCATCGCGACCAACAACATCCAGCTCAGATGATAGGCGCGCTCGCGCAGCTCGCCTTCGGTCTTCATCACCAGCCAGGTCGCCCCCAGCAGCGCATAGCCGATCACGAGTGCAATGCCGGTCAGGACGCTGAACAGCGTCAGCCAGTCCCACCAGCCGCCGCCATAGTGGCGCCCGTCGACATGGATGCCCTGCAGGATGGCGCCGAGTGCGATGCCCTGCGCCAGCGTCGTGACCAGCGAGCCGCCGGCGAAGGCGAGGTCCCATTTGTTGCGCGCCTTCTGGGTCCGCCAGCGGAATTCGAAGGCGACGCCGCGGAACACGAGGCCGAGCAACATCGCGATCATCGGCGTATAGAGCGCCGGCATCAGCACCGCATAGGCCAGCGGAAACGCCGCCATCATGCCGCCGCCGCCGAGCACCAGCCAGGTCTCGTTGCCGTCCCACACCGGCGCCACCGTGTTCATGATGACGTCGCGGTCGGCCTTCTGCGGAAACAGCGGAAACAGGATGCCGAGGCCGAGATCGAAGCCGTCCATCACGACGTAGACGAACACGGCGAAGGCGATGATGAAGGCCCAGATCGTGGCGAGGTCGATGGGGATGCTCATCGCACGCCCTCCACGGCTGCACCTGCTGCCGGCGTGATGCCGGCCGCACGGGCGGGAAGGTCCTTTGTCGGGCCTTGCTCGCCGGGATGCGGCGGCTGCGCCATCAGCCGCAGGATATAGATCACGCCCGCGGTGAACACGGCGAAATAGACGATGATGAAGGCGATCAGCGAGGAGCCCACGGCCGGCGCTGCCAGCGGCGATGCCGAATCGGTGGTGCGCAGCAGGCCGTAGACGGTGAACGGTTGCCGCCCGGTCTCGGTGGTGATCCAGCCGGCGAGCACCGCGATGAAGCCGGCCGGGCCCATCAGGACCGCGAAGCGATGCAGCAGCGGTGACTGGTACATCATTCCGCGCCAGCGCATCAGGAGGCTGAACAGGCCGAGCCCCATGATCAGGAAGCCGAGCCCGACCATGATGCGGAACGACCAGAAGGTGATCGGCACCGGCGGCCAGTTTTCACGTGGCACGGTGTCGAGGCCGGCGAGCGGCGCGTCGAGCGAATGCTTCAGGATCAGCGACGACAGCTTCGGCACCTCGATCGCATATTTAACTTTCGCATCGGCCTGGTCCGGCCAACCGAACAGGATCAACGGCGCGCCGTCCTTGTGGCTCTGGTAGTGGCCTTCCATCGCCATCACCTTGGCCGGCTGGTGCTCCAGCGTGTTGAGGCCGTGCTGGTCGCCGGCGAGGATCTGGATCGGCGCCACCAAGGTTGCCATCCACATCGCCATCGAGAACATCACGCGCGGACCGGCCAGATGCTGGTCGCGCAGCAGATGCCAGGCGCCGACCCCGCCGACCACCAGCGAAGTGGTGAGGTACGCCGCCAGCACCATGTGCACGAGGCGATAGGGGAAGGAGGGATTGAAGATCGCCTTCAGCCAGTCGGCGGCGACGAACTGGCCGTCGGCATTGACGGCATAGCCGGTCGGCGTCTGCATCCAGGAATTCGCCGACAGAATCCAGAACGCGGAGATCAGCGTGCCGATCGCGACCATCAACGTCGCCACGAAGTGCAGCCTGGGGCCGACGCGTTCGAGCCCGAACAGCATCACGCCGAGAAAGCCCGCCTCGAGGAAGAATGCGGTCAAGACCTCATAGGCCATCATCGGGCCGATCACCGGCCCGGTCTTGTCGGCAAAGGACGACCAGTTGGTGCCGAACTGGTAGGACATCACGATGCCCGAGACCACGCCCATGCCGAACGCGACCGCGAAGATCTTCAGCCAGTAATTGAACAGGTTGATGTAGACCTCGCGCCCGGTGGCCAGCCACAGCGCTTCGAGCACGGCGAGATAGCTCGCCAGCCCGATCGAGAATGCGGGAAACACGATGTGGAACGACATCGTGAAAGCGAATTGCGCGCGGGCGAGTACGACCGCATCCCAGCCTTCGAACATCACGCACCGTCCGTCGTCAATTTCGGGCGCGATCACGTTCGGGATCGCGCATTCCCGGCGTTGAGCCTATCATGCCGGGAATGACGGCGGATTGTCCAATTAGCTGACAAATTGTCCAATCAGCTATTGGCGTTGAGCAGCCGGGCGACGGTGCGGTCGATCTCGTCGTACTGGCCCTCGCCGGCGTGCTGGAACACGATCTTGCCGTTCTGGTCGATGATGTATTGCGCCGGCCAGTACTGGTTGCCGTAGGCGTTCCAGGTCTGCGAATTGTTGTCCTGCGCCACCGGATAGAGGATGCCGTGCCGCTTCAGCGCCGCCTGCACGTTGGAGGCCGAATGCTCGAACGGGAATTCTGGCGTGTGGACCCCGATCACGACGAGGCCGCGATCCCGGTACTTTGAATAAAGTTGGGTGACGTGCGGCAGCGTGTTGACGCAGTTGACGCAGCCATAGGTCCAGAAATCCACCAGCACGACCTTGCCGCGCAAATCGGCGAGCTTCAGCGGCTGCGAATTGAACCAGTTGCTGATCCCTGCGAATTCGGGCGCGGCCTGGCTCTGCGCGGTGGTCATCGCGGTGGCCATTGGAACGGGCACGGCCGGCGCGTTCGACTCGGTGCAGAGGCCGGGGATGACGGCGCCGCCGAGGCCAAGGCCCGCCACCAGAGCGGATACAGCAATCAAGCGCAGGGACATCGATCTCTCCTTATGAGCTCACAGGCCGATCTGGCCGTTGGGATAGAACTGGGTCAGCCACGCCACGATCAGCGTGTCGTATTGCAGGTAGGACAGCGCGGCGAAGGCGATGATCACGACGCCGAAGCCTTGCTGCAGGCGCGGCGCGATCCGCGCCATGCTGCGCACGCGGGTGGTGACGGCCTGCCCGCCATAGGCAATGGCCAGCATCGGGATCGCGGCGCCGATCGCGTAGGTGACGAGCTGCAGGCTCGCCCACGCCGTGTCCTTCGAGGTCGCGACGATGGTCAGGATCGAGCCGAGCACGGGACCGGCGCACGGTGTCCAGACCAGGCCGAGCGTAGAGCCGAGCACGAAGCCGCCGAACAGGCTCGGTGACGGCCCGGCCTGACTGAGGCTGCCGGTGGCGCCGGTCAACCGGGTCGACAGCCATTCGAACGGCGCCGGCCAGATCATCAACAGGCCGAAGCCTGCGAGCAGGATGGCCGCGCCGGTCCGCAGCAGATTCGGATCGAAATCGAAGGCACGCGTGATCGCACTCAGCAGCAATGCCACGGCGGAGAATGACATCACGAAGCCGAGCGCGATCATCGCGGGCCGCGCCTTGCCGGTCTGGCCTATCGATACCCCGAGCAGGATCGGCAGCATCGGCAGGGTGCAAGGGGCGGCGACGGTGGCGACACCGGCAAGCAGGGCAAGGGCAAGGCTGAGCATCGTCGTCCGTCCATCAGAAGTCCCAGCGCGCCAGAGGGCCGTGCCGGGTACGCCTGATGTTCTTCGCCAGGACGGCGTGGCCGTTACGGAGAGTTGGCCGCGGACGACGTCACGTCCGTGTGAGACGAACTGCGTTCGGCCTCACGACCGCGCGCCAAAAACAGAGCGACCCGGCTGGGGGGCATCCCGGCCGGGTCGTTGGAGGTTACTTGGGAGGTTAGAACTAGCGAGGTATCGAAACCTGGGTCAGTGAATTGGGGTTGGGGTTGCGTCGTTGGATATTGGTATAGAGATCGCGTTTTTCCGGGTGATGTCGTCGATTGTTTCAATTGTTTCGTCGCCGACCTTTTTTGGCTTCGTGGACAATTGCCCGGGTTGCTTGATCTCCTCCTAAATAGCTGGATTTGCTTTACTTTAGGCCGCGACGCTGTCCACGCCGGCGCCCCTCAGGAGGTCGGCGAGCTGCTTGCGGGCATAGAACATACGGGTCTTCACCGTGCTCTGCGGGATACCGATGATCTGGCCGGCCTCCTCGACCGACTTCTCATGGTAGTAGACCAGATTGATGATCTCGCGGTGGGCCGGCGACAGCTTGGCCACGCAGGCGCGCAGGATCTCGCTGGTGGTGGCGCGATCGAGCGAGGTTTCCGGCGTGTCGGCGCCGTCGGCGATCTCCAGCACGTCGTCCTGGTCGATGTCCTCATGCCTGCGCTGACGCAGCGCGGTCAGCGCCTTGAAGCGGGCGATCGACAGCAGCCAGGTCGAGACCTGCGAGCGGCCCTCGAACTGGGCCGCGGTGCGCCAGACGTCCAGGAACACCTGGCTCACCAGGTCCTCGGCCATTGTGGTGTCGCGCACCATGCGGAGCACGAAGCGGTAAACCCGGACGTTGTGACGGGCATAGAGCGTGTGCATCGAGGTGCGGTCATTCTTGGCGATATGCGCGAGCAGCGTTTCATCCGAGGTCGCGCGTGCAGCGTCGATGTGCTTCTTGGCTGCAGAGTTGATGGCGATGACGTTCGGCATGACAGGCTCCCAGTTCGCCGTTGGGCGGCGGTTCGTTGGGAGAATTGTTAGTTAGCGCCCGTTTCCGGATGTCTGCGCGAAAGGCGGAAAATGGTTTCGTGACCGGGAGAATTGTTTCGTCGCGGCCCCGGCGACGAAACATTCGGGACCAAAAAGCCAGTCATTTCAACATACGGAAAATTGGAATGGCTGGATTCGCCGCTGTTGGAACGAATCCGGCCCATGACTTCCGGCACTACCCGCGCACTATTCGGCCGGCTGCAGCGCGGGCGCTGCCTTTTTCGGGGCAATCCAGAACGCATCGGGCCGCTCGAACAGGAAATTGGCGCGGGCCGCCAGCGCCAGCCGCCAGATCAGGAGCGCGCCGGCGACGCCGACCGCGGTGACGATCAGCGCGACCAGGCCGATGTCGTGGATGACATCGGACCGCAGCAGAAGGGTGCGCGTCGCGGCCATCGGCAGGAAGAAGGCGAGGTAGATCACGATCGAGTGCTCGCCGCAGAAGCGCAGGAAGCCGAGCCAGTGCGCGCGCGCCAGCAGCGTGCCGGTCACGATGATCGCGCAGGCGCCGGCCAGGCCGAGTGCCAGCGAGACGACCGACCACTCACTGATGTCGAGCGCGACCAGGCTGCCATTGACGAGCGCCCAGAGCCCAAGCCCGAGCAGCGCAAATGCGGGCCGCGCGCGCGCGCGGTCCGACAGCGCGAACACGTAAGCAGCGAGCACGTAGCCGGTGAAGAAGTAGACGAAGCGGGCGCAGAATTCGTCGATCACGGTCCAGCCGGTCACGACATGCGCGCTCTCCAGCGCCGCGGCGACGAGCCAGATCGCGAGCGGGTGGACATTGCGCGTGAGCTTGGTGACGACGAAGAAGATCGGCAGCAGATAGATGAACCACAGCGTGCCGAACGGCTCGATGAAGGCCTCGAGATATTGCAGCCCGACCGCGGCCCAGCCTGCCTCAGCGGCCAGCGACGGTGCCTTGAAGCCGAACTGGATCGTCACCCACAGCACGTAGAAATAGGCGAAGTGCATCACCTTGCGGTCGAGATAGGTGCGCCAATCGCGATCGATCACGACCGACAGGAACAGCCCCGAGATCAGGAAGAAGTCCGGCATCCGGAACGGTTTCGCGAACATCACGACATAATGCATGAAGCCGGTCTGCTCGGCGGCCTTCTCGACCCCCAGCACCGAATGCATCATCACGACCATGACGATGCAAATGCCCTTGGCATAGTCGACCCAATCGACGCGTGCGGCCGCGTTCTCGGCGGAACGATCTGTCGCAGCCTGTGTGCCGTTTGTGGTCATCCTTGTCCCGTTCCGGCGTGATCGGGCTCATCATCGGCCCGATCGGTTGCTTTCTCCTTTATCCATACAAAGGATGTGCCGCCGAACCCGGGGACCTTTCCCCGGTTCCCTGGACCGGGCGAATGGTCTAAGAGGCCCTGAAATCCTAGAAGAAGCCGTGTTTTGTTAACCACAGGACGCAGGTCGGCCGAGGGCCGCTGCCGCGATGAGACTCCTTGCCGCACCATTTCGATAGCCCGCTGCCGATCGACGCCGTGCTCGATGAACTCGACCGCACGCTCGATCGCCACAATGCCGCCGTGCTGGTCGCGCCGCCGGGCGCCGGCAAGACCACGCGCGTGCCGCTGGCGTTGCTCGATGCGCCGTGGGCCAAGGGGAAGAAGATCATCGTGCTGGAGCCGCGCCGCATCGCCGCGCGCGCCAGCGCCGAGCGGATGGCGAAGACGCTCGGCGAACGGCCCGGAGAGACCGTCGGCTATCGGGTGCGCTTCGGCTCAAAGGTGTCGCGCGCGACGCGGATCGAGGTCGTGACTGAGGGCATCTTCTCGCGCCAGATCCTCGACGATCCGGAGCTCAACGGCGTCGCCGCGGTGCTGTTCGACGAATTCCACGAGCGCTCGCTCGACGCCGATCTCGGGCTGGCGCTGGCGCGCGACGCGCAAACCGGCCTGCGCGAGGACCTGCGCATCCTCGTGATGTCGGCAACGCTCGATGGCGCGCGCGTCGCAAGGCTGCTCGGCGACGCGCCTGTTGTCGCGAGCGAGGGCCGCGCCTTCCCGGTCGAGACCCGTTACGTCGGCCGCAAGGTCGACGCGCCGCTGGAGCGGCAGATGGCCGAGACGATCGCGACCGCGCTGCGCGCGGATGCCGGCTCGGTGCTGGCCTTCCTGCCGGGTGCGGCCGAGATCCGCCGCACCCAGACCTTCCTCGCCGAGCGCGTGCATGACGCCTCGGTCGAGATCGTGCCGCTGTTCGGCGCGCTCGATGCCGCCGTGCAGGATCGCGCCATCGCGCCGGCGCCGAAGGGGATCCGCAAGGTGGTGCTGGCGACCTCGATCGCCGAGACCTCGCTGACCATCGAGGGCGTGCGCATCGTGGTGGATTGCGGCCTGGCGCGGGTGCCGCGCTACGAGCCGGACATTGCCTTGACCCGGCTCGAGACGGTGCGGGCCTCGCGCGCCGCGGTCGATCAGCGGCGCGGCCGCGCCGGCCGTACCGAGCCCGGCGTCTGCTACCGGCTCTGGGACGAGCCGCAGACCGCATCGCTCCCGGCCTTTACCGCGCCCGAGATCCTCTCCGCCGATCTGTCCTCGCTGGTGCTCGACCTCGCGCAATGGGGCGTCAACGATCCCGCAAGCCTTGCCTTCCTCGATCCGCCGCCCGGGCCCGCGCTGAAGGAAGCGAGATCGCTGCTCGGCGAACTCGGTGCGCTCGACGATGACGGCCGCATCACCGAGGAGGGCAAGAGCCTGCGCGCGCTGGCGCTGCCGCCGCGGCTGGCGCGCATGATCGTGGACTCCGCGCGCTTCGGTGCGGGCGAGGAGGCGGCCGAGATTGCCGCCGTGCTGAGCGAGCGCGGGCTCGGCGGCGACAGCGTCGATCTCGACCACAGGCTCGACCAGTTCCGCCGCGACCGCTCGCAGCGGGCATCGAGCGCGCGGAGCATGGCCGCGCGCTGGGCCTCGCAGGTGAAGGCGGCGGTGAGCGAGCAGAAGGATCTCTCGACCGGCGTCATGCTGGCCTTCGCGTTTCCGGATCGCGTTGCCAAGAACCGCGGCAATGGCAGCTTCGTGCTGGCCAATGGCCGCGGCGCCGCCGTGGAGCAGACCGCGGCGCTGGCGCGGCTGCCCACTATCACGGTTGCCGAACTGACCGGCACGGCGGCGAGCGGCCGCATCCTGCTGGCAGCGCCGATCACCCAGGAGGAGATCGAGCAGCGTTTCGCCGACCAGATCGAAAACATCGAAGAGGTGGCGTTCGACCGCGGCGCGATGGCGCTGCGCGCGCGCCGCCGGCGTTCGCTGCACGCGATCACGCTGTCGGAAGCGCCGATGCCGCTCAAGCCGTCGGCTGAGACCGCGCGCGTGTTCGCCGACGGCTTGATCGCTGTGGGTCTCGACCGGCTGCCGTGGTCGAAGCATTCGAAACAGTGGCGCGACCGCGTCATGTTCCTGCGCAAGGCCGAGGACGACAGCTGGCCCGATCTGTCGGACACTGCACTCGCAGCGCGGGCCGACGACTGGCTGGTGCCCGCGCTCTACGACAAGACCGCGCTGAAGGATCTGTCCGCCGGCGACCTGTCGGACGCGTTGACGGCGCTGTTGCCGTGGGACCTGCGCGCGCGGCTCGATCGCGAGGCACCGACGCATTTCGAGGCGCCGACCGGAACGCAGCTTGCGATCGATTACGAGGCTGAGCAGGGCCCGACCATCGCGGTGCGGCTGCAGGAGCTGTTCGGGCTCAACACCCATCCCTCGATCGCCAAGGGCGCGGTGCCGCTGGTGCTGGAACTGCAGTCGCCCGCACAGCGGCCGGTGCAGGTGACGCGCGATCTGCCGGGTTTTTGGCGCGGCAGTTACGCGGCGGTGCGTTCTGACCTGCGCGGCCGCTATCCGCGCCATCCCTGGCCGGAAGATCCCGCCAGCGCGATGCCGACCAGGCGCGTGAAACCGCGCGGCACCTAATATCAGCGCAAACGCGCAGCGGTTGTCGCGCGCGCAATCCGGTCCCCACTTTTCCCGATCATGCTGACCGGTTGCGCTGGCGAGCGCCGGCAAACGGTGGTTAGATTTGGATGCTGGGATGGGATCACGGGCTCGCACTTTGGGGAGGCCGCCATGGACTTCAAGAACCTGGAGATCAAGAACGCATCGCCGTCGCTGTACAACGAAGACCTGGCGCCGGCCAAAGAACGCAACTGGGGCGCCTTCAGCATCTTCAACGTCTGGACCTCGGACGTTCACAGCCTCTGGGGCTATTACCTCGCCGCCAGCCTGTTCCTGCTCTGCGGCAGCTTCGTCAACTTCATCCTCGCGATCGGCGCCGGTTCGCTGGTGATCTTCGTGCTGATGAGCCTGATCGG
Organism: Bradyrhizobium quebecense; assembly: GCF_013373795.3. Classification (NCBI taxonomy): domain Bacteria; kingdom Pseudomonadati; phylum Pseudomonadota; class Alphaproteobacteria; order Hyphomicrobiales; family Nitrobacteraceae; genus Bradyrhizobium; species Bradyrhizobium quebecense. The sequence continues at coordinate 7,544,349 of NZ_CP088022.1, forward strand.
CAATGCCGGCGTGAAGACCGGCGTGCCCTATCCGGTGCTGGCGCGGGCCTCGTTCGGAATCTGGGGCGCCAACATTCCGGCGCTGGTGCGCGCCATCGTCGCCTGCTTCTGGTACGGCGCGCAGACCGCGGCGGCCTCGGGCGCGATCGTCGCGCTGCTGACGCGTATCGACAGCTTCAAGGCGTTCCACCAGTCCAGCCATGTGCTCGGCCATTCCGGGCTCGAGGTGATCTGCTTCGTCGTGATCTGGGCGCTGCAGCTCCTGATCATCCAGCGCGGCATGGAGACGGTGCGCCGCTTCCAGGACTGGGCGGGGCCGGCGGTGTGGTTGATGATGCTGATCCTCGCGATCTATCTCTGCATCGCGGCCGGCGGCATCTCGCTCACCGCGCCGATCCCGCAGGATGTGCTGCTGGAGAAGACCAAGGATGCCGGCGTGCCCGGCGAACCCGGCACCTTCCCGGCGTTGTGCGCCGTCGCCGCGACCTGGATCACCTATTTCGCGGCACTCTATCTCAATTTCTGCGACTTCTCGCGCTACGCGCCCGACGCCAAGGCGCTGCGCAAGGGCAATATCTGGGGCCTGCCGGTCAATCTGATCCTGTTCTCGCTGGTCGCCGGCGTCACCACGATCGCAGCGTTCAACGTCTATCACGAGGTGCTGCTGCATCCCGACCAGATCTCGGCGAAGTTCGACAGCTGGTTCCTGGCGCTGCTCGCCGCGGTCACCTTCGCGGTGGCAACGCTCGGTATCAATGTGGTGGCCAATTTCGTCTCGCCGGCGTTCGACTTCTCGAACGTGTTTCCACGGCATATCGACTTCAAGAAGGGCGGCTACATCGCGGCGCTGATCGCGCTGGCGCTTTATCCGTTCGCGCCCTGGGAGGGCAGCGCCGCCTCGTTCGTCGGGCTGATCGGCGCGACCATGGGGCCGATCTTCGGGATCATGATGGTCGACTATTATTTGATCGCCAAAGGTCGCGTGAACGTGCCGGCGCTGTACCAGGAAGATGGCGAGTATCGCTTCCAGAACGGCTGGAACGTCAGCGCGCTGATCGCGGCCGCGATCGGCGCCCTGTTCTCGTCGGTGCTGCCGAACTTCACCTCGATCCTGCCGGCCTGGTGGGCGGTCTATGGCTGGTTTTTCGGCGTCGCCATCGCAGGCGCGGTCTACTACGCGCTGCGCGTTGCGATGCCGAGCCCGGTCGCGAAGACTGCCTGAGGGCAGGTCGCCTGAAAGGCGGCCTAAAGCAAGATGAGTCTGGGTTGAACAGGGTCCGCAGACTGGGTTTACCTCTCCCCATTGGGGAGAGGTCGATTTGCGCAGCAAATCGGGTGAGGGGCCGCGGCTCCAACGAGAGAGCGTAACCCCTCACCCGGCGCTACGCGCCGACCTCTCCCAAGGGAGAGGTGAACTTCCGCCGCCGCTACAGATCAAACCTAATCTCATCATGCCTTAGGGACCATCTGGGGACCGGCAAATTCCCTCTAGAGGAGGCGGCCGATGACATTCGGCCGCCTCAGCGCGGTCGCATTAACTCTTCGCTCATCCTTTTCGCCAAAATGGCAGCCTCGCGCTGCCGCCCTCGCTCGCGGCGGGGCGGCTGGCGTGGTGAAATTGCGTGTTCGGTTTTCCGAGTATGGTGTCATGCGTAACCTGATGATTTTCGCGGCCATCCTGATCGGGCTGGGCACCTTCATGGCCCAGATGGCCAGCAAGATGTCGCCCGCCGCCGCGACCACCGCCAAGCAGACCATGGCCCCCGCCGTCACGGTGGCGCAGGCCAGCGCCCGCACGCTCAGCATTGCGCCCGATCCGCGCGGTCACTTCGCGACCGACGGCCGGATCGACGGCCAGCGCATCAACTTCATGGTCGACACCGGCGCCTCCGTGGTGGCCCTGAACGAGACCTCCGCCGCGCGCTTCGGCCTGCGTCCGGTACCGGGCGATTACACCTCGCGTGTCACCACCGCCAATGGCACCATCAAGGCGGCACGGGCTCGCCTCGCCATGGTCGAGATCGGTGGCCTCACCGTGCGCGACGTCGATGCGCTCGTGCTGCCGGACGAGGCGCTGTCTGAAAACCTGCTCGGCCTGTCCTTCCTGTCCAAGCTGAAGCGCTTCGAATACGCCAACGGCAAATTGTTGCTGGAGCAATAAGTCCGGCCGCTTGGTGCCCCCTCCCGGTCGCGGCTGCGCGGTGCTATATTGATCCGATGAACAGGTTCGATGCGATCGATACGTTGCGGCGTTCCGAGCGGGCTTTGCGCGGGCGTGGGGTGATGCATGCGGCTCTGTTTGGCTCGGTTGCACGGGGCGACCACCGCGCTGATAGCGATATCGATATCATGATCGAAATCGATCCGGGCGCACGCCTGACGGTTTTCGACTACATGGACATCAAGGAGTATATTTCGGGATTATTCGAAGGGCCCGTCGATGTGGTCAATCGTGATGCCCTGAAGCCCTATGTCCGTCCTGCCGCAACGGCCGACGCGATCTATGCCTTCTGATCGCGTAGACGGCGCGCTCCGTGATATCCTGTATCACATCGATATGGCGATGCGGTTTGTCGAAGGCCTCGATCGCGAAAAGTTCAAGGCCGATATTCGCTCTGTCTATGCTGTAACGCGCTGCCTCGAGATCATTTCGGAGGCATCGCGGCGTCTCCCAGCCGACCTCAAGGCGCGGCATCCTGGGATTGCGTGGAAACAGATGGCCGGGGCCGGCAACGTGTATCGGCACGACTATGAGGATGTTGCAGCGCAGTTAGTATGGGAGACGGTTGAGCAGGCATTGCCGCCGCTGAGAGTAGTGATCGAGCACGAGATCGCGCTCTGATCGGATAGGCCTGTGCCTGTCTCGCTATCCGCCGCGATTTTCGCCGTAATTGTCGGCCACCAGCCCCGGTCCCACCTTTCGCCCGGCCTGCGCATTCGCTAAGGCTGCGGTGATGTCTTTCTGCATGCGACCATAAGGCCGACCCATGTTTCCCAAGCCGAAATCCGCGCTGGTCCCGAACACCTATGCCTTCGAATCCGAGCCGATGGTGAAGCCGACCGGGTTTCGCGAATACGACGCGCGCTGGCTGTTCAACAAGGAGATCAATTTGATGGGCGTGCAGGCGCTGGGCATGGGGCTCGGCGCGCTGATCGCGGAACTCGGCGTCAAACAGGAGATTGTCACCGGCCACGATTTCCGCGGCTATTCCGCCTCGATCAAATACGCGCTGATCTCGGGCCTGATGGCGGCGGGCTGCAAGGTGCACGACATCGGGCTCGCGGTGACGCCGATGGCCTATTTCGCGCAGTTCGACCTCGACGTGCCCTGCGTCGCCATGGTCACCGCTTCGCATAACGACAATGGCTGGACCGGCGTGAAGATGGGCGCCAACCGTCCGCTCACCTTCGGCCCCGACGAGATGACGCGGCTGAAGGAGATCGTGCTCAATGCCGCGTTCAACAACAAGGCCGGCGGCTCCTATCAGTTTCACGAGAATTATCCGGCGCGCTACATCGCCGACCTCACCAACCGGCCGAAGCTGAAGCGCAGGCTGAAGGTGGTGGCGGCCTGCGGCAACGGCACCGCGGGCGCGTTCGCGCCGCAGGTGCTGGAGGCGATCGGCTGCGAGGTGATCCCGCTCGACACCGAGCTCGATCACACCTTCCCGAAATACAATCCGAATCCCGAAGACATGGAGATGCTGCACGCGATCCGCGATGCCGTGCTGGCGCACAAGGCCGATGTCGGTCTCGGCTTCGACGGCGACGGCGACCGCTGCGGCGTGGTCGACAATACCGGCGAGGAGATCTTTGCCGACAAGGTCGGAGTCATGCTGGCGCGCGACATGTCGGCGATCAACGCCAACGCGCAGTTCGTCGTCGACGTGAAGTCGACCGGGCTGTTCGTGACCGATCCCGTCTTGCAGAAGCAGGGCGCGAAAACGGTCTACTGGAAGACCGGGCATTCCTACATGAAGCGCCGCACCAACGAATTGGGCGCGCTCGCCGGCTTCGAGAAGTCCGGCCACTTCTTCTTCAACAAGCCGTTCGGCCGTGGCTATGACGACGGCCTGGTGTCGGCGATCGCGATCTGCGAGATGCTCGACCGCGCGCCCGGCAAGTCGATGGCCGACCTGAAGGACGCGCTGCCGAAGACCTGGTCGTCGCCGACCATGTCGCCGCATTGCGCCGACGAGGCGAAGTATGGCGTGGTCGACGCGGTCGTGAAGCACTTCGAGACGCTGCAGCAGAACGGCGCGCAAGTCGCAGGCCAGAACATCCGCGATCTCGTCACCGTCAACGGCGTGCGCGTCACGGTCGCTGACGGCAGCTGGGGCCTGGTGCGCGCATCCTCCAACAAGCCGGAGCTCGTGGTCGTGGTGGAAAGCCCGGTCAGCGAGCAGCGCATGCGCGACATGTTCGAGGCGATGGATTCGGTGCTGCGCACGCACCCCGAGGTCGGCGCGTACAATCAGAAGATCTGAGGCGGGGCCTTCCGCAAGGCGGTTGTCGTCACCCGCGAAAGCGGGTGATCCAGTACGCCGCGGCCTGTCGATTCAATCACGAAGGTCTCTGGAATACTGGGTCGCCCGGCCAAGCCGGGCGATGACATCTAGGGAGCGGCGCTTACGCCGCGGGCACCGGCAGCGCCGTCACCGACTTGATCTTCTCCATCGCGAAGCGCGAGGTGACGTTCTTCAGCGGCACGGCCGAGATCAGCTTCTTGTAGAACACGTCGTAGGCCTGCATGTCGGCGACCACGACGCGCAGCATGTAGTCGACGTCGCCGGCCATCCGGTAGAACTCCATCACTTCGGGCATGGCGCTGACGGCGTCGGCGAATTTGCGCAGCCAGGCTTCCGAATGGTCGGCGCTCTCGACCGAGACGAACACCGAAATCCCGAGCCCGATCTTGTTCTGATCGACCAGCGCCACGCGGCGCAGGATGACGCCGTCGGCCTCCAGCCGCTGGATGCGCTTCCAGCACGGCGTCGACGACAGCCCGACCCGGTCGCCGATTTCGGCGACGGAGAGCGAGGCGTCCTCCTGCAGCACGGTCAGGATCTTGCGATCGATGGCGTCGAGGCGGCGGTTGTTGTCATGAAGCTGAATGGCGGCATCGGTCATAGAAGAAAGTTCCACATGAAGGTTCAAACTCCCTCATATAGAGAAAAATCTTCCAAATCAAGCGGGCCGTGGCCGGTCAGGCCGGCCGGGCGTCGGCGTGCTCGCCCAAAAACGCTTCAACTTCAGCACGTTGCGGTGCGGCATAAGCGCCCCCGAAGCGGGTGCATTTCAGCGCTGCGGCAGCCGAGGCAAAGCGGAGCGCCTGCCGCAGCTCCTGCTTCTCGGTAATGGCGAGGGCAAACGCCCCATGGAAGACGTCGCCGGCGCCGAGCGTGTCGACGGTATGGACCGGGAAGGCCGGCGTCTCCTCGAGCCCGCCCTTCTCATTGAGCCAGATCGTGCCCTGAGGGCCGCGCGTGCCGGCCAGGAAGGAAGGCGTGAGCTTGGCGAGCTTTTGCAGTGCCTGGCCGTCGTCGGTGACGTCGGCGGTCTGCTGCAGCGGCTCGCTGGAAAACACCAGATGGGATGAGGCGGTGAGCAGCCCTTCCCGCATCGACATCGCGCGGTCGACGTCGACCACCACGGGAATGCCGCGCTTGACCGCCTCGGCGCAGAGCTCGGTGCAGAACGGCGCGCAGCGGCTCTCGGTCAGGATCGCCGCGCAATCCTCCAGCAGCAGCTCGGTCGGCGGCAGCTTGACCTTCCAGAGCTCGGGATCGCGGAAGGTGACGATGGTGCGCTCGCCGGTGTCGTCGATCATGATCGCCGAGATCGGGGTGACCAGATCCGGCATGTGGATGAGATGGTTGGTCTCGATGCCTTCCTGGGCCAGCTTGTCGAAGATGTAGCGGCTCGAGGTCTCCCGCGAATCACCCATCGGCCCGCAGATCGAGGCGCGGCCGCCCAGCCGGACGATGCCGATGGCGGCGTTCAGCGCGTTGCCGCCGCAGATCTCGTCGAAATGGGTCGCGTTCTCCTTGGAGCCGCGGGCCGGTACGTTGACGCGGAAGGTCAGGTCGCGCACCGGCAGGCCGATGCAGAGGATGCGGGGCGGGACTTTCGTGGCGTCGTTCTGAAAATTCATGCAGGGGTCCGTCGCAAAGGTTCCGTCAACTGCCACAAGCTGTGTGCAGGTCTAATCGGCAGAACGATGTCCGGTTCCCGCTATTGGTCCAACGGATTTCGGTGGTGCACCCAGCGGCCGAGCAAATGATGGGCAATCGCGAACGGATGCGGGCCGGCCAGGCCGTCGGGATGCTGGCGCTTGAGCATCAGCGTCGCCTCGGCATGGTCGAACCAGCGTGCGTCCTCGAGCTCAGTGCGGTCGACCACGATGTCCTCGTTGGTCGCACGCGCGGTGCAGCCGATCATCAGCGATGACGGATAGGGCCAGGGCTGCGTCATGTAATAATTGACGTCGGTGCAGCGGATGCCGGACTCCTCGAAAATCTCGCGCCTGACCGCGTCCTCGATGGTCTCGGCGGCTTCGACGAAGCCGGCGAGGCAGGAATACATCCCGGGCATGAACTGCTTCTGCCGGCCGAGCAGCACCTTGTCGCCCGACGTGACCAGCATGATCACGACCGGATCGGTGCGGGGAAAGTGCTCGGCCTTGCAGCTCGGGCATTCGCGCTTCCAGCCGCCATCCTTCATCGCCGTACGGGCGCCGCAGTTCGGACAGAAGCCGTGGCGCTGGTGCCAGGTCACCATCGATTTCGCCATCGCGATGGCCGACAGTTGTTCCGGCGGCACCACGCCCTGCATCGCCATGCCGCGCAATTCGGTGATCGCGACGTCACTGCGCCCGACCAGCTTCTCGGCCGCCTGCGGCGCGATCCCCATGCCGAAGATCGGCGCAGCATCGCGTAGCCCCAGGAAGATCGTGCCGGGATTGGCGCCAAAGGCGCGGGCCTCCTCCAGCGAGAGCAGGGCGCGGGCGCCGCCTTCCTCCTGCTTCACGACCAGCGAGTCGCGATAGATCACATAGGCTCTGGCCTCGCGATGGCCCTCCAGCGCGAACAGCTTCTCGTCATTGCTGCGCAGATGCGCGGCGCGGTCCAGCACATGGGTGACGAAGGCCGGCTGGCCGAGCGGAAAAGAATCGGATGCAGACATCGAAAATCAACCCAACCAGATCTTGCGGCGAAGCGCACTGATGAAATTCTGCACTTCCTCGGCGTCATGCGCCAGCGGCGGCATCACGCCCCAAACGGGACGCGGCCATGCAGCGTCGCTGGTGCGGCGCGCGATGACGTGGACGTGGAGCTGCGGGACGAGGTTGCCGAGGGCGGCGACATTCAGCTTGTCGCACTTGGTGACCTCTTTCAGGGCCCGCGAGACGCGGGTGATCTCCGTCATCAGCTGCGCCTGCTCGACCTCGTCGAGGTCGATGATCTCGACCGCGCCGTCGCGCCGCGGCACCAGCAGCAGCCAGGGATAGTGCGCATCCTTGATGACGAGCACCTTGCACAGCGGCAGGTCGCCGATGTCGATGGTGTCTTTCTTGAGCTGCGAATGCAGCGACCAGTTGGAGGCGGGCATGAGGCGCAAGTAATGCCTTTCCGTGTTCCCAGACAAGCCCCACAAAGCCCGGTCAGGCCGCTTGCTTTCCGGCGGTTTTGGCCCCAAATAGGGACCGGGAGATTGGCGGTGGACGAGCCACTCGCCAACCGGGTCAGGTCCGGAAGGAAGCAGCCCTAACGAGGTCCGGATCGGGTCGCTCGTCAGTCTCCTACCTGTTTTTCCGAGCGAATCGCGCTGGAACGGCGGTCTCCGCGCCCGGCGCTTGATTTCGGCTCCTATCCGCACGCCGGTTGACGAGACAATTCCCAAGTTGCGGATCGATGCATGAATGACGCTGGCGACCCCTCCCAACCGTCCGACGGCGCAGGCAAAGCAAGCCTTGACGGCGGTTTTGATTTGGGTGGCGCGCCTGATACGGCCAAGCCGTACCGCGTTCTCGCCCGCAAATACCGTCCCTCCAGCTTCGAGGATCTGATCGGCCAGGAGGCCATGGTGCGCACCGTCTCGAACGCGTTCGAGACCGGGCGGATTCCGCAGGCCTGGATTCTGACCGGCGTCCGCGGGGTCGGCAAGACCACCACCGCGCGCATCCTCGCCCGTGCCTTGAACTACGCGAAGCCGGACGGCTCGGTGAAGGGGCCGACTATCCACATGCCCGACCTCGGCGTGCACTGCCAGGCGATCATGGAAAGCCGGCACATGGACGTGCTGGAGATGGACGCGGCCTCGCACACCGGCGTCGACGATGTCCGCCAGATCAACGACAGCGTGCGCTATGCGCCGGCCAGCGCGCGCTACAAGGTCTACATCATCGACGAAGTCCACATGCTGTCGACGGCGGCCTTCAACGCCTTCCTGAAGACGCTGGAGGAGCCGCCGGAGCACGCCAAGTTCGTGTTCGCCACCACCGAAATCCGCAAGGTTCCGATCACGGTGCTGTCGCGCTGCCAGCGCTTCGATCTGCGCCGGGTCGAGGCAGACGTGCTGATGAAGCATCTCGGCAACATCGCGGCCAAGGAAGGCGTCGAGGTCGAGCCCGAGGCGCTCGGCATCATCGCGCGCGCCGCCGAAGGTTCGGTGCGCGATTCGCTGTCGCTGTTCGACCAGGCGATCGCGCATGCCGCAGGCCTCGTGAAGGCCGACGCGGTCAGGCAGATGCTCGGCCTCGCCGACCGCACCCGGGTCATCGATCTCTTCGATTCGCTGGCGCGCGGCGATCTCGCCGGCGCCTTCGCCGAATTCCGCGCGCAATATGATGTCGGCGCCGATCCGGTGGTGGTGCTGTCCGATCTTGCCGAGTTCGTCAATTTCGTCACCCGCGTGAAGTTCGTGCCGGGAACCGCGGACAACGTCGCGTTCGGCGAGACCGAGCGGGTGCGCGCGCGTGAATTCGCCGCAAAACTGTCGACGCGGGTGCTGTCGCGGATGTGGCAGATGCTGCTCAAGGGTATCGCCGAGGTGCAGACCGCGACGCGGCCTGCCGCTGCCGCCGAGATGGTGCTGGTGCGGATCGCCTATGTCGCCGACCTGCCGACGCCGGATGAAGCGATCCGGATGATGATCGAGCAGAATGGCGGCGGCGCGGCGCCCGCGACGTCGGGCTCCGCCGCATCGTCAGCGCCACGCGGCGCGCCGGCCTCGACGATGTCTGCCATGCCGTCGGCGCGGGCACCGCAGGGCGCGCCGCGCGCCGATCTCGCCGCGCGTCCGCAGATGGCGGCCCCAGTCGCCGATGCCGCGCCGGCGCTGCGCATCACCAGCTTTCCGCAGCTGATCGCGCTCGCCGGCGAGAAGCGCGATATCATGACCAAGAGCGCGCTGGAGGCCGATGTGCGGCTGGTGCGCATCGAGGATGGCCAGCTCGAGATCGCGCTCGAGCCGAAGGCACAGCGCGCGCTCGTCACCGATCTGTCGCGCAAGCTCGAACTATGGACCGGGCGGCGCTGGACCGTGATCATCTCCAACGCGGCCGGCCAGCCCACCGTGCGTTCGCAGAACGAATTGGCGCGCAGCGAGCATCAGCGTGCCGCGGAGGCCGATCCGCGCGTGCAGGAAGTACTGGCGCGCTTCCCCGGCACCAAGGTGGTCGAGGTCCGCCGCCTTGCCGCCGAGGTTCCGGTGGCGGATGCGACCGGCGAAGACCCGATTGAAACTTCCGACAGCGACGACGATTGATCTGACGATAGGAACGCACGCATGGCTGATTTTCTCGGCATGATGAAGCAGGCAGCGCAGCTGCAATCCAAGATGCAGGCGATGCAGGAAGAGCTCGGCAATGTCGAGGTCGAGGGCATCTCCGGCGGCGGCCTGGTCGCCGTGCGCATGACCGCGAAGATGGAAGTGAAGGGCATCAAGATCGATCCGTCGCTGATGAAGCCGGAGGAGCGCGAGGTGCTCGAGGATCTGCTGGTCACCGCGCTGGGCGACGCGCGTCGCAAGGCCGAGACCGCGATGCAGGAGAAGATGATGGCACTTACCGGTGGGCTCGGCCTGCCGCCGGGATTTGGTCCGACCTAAATGGCTGCGAGCGTTGCCGGCCCCGAGATTGAACGCCTGATCCAGTTGCTGGCGCGGCTGCCCGGGCTCGGGCCCCGTTCGGCGCGGCGCGCGGCACTGCATTTGATCAAGAAGCGCGAGGCCCTGATGACGCCGCTGACCGCGGCGCTGCAGGTCGCGATCGACAAGATCCAGGTCTGCAAGACCTGCGGAAACATCGATACACAGAACCCCTGCACGGTCTGCACCGATCCGCGCCGCGATCCCTCGATCATCGTCGTGGTCGCCGATGTCGCCGATCTCTGGGCGCTGGAACGTGCCAATGCGACCAATGGACGCTATCACGTGCTCGGCGCAACGCTGTCGCCGCTCGACGGTGTCGGCCCGCAGGATCTCACCATCGATCAGCTGGTGGCGCGCGCGCATGCGCCCGAGGTCAGCGAGATCATTCTGGCGCTCAATGCGACCGTCGATGGCCAGACCACCGCGCATTACATTACCGACCTCTTGTCGGAGGCCAATGTGCGGGTGACGCGTCTGGCGCATGGCGTGCCGGTCGGCGGAGAGCTTGATTACCTCGACGAAGGTACGCTATCGGCTGCGATGCGGCAGCGGACGCTGTTCTAGCGCGCGCTCGAAAGCCGGACGCAACGGCGTTTGCCGGTCGATCCTTCATAAGTCGAAAAGATCGCACTGAAACAAAACGATAGGGTGGATGACGTTTCGGGGACGGTCATCCACGCTCTGACGAATCAAGTACGGAACCACTGCAAATGACGACACACCGATTCGGCGTACGCCTGGGCGTTGCGCTTCTGGCGGTCACCTTCGCCGCGCCCTGTGCGATCGCGCAGCAGAGCGACGCGCCGCAGAAGCCCGGCAAGATGATCCGGGCCGGCGACGTGCTGTCGGGGGAACTCGGCGTAATGAAGGTGCGCGACACCAAGAATCGCGGCAAGCGCGTCGCGACCTACCAGATCACCAGCGAGCCGCGCCGCCTGCCGCCGCCGAACGGTCTCTGCAACCTCGAAACCGGGCCGGAAACTTTTCAGCTGATTCCGACCAACGACGCCCAGGCCGCGCAGCTCAAGAGCCTCTCCGGCAAGGCCATCTCGGTGAAGGTCGACGAGATCGCCTGCGCAAAGGATGCCGGCGAGATGAGCGAAGCCATCGTCACCAAGTGGAGCGTGGTGGCGAAGTAAACTGTCATCGCCCGGCTTGCGGCCTTCGCTGAAGCTTCGGCGCGCCAATGATCGCGGCCTCGTCGAAGCCTTGGCGTAGACGGGACCGGGCGATCCAGTACGCCGCGGCCTTTCCATCGAAGCAACGGGCGTCTCTGGAATACTGGGTCACCCGCCTTCGCGGGTGACGACAGTGGAGGACTAAACCTTCACCGGCCCCAGCTCATCGAAATGCCCGCGCCGCTGCAGCCAGGCGAGCAGGATCAGGCTCGGGATCGCGACCAGCACGCAGATCACGAAGAACATTTGCCAGCCGACGGCCTTGGCGACATAGCCAGCGCCCGATGACAGATAGGTGCGGCCGACCGCCGCGAGCGCCGTGAGCAGCGCGTACTGGGTCGCGGTGTGCAGCGGATTGCGGCACAGGGCCGAGAGGTAGGCGACGAAGATCACGGTGCCGATGGCGCTGGTGAAATTCTCCGCCGTGATCGCAAGCGCAAGCGCCCATTGATCGACGCCGACATGCGCGAGCCAGGAGAACGAGAGGTTGGCGACCGCCTGCAGCACGCCGCCGATCCAGAGGCTGGTCGCGAGCGAATAGCGCCGCGCCACGAAGCCGCCGGCAAAGCCGCCGATCAAGGTCGCCGCAAGGCCGACGCCCTTCACGATCGCCGCGTAATCGACCTTGGAAAAGCCGATGTCGATCACGAACGGTGCGGTCATGGTGCCCGAGAAGGCGTCGGTGAACTTGAACAGCACCACGAAGGCGAGCGCCGCGAGTGCGTCCTTGCGGCTGAGGAATTCGGAGAATGCGCCGAGCGCCGCGTGCAAGACGCGTTCGGCTGCGGTCTGCGCATGCGTGGCCGCCTCTGCGCCTTTCGATTGCGCCGGCTCGGTCGCAGCAAGTGCGGTGACGATGCCGATCACGACCAGCGCGGCCATCACCACATAGCCCCACATCCACGCCGACGGTCGCGCGACGCCGGCGGTTTCGAAACCGCTGACGATGAACAGCGCGCCTGCGGTGGAGACCAGCATTCCGATGCGATAGGCCGCGACATAGGATGCCATACCGGCGGCCTGCTCGCTCTCAGGCAGGCTTTCGACGCGGAAGGCATCGACCACGATGTCCTGCGTCGACGACGCGGTCGCGACCAGCAGCGCGGCGAAGGCCGCGAACCACGGCGATCGTGCGGGATCGGCCAGCGCCAGCACTAGGATCGTCGCGATCAGCAACAACTGCGAGAGCAGCAGCCAGCCGCGGCGCCGACCGAAGACCTGCGTGAACAGTGGCACGTGCAGCGCGTCGACCAGTGGTGCCCAGAGGAACTTCAGCGTGTAGGGCGTACCGATCAGCGCGAGCAGCCCGATGGTGCCGAGATCGACCCCGGCTTCCTTCATCCAAACCTGCAGCGTCGAGCCCGATAGTGCCAGCGGCAGGCCGGAGGAGAAGCCGAGCAGCAACACGATCAGCACCCGCGGCTGCAAATACACCGCGAAGCTGTCGCGCCAGGAGGTTGGCACCGGCTTTGCAATCGTGTCTGACGTCGCCTCGGGTGCTGTCATGGGCCGTTGGTAGCAGATTCGAGCCGCAAAAAGGGTGTCGTCGCCCGGCTCGACCGGGCGACCCAGTATCCCAGAGACCTATCCGCCGCCACCGGCGATCTCCGGGTAAAGATCAATCCAGTCCGGATTGTCCTTCTCAATTAGGGAGATTTTCCATCCACGCGGCCATTTCTTCAGCCGCTTCTCGCGCTTGATCGCGTTCTCAGGATCATCGAATTGCTCGAAATAGACGAGCTTCACCACATCATATTTCTCTGTGAAACTGTCGATGAGTTTCAATCTGTGCTCGCCGACACGGCGAATGAGATCATTTGTCACACCAATGTAGAGCGTGCCGCCGATGCGGCTGGCGAGGATGTAGACGTAGTAGCTGCGTGCCCCCAACTGCGGCCTCTGGAATACTGGATCGCCCGGTCAAGCCGGGCGATGACACCGACTATGAGGTGAAATCAGGGGCCATACTACTCCCCCGCCTGCAGCTTGCGCGGGGCGGGGAACAGGTCGGTGGCGGCGGGTTTGACGAAGCGGGGGACTTCGATCGGGGTCTCGGACTTGCTGAAGTCGAGTTCCTCGATGCGGCCGGCGCGCTTCTCGATCTTGTCGGCGGAGATCAGGATCTGCCTGACGTCCTCGTTCACTTGGCCGAAGTGATTTTGCAGCTTGAGCACGCGGTCGCGCAGGCGGCCGAGGTCGTCGCCAAGATGCATCACCTCGTTGCGGATCTGGTCGGCGGCGTCGCGGATGCGGGCGTCCTTCAGGATCTGCTGCATCACCTGGATGGCCAGCATCAAGAGCGAGGGCGACACCAGCACGACGCGGGCGCGATAGGCCTTCTGGACCACGTCGTCGAAGCCGTCATGGATTTCGGCATAGACCGATTCCGACGGCACGAACATCAGCGCGGTGTCCTGGGTCTCACCCGGGATCAGGTACTTCTCCGCGATGTCGCTGACATGCTTCAGCACGTCGGCGCGCAGCCGCTGGCTGGCGAATTTGCGTTCCTCGTCGCTGCGCGCATCGTGCAGCGCCGTCATGGCCTCCAGCGGGAACTTCGCGTCGATACAGAGTGGGCGCTGGTCGGGCAGGAACACGACGCAGTCCGGCCGCTTGCCCGTGGTCAGCGTGTACTGGAACTCGTACGAGCCCTTCGGCATGCCGTCCTGGACGATCGCCTCCATCCGCGCCTGGCCGAACGCGCCGCGCGACTGCTTGTTGGCGAGCACGTCGCGCAGCGTCGTCACCTGGGTGGTGAGCTCGTTCAGGTTCTTGTGCGCGTGATCGATGATGCCGAGCCGCTCGTGCAGCACGCGCAGCGAATCCATCGTGTTGCGCGTCGATTGTTCCATCGACTGGCCGACCCGGTGGGTCACCGAATCCAGCCGCTCGTTGACGGCGCGGGCCATCTCGGCCTGGCGGCCGGCCAGCGCCTGCGCCATGGCGTCGACCCGCCCGGAGGATTCGCTCTGGGCCCGCAGCATGTCGGCAAGCCGCTCCTCCAGCTCGTCGGCGCGAATGGCCTGGGCCATCGCGAGTTCCGCGCCGCGCCGGCTGGCGCGTGCGATCACCACCGCGATCGCGAACAGCAGGATCAGCGCCAGCGCGCCAAGGCCGATCAACGCGTCGGAGACACGGACCGGCAGGTCGCCAATCGTGAGGAGAATCTCGTTCATGCCATCAGTTGTAGCCGATTCGGCGTCGCCATCGAACGAAAAGGGAACATTTATGGTAAACACTCCCTTAAATTTCCTGGTTAACGTTGCGTGAAGAAACGTGGTTAAGGCTGTCTTAACCGGTTCCTGAGCGCATTGACCCCATGAAGTCAGCAGCTTAAATCGCCGCCATGGCATTACGAGAAATCATCATCCTGCCGGACAAGCAGTTGCGTCTGGTGTCGAAACCGATCGAGAAGGTGACGCCGGAGATCCGCAAGCTCGCCGACGACATGCTCGAGACCATGTATGACGCGCCGGGCATTGGGCTGGCGGCGATCCAGGTCGCGCAGCCGCTGCGGCTGATCACCATGGACCTCGCCAAGCGCAACGAGAATGGCGAGACCACGCCGCAGCCGCGGGTGTTCATCAACCCGGAGATCATCTCGCATTCGGAAGAGCTGTCGGTCTACGAAGAGGGCTGCCTGTCGATCCCCGAATATTACGAGGAGGTCGAGCGCCCGGCGCGGGTGCGCCTGCGCTTCACCGACCTCGACGGCAAGCTGCACGAGGAGGATGCGGAGGGGCTCTACGCCACCTGCATCCAGCACGAGATCGACCACCTCAACGGCGTGCTGTTTGTGGACTATCTGTCGAAGCTGAAGCGCGACCGCGTTTTCAAGAAATTCGAGAAGGCCGCCAAGCGCGCGGCGGAGTAGGCGTTGCCGTCTCCTCAGACGCGTCATGGCCGGGCTTGACCCGGCCATCCACGTCTTGCTTCGCCGTCGCCGAAAACGGATGCTCGGGGCTTCTTGTGCGAAGACGCGCTTCGCGCTTAAGCCCGGGCATAACTGAGCACTCCAACTGGCACCGAGCCTGATCGCATGCCTCTCCGTCTGATCTTCATGGGCACGCCCGATTTCGCGGTGCCGACGCTGCTGGAGCTGGTGGCCCATGGCCACGAGGTCGTGGCGGTCTATACCCGCGCGCCGAAGCCGGGCGGGCGGCGCGGCCTGCAGTTGCAGCCGACGCCGGTCGAGCAGGAGGCGCGCCGCCTCGGCATTCCCGTGCTGACGCCGAAAACCCTGAAGACACCGGAGGCGCTCGAGGAGTTTCGCGCGTTTGACGCAGATGCCGCCGTCGTGGTCGCCTATGGCATGATCCTGCCGCAGGCCATTCTCGATGCGCCCAAGCTCGGCTGCTTCAACCTGCATGCTTCGCTATTGCCGCGCTGGCGCGGCGCCGCGCCGATCAACCGCGCCATCATGGCGGGCGACGCCGAAAGCGGCGTGATGGTGATGAAGATGGATGTCGGCCTCGACACCGGCGACGTCGCGATGGCCGAGCGGCTGCCGATCTCGGACAGTATGACGGCATCCGACCTGCACGACGCGCTGGCGCCGCTCGGCGCCGATTTGATGGTGCGCGCGATGGGCGCGCTGCAGCGTGGCGGGTTGCAGCTGACGAAGCAGAGCGCGGACGGCGTCACCTACGCCGCCAAGATCGAGAAGGCCGAGGCGCGGATCGACTGGAAGCAGCCGGCGCATGCGGTGCTGCGGCACATTCACGGGCTTTCGCCGTTCCCCGGCGCCTGGTGCGAGCTCTTAGGCGAGGGCGAGCCGGTGCGGCTGAAAATCCTGCGCTGCGAACTGGCCAAAGGCTCGGGCGAACCGGGCGATGTGCTCGACGACAATCTTGCGATCGCCTGCGGCGATGGCGCAATCCGGATCCTCGAACTGCAGCGCGCCGGCAAGGCGCCGATGAAGGCGGCGGACTTTTTGCGCGGCACGCCGCTGAAGCCGCCGGCGCGGCTCGCCTGATGCCGCGCTACAAGCTCACCATCGAATATGACGGCACGCCGTTTTCCGGCTGGCAGATCCAGGACAATGCACCGACGGTGCAGGGCGCGCTGGAGACGGCGGTCAAGGCAATTTGCGGCGAGGACGTGCGCGTCCATGGCGCAGGGCGTACCGATGCCGGCGTGCATGCGCGCGGCCAGGTCGCGCATTGCGACATCGCCAAGCATTTTCCGCCTGGCCGCTTTCGCGACGGGCTGAACGCGCATCTGCGGCCCAATCCGATCGGCGTGCTGGCGGCTGATATCGTGCCCGACGATTTCGAGGCGCGGTTCTCGGCGATCAAGCGGCACTACCTCTATCGCATCACCAACACCCGCGCGAACCTCGCGCTCGACATCAGTCGCGTCTGGCGCGTGCCGCGTGCGCTCGATGCCGACGCGATGCACAAGGCGGCGCAGCGGCTGCTCGGCAAGCACGATTTCACCACCTTTCGCGACACCGAGTGCCAGGCCAAGTCGCCGGAGAAGACGCTCGATCAGCTCGACGTCACGCGCCAGGGCGACGCGATCAACATCGTGACGTCGGCGCGCTCGTTCCTGCACAGCCAGGTGCGCTCGATGGTCGGCTCGCTGGTCTGGGTCGGCGAGGGCCGCTGGAGCGCGGACGATCTCTTTGGTGCACTCGCCGCCCGCAACCGCGCCGCCTGCGGCCCCGTGGCGCCGCCGGACGGGCTCTATCTGATGCGGGTGGATTACTAGGCGGTCGCCGATGATTTCGTAGGATGGGTGGAGCGAAGCGATACCCATCACTTCGAATCCGTGGTGCGCATGATGGGTTTCACTGCGCTCTACCCATCCTACGGACTGTATCTGGTGCAGGTGGACTACTCGCGACCCCAATCCCTACTGTGCATGGGGTTGTTTTCGATATTTTTGTCCAGCCAAGCGGCTGGACTACGCAAAATACCTGTCCAACACGCCCCGATAGATCTGCGTCAGCTTCTCCAGATCGGCCACCGGCGTGCGCTCGTCGATCTGGTGCATGGTCTGGCCGACCAGGCCGAACTCGATCACCGGGCAATAGCTCGAGATGAAGCGCGCATCCGAGGTGCCGCCCGAGGTGGACAGCTCCGGCTTGCGGCCTGTGACTTCCTCGATCGCGGCGACTGCGAGATCGGTGAACGGGCCGGGCTGGGTCACGAACACGTTTGAATTCGACGGCTGCCAGTCGATGTGGGCACGGATGCGGTTGCCGCAGGCTTTCGCCAGCCGCTCGTCGACCAGCCGCCGCAGGCTTTCCTGGGTGTGGTTGTCGTTGTAGCGGATGTTGAACTTCGCCCGCGCCTGGCCGGGGATCACATTGCCCGCGGCGTTGCCGACATCGACCGTGGTGAATTCGAGGTTGCTGGCCTGGAATTGCGCGCTGCCGTGATCGAGCGGCTCGTCGCTCAGCGCGACGATCAACCGCGAGATATCAGGCACCGGGTTCGAGGCGCGGTGCGGATAGGCGACGTGGCCCTGCACGCCGTCGACGACCAGGGTGCCGGATTGCGAGCCGCGCCGGCCGATCTTGATCATGTCGCCGAGCACCTCGACATTGGAGGGCTCGCCGAGCACGCAATGGTCGAATTTTTCGCCGCGCTCGGCGCACCATTTCAACAGCTTGACGGTGCCGTTGATCGAGACGTCTTCCTCGTCGCCGGTGATCAGGAAGGAGATCGAACCGTTGCCATTTTCTTGCGGCTTGCCGCCATGGTCGCTGAGAAACTGCAGGACGGCGGCGACGCTGCAGGCGATGCCGCCCTTCATGTCGACGGCGCCGCGGCCGTAGAGATAGCCGTCCTTGACCTCGCCGGAGAACGCGCCGAGCGTCCACGCCGCTTCATCGCCGGGCGGCACCACGTCGGTATGGCCGGCAAAGGCGATGTGCGGCGCCGAAGAGCCGATGCGGGCATAGAGATTGTCGATATCGGCGGTGCCGGGTTCGGAGAACGTCACGCGGTGGACGTCGAAGCCTGCGCTTTTCAGCAAATTTTCAAGAACGCCAAGCGCGCCGGCGTCGGCCGGGGTGACGGAGGGGCAGCGAACCAGATCGCGGGCAATCGAGACAGCATCACTCATGCGCCTCGCTTAACACGTCACGCCGTGGGTGGACCAGCCTTGTGCAGCATCATTCGAGCTCGCTCTGCTGATCCCAGCCCTGCCTGGAGCGCGACCCGCTGCCGCGGCCGCCGCCTCGGCTCACATGGGTTTTCCCAAGCGGATTGGGACCATAGCGATTGGGGTAAGAGGTGCCGCGCAGAAACGCCAGCTCGATGAAGCCCCAGATATAGAGCACGGAGACGATCCCGCCCGCCGCCATCACCCAATAGGAATCATCGGGAAGCCGGTCCGAGAATTGGCTCATGAGGCCGGGGATCGCGAAGTACGGGACCATCCACCAGCCGCTCTTGTCGCGATCGTGCAGGCGCTTGATCGAGACCGCGATATAGACCCAGACGAATAACGCCGTTCCGCTGGTCTTGACCAGCAGTGTGGGTAGACCAGCCCAGGTCAGCGATTTGTAGCTGTCCGGGTCGAACGCCCGGAAGACGTCGTCGACATTGAAGCCGAACGACGCACCCTTGCCGCCGAGGCCCGCCAGGAGCACCAGCGCGGCCAGGAACATCATCCAGCACACGATGATCAGCGCCGCGAGCCAGAACTTGGCCCGGTTGACGCGACCCTTGAAGCCGAACAGGTAATTGGCCCAGTCCATGAAAAAACTCCGGGCAGCGGCAATTTTTCGCGGCCCGGAGTTTTGTCGGCGTCGGATGGAGTTTGGTTCGATCAGTCCCGCAGCAGCTCGTTGATGCTGGTCTTGGCGCGGGTGCGCTCGTCGACGCGCTTGACGATCACGGCGCAGGCGGTGGCAGGTCCCGGCTGGCCGTTCTTCAGCGGCTTGGCCGGCAGGGTGCCGGGCACCACGACGGCATATTCCGGGACTTCGCCGACAAAGATTTCGCCGGTCTCGCGGTCGACGATCTTGGTCGAGGCGCCGAGGAACACGCCCATCGACAGCACCGCGCCCTTGCGCACGATCACGCCTTCGGCGACTTCGCTGCGCGCGCCGATGAAGCAGTCGTCCTCGACGATCACGGGCTCGGCCTGCAGCGGCTCGAGCACGCCGCCGATGCCGACGCCGCCGGAAATGTGCACGCGCTTGCCGATCTGGGCACAGGAGCCGACCGTCGACCAGGTGTCGATCATGGTGGCTTCATCGACATAGGCGCCGAGATTGACGAAGGAGGGCATCAGCACGACGTTGCGGGCGATGAAGGCGGAGCGGCGCACGATCGCGCCCGGCACGGCGCGGAAGCCGGCGTCGCGGAAGCGGTTCTCGCCCCAGCCCTCGAACTTCGAGGGCACCTTGTCCCACCACGATGCCTTGCCCGGGCCGCCCGCGATCTGTCCCATGTCGTTGAGGCGGAACGAGAGCAGCACCGCCTTCTTCAGCCACTGATTGACCTTCCACTTGCCGCTCGCCTCGCGCTCGGCGACGCGGGCCTCGCCCTTGTCGAGCAGCTCCAGCGCGTGATCGACGGCCTCGCGGACCTCACCCTTGGTCGAGGTCGAGATGCCTTCGCGGGCGTCGAACGCGGTGTTGACGGTGGTTTCGAGGGCGGACAGCGACATCGGGACAATCCTTGGGCGTATCGGGGATATGATAGGAATTTTGCAGGGCTTTTTCGGAATTTGGGGCCATGGAGTCAAGGCAAACCCCACGTCGTCCTGGCCTTCGCCGGGACGACATCGGGAGAGATCAGGGCTTCAGCCGCTGCAAGAACCCGGTGAGATCGTCCGTGACATGGTCGACATAAGCGGCGTCGCGGCCTTCGAGCTCCCAGGTCTCGCGCACCACCTCCTGGCTGCCGTCGGGCACCACCAGCACGGTGGTCATGCCGAGCTCATGCGGCACCACCAAATTGCGCGCGAGGTCCTCGAACATCGCAGCCTTCGCCGGATCGACGTCGTGGAGTCTCAGGAACTTCTGATAGGTCTGCGGCGCCGGTTTCGGCTCGAGATCGGCGGCGATGATATCGAACACGCCATCGAAATGGTGGCCGATGCCGAGCCGGCCCAATACCGCATCGACATGGTCGACCGAGCCGTTCGTCAGGATGAGCTTGCGCCCCGGTAGCTTGGCGATCGCAGCGCCCATCGCCGGATTCGGCTGCAACGGCGAGTGGTCGATCTTGTGCACATAGGCGAGATAGTCGTCCGCCTGCACGCCGTGCTCGGTCATCATGCCGCGCATGGTGGTGCCGTAGCGCAGGTAATAGTCCTTCTGCAGCCGCCGCGCTTCCTCGGGCGAGATCTTCAGCCAGTTGCCGACGAACTCGCCGATCCGCGCATCGACCTGCTGCCACAGATTGACGTGATGCGGGTACAGCGTGTTGTCGAGGTCGAACACCCAGGTCTCGACATGGCCGAAGCTGCGGGCAGTTTTCATGTTATCTTTCCGTCGTCGTCCTGGCGAAAGCCAGGACCCATACCGCGTGATCCATCAAATGAAGCGCGGTGCCAATACCGCGCAACGGTCGGTCACTACCAGTCTTCGCCAAATGATTGCCTGTGGTAATGGGTCCTGGCTTTCGCCAGGACGACGGTGATCCATGTGGCGCCACTGCCTTCATCACGGCATCGCAAAGCGCAGCGTCTTGCCGCCGCTGGTCATGTCGACGGTGGTGAAGCCGAGCGCGGTGAGGCCGCGGGTGGCGCAGTCGCCCTGCTCGTTGACCTCGAACTTGCTTTCGCGGGTGCAGAGCTGGACCGCGCCGCCCCAGTTCAGCGGCTTGTCTTTGATGCGGATGGCGCGGTTGTCGCCGTCGACGGCTTCGGCGAAGGAATAGATCTGCTTCGGCGTGCCCGACACGTCGGGATGCAGGCATTTGCCGGGGTCGATCCGATACCAGCCGCGGCTGGTCACCATCTTGCCGTCATCGGTCGCAACCGCGGCCATCACCTTGTGCGGCGTGTCGTTGCACCAGGTCAGCCCCGACGGCGAGGGCTTCTGCACGGCATCGACCATGGTGGCGAAGAAGTTCGGCGACTGCACAATGTCGCTGCCGAGCCCGCGGCTCTTGAGGAATGCCGACAGCGCGCTCTGGGTCTTCGGCCCGTCGACGCCGTCGATCGGTGCTGCGTCGTAGCCTGCGATCACCAGCAGACGCTGGATGCCGGCGAGCCGCGCCTGCTCATCGTCATACTCGCTGTCTTCGGCGAGGTAGGCAACGAGATTGCCGTCATCGGTCTGCGTCGGCGTGATCTGGGTGAACTGCGCCGGTGTCTGGCCGGAGCGGCATTGGCGCGCGGCCGCGATCACGAAATTGTCCTGCGCGACGCAGAGCGTATCCGTGCCGTTCTGCGGGATCGGCGACGCACCGTAGACGCCGAGCGCGCGGGCATTGAGCAGCACGCGGTCCGCGGTCAGCGCCCCCTGCACCACGACGCGGCAGGTCGCGGGATCAATGCGGAACCAGCCGCGGGTCGCCGTCGCGGCCTTGTCGTCGATGCCGATCGCGGCCTCGATCACATAGCTCATGCGGTTGCACAGCTTGAGATCGGCATGCGCCGGCGCCGCCGAGAACAGGAACGACACCAGCGCTGCCGGCAGCGACATCGCGAGCCGCGCCGGCGGCGACCGGCGAGGCATCCTCGCCGCGCGTCCCGCGATGACGACCTCGTCTGCCATTACTTGTGGATCAGCGTGCCGGTGCCCTGGTTGGTGAAGAGCTCGAGCAGCACGGCGTGCTGCGTCTTGCCGTCGATGATGACGACGCCCTGCACGCCCTGTTCGAGCGCGTAGATGCAGGTCTCGACCTTCGGGATCATGCCGCCGGAAATCGTGCCGTCGGCGATCAGCTTGCGGGCTTCCTTGATCGACAGGTCCGGAATCAGCTTCTTGGACTTGTCGAGCACGCCGGGCACGTCGGTCAGCAGCAGCAGGCGCTTGGCCTTCAGCGCGCCGGCGATCGCGCCGGCGAAGGTGTCGGCGTTGATGTTCAGGGTCTGGCCGTCCTGCGAGGTCGCCAGCGGTGCCAGCACCGGGATCAGCTCATAGCCGATCAGCTGATTGAGCAGCGTGAGGTCGACCTTCTCGGGATCGCCGACGAAGCCGAGATCGACCGCCTTCTCGATGTTGGAATCGGGATCGACCATGGTGCGCGTCGTCTTCGACGCCTTCACCATGTTGCCGTCCTTGCCGGACAGGCCCACGGCCTTGCCGCCGGCCTCGTTGATGTAGCCGACGATCTGTTTGTTGACCGAGCCCGCCAGCACCATCTCGACGATCTCGATGGTCGCGGCGTCGGTGATGCGCAGGCCGGCGGCGAACTCCGACTGGATGCCGAGGCGCTTCAGCATGGTCGCGATCTGCGGTCCGCCGCCATGCACGACCACCGGATTGATCGCGGTCTGCTCGAGCAGCACGATGTCGCGCGCAAATGCCTTGGCGGTGTCCTCGGCGCCCATGGCATGGCCGCCATATTTAATGACGATGGTTTCCTCGTCATATTCCTGCATGTGCGGCAGCGCCTCGGACAGGATGCGGGCCTGATCGAGCGGGCTGATGTGCTGGTCGGTCATGGGGCTGGTCTCACGTCAGCGGAGGGACGGGCGCGGTTCTATCTGATTGCCGGGCAGGGCGCAAAGTGGGAGAGGTATTCCGGGCGACGGATCAACGCTTCGGCCACATGGCCGAAACCGCCAGCACCAGCCAGCTTAGGATCAGCAGCGTTCCGCCGGTCGGCGCCGCCATCGGAAACACGCCATGGCCACCATATTGGCGCAGCACCAGATCGCCCGCGAACAATGACGCTGCGATGACGAAGCCTGCCGCCGCCACGATGCCGAGCCTTGCATGGATGATCGCGCGCTCCGCGACCGCAATGGTCACGATGGCGGCGGTCGCATGGAACAGCAGCATCGAGGACGCTGCCGCCAGCCGCGATGCGTCCGGCAGATGGGCCGCGGCCGCCGCCAATATCACGCCGCAGGCGCCCATGATGGCGGCAAGGCCGATCAGGAGACGGGGTGCGCCGTTCATCGGCGCCGCTCTTCGATCAGGCGCACCATGGCGGCGCGCAGCTCCAGCATGCCGTCGCCGGTGCGCGACGAGGTTACCAGCACTTCGGGGAACGCGGCGGGATGTTTTGCGAGCGTCGCGATGGTTTCGGCGGTGACGGTCTTGAGTTCACCGGCCTTGACCTGGTCGGCCTTGGTCAGCACGACCTGATAGCTGACCGCAGACTTGTCCAGCGTCTTCAGCACGTCGAGATCGACGTCCTTGATGCCGTGGCGGGCGTCGATCAACACATAGACCCGCGCCAGCGTCGCGCGCCCGAGCAGGAATTTGTGGATCAGCGCCGTCCATGACGCCACCTTGGTCTTCGGTGCCGAGGCGTAGCCGTAACCGGGCATGTCGACGAGACGAATGTCCGCGTTTTCCGGGCCCTCGAAGAAGATCAGTTCCTGGGTGCGGCCCGGCGTATGCGAGGTGCGAGCTAGCGCATTGCGGCCGGTCAGCGCGTTGATCAGGCTCGACTTGCCGACATTGGAGCGGCCGGCAAAGGCGACCTCGAGGCCGGCCATCGGCGGCAGCGTCTCGATCGAGGGCGAGGCCCAGATGAAACGCCAGTCGCCGGCGAACAGCTTTCGCCCCTGCTCGATCAGCTCCGCATCAGGTTCGGCGGTCATGCGAAGGATCCCATTTCATCGTGGCCGGGCGAAAGCCCCGGGCGCAGCTTTGGCGTAAGACAACCCGGCCATCCCCGTCAACGTTTTGCTGGCCGCCAAATACGTCGATGCCCGGCACGAGGCCGGGCATGACGCAGTGATAGATCGGCCGCAGGAAGCTATGTCGGCTTCTTGGCGAAGGTCGACTTCAGATTGTCGAATAACTCCACCTTGACGCCATTCTTGCGCATGATGAAGCTCTGCTGCAGCACGGAGAGCGTGTTGTTCCAGGCCCAGTAGATCACGAGGCCCGCCGGGAAGCCGGCCAGCATGAAGGTGAAGATCAGCGGCATCCAGTCGAAGATCATCTTCTGGGTCGGATCCGGCGGCGCCGGGTTGAGCTTCATCTGCACCCACATCGTGATGCCCATGATGATCGGCCAGATGCCCATCACCAGATAGGCCCCGATGTGCGGTCCGAGCAGCGCGATCGGATCGAACGGAATCAGCCCGAACAGCGTGAACAGATTGGTCGGATCGGGCGCCGACAGGTCCTTGATCCAGCCGAAGAACGGCGCGTGCCGCATTTCGATGGTGATGAACAGCACCTTATAGAGCGAGAAGAACACCGGGATCTGCAAGGCGACGGGAAGACAACCGGCGATCGGGTTGATCTTCTCCTTCTTGTAGATCTCCATCATCTCCTGCTGCTGCTTCACGCGGTCGTCAGGATAGCGCTCCTTCAGCGCCTGCAGCTGCGGCTGCACCGACTTCATCTTCGCCATCGAGGCGTAGGACTTGTTGGCGAGCGGGAAGAACAACAGCTTCACGATCACGGTCACCAGCAGGATCGCGATGCCGAAATTGCCGACCAGGCGATAGAACCAGTCGAGCGCCAGGAACATCGGCTTGGTGATGAAGTAGAAATGGCCCCAGTCGATCAGAAGATCGAAATGGTTGAGGCCGAGCTGCTTGTTGTAGCCGCCGAAGCCGACCAGCGGGAAGTTGAGGCCGACCGTGGCGGCCTCCTTCGCGCCGGCGAACAGCCGCGCATTGGCAACGCCCGTGCCGCCGATCGGAATGGTCTGCGCGCCGAGCATGTAGTCGGCCTGATAGCGCTTGTCGCCGGTAGTGAAGCGGGCGGTGTCCAGCGTCGCATTGGTTTCCGGCAGCAGCGCGGTGGCCCAGTATTTGTCGGTGATGCCGAGCCAGCCGTCGGTGACCTTCGAGAACACGATGCCGCGCGAATTTCCGCCGGTCGGGGTCTTGGCCTCGTCGAGGTTCTTGTAGGTGTATTCCTGCAGGCCCTGTTCGCCGAGATAGCCGATCGGGCCTTCGTGCAGGATCGCGTAGCCGGAGACCGGCGGCTTGCCGCCGCGCGAGATCAGGCCGAACGGATACAGCGTCACCGGCGCGCTGCCGAGATTGTTGACCTCATCCTTGATACTGAAGAGGTAGCGATCGTCGATCGAGATGGTGCGGCGGAAGGTCAGGCCCTGGCCGTTGTCGTATTTCAGCGTCACCGGGGTGCTTGGCGACAGGCTGTTCGAACCCTCCTGCTGCCAGACGGTTTCGGCGTTCGGTGTCTTCACCGACGAGCCGTTGGCGGTCAGCCACAGGAACTCGGCATAATAAGGCTCGGCGGTGCCCGACGGCGACAGCAGCACGACGGCCGGAGATGTGGGGTCGACCGTCTCGCGGAACTGGACCAGCGCCAGATCGTCGATCCGGGCGCCCTTCAGCGCGATGCTGCCGATGACGCGCGGGCTCTCGATCTTGATGCGCGGGCCGGCCGCGAGCACCGTCTCGCGGCTCGCCACCGGAGCGTCGGCAGCGGGCACGGCGGCCGTCGGTGACGGCGTCGCGGAGCTTCCGGGAGCGGCGCCGGGAGCAGCACCAGGGGTCGCCTGCGGTGCCGGCTTCAACAGCTCGGCCTGGCGCTGCGCCTCGCGCTGCTTCTCCATCTGCGGCACGTTATAGAAATATTGCCAGGCGATCAGGACGAGGCCCGACAGAATGACGGCGATGATCGTGTTGCGGTTGTCGGACATCTCTTAGGGTCTCGTCATTCCATTCGGATTGGGCGCGCTCTTGTTACCCGCCTTTGGCGCAGGCCGGTCGAGGCGGCGCAGCGCCGACCGCAGGTCGTCAATCATGGTCGCAAAGTCGCGGGTCAGCGCGTCACGACGGCCGACTAGCACATAATCATGGTGCGGCCGCATGAATACGGCATCGACCCGTCTTATCACTTCGCGAAGCCGGCGGCGGATGCGGTTGCGCTCGGTCGCGGTGCCGTTCTTCTTGGTGACGGTATAACCGACGCGGATCGGGCCCTGATCGTCGCGAAGGCGGCCCTGCAGCACAAAAGCTGCGGTATTCGCCCGTGCGCCATTGGCAACGGCGAGGAAATCCGCCCGCTGCCTCAGCCGATCCATAATGGGTATCTCCGGAGAGGAGACGTCCGGGCTCAGGCGCTCAGGCGCTTGCGGCCGCGTGCACGGCGCGCAGCGAGGACCTTGCGGCCGCCGGCCGTGGCGAGACGGGCGCGGAAGCCGTGACGGCGCTTGCGCACCAGTTTGCTGGGTTGATAAGTCCGCTTCACGGGTAATTCTCCGCTGACCGGGCAATTTGCCGTTGTATTGAGATGGAGTCCGATGATGCTGGCAGGCCCAAGCGAGCCGATTACGGCCCCAAATGAGCCGCCCCCGGTCAAGAACCGGGCCATCGCGGACAGTTGGCGCGGCTTATAAGGGAGCGCCCTGTTTTCGTCAATGTCACAGGGCGTCGCGAAGAGGCTTCTTTGAAACGTCGCAATTGGGGCGAATATAACTGTTTTCGCGGGGTTTTTGCCGGTGAGGAGCCCTTTGGGGCGTTCGGGGAACCGCCGACATTAGCGATCCGTAATTTGACCGGCTTGGGGGCCGGGCCGCATCTTCCGACCCCTAAGCCCAACAAGGCCTTATCTTGTGGCTCTAACTGACGATCAGGCGACCGCGCAGAAGCAGCGGCCCAAGCCGCCCCTTCGGCTCGGGCTGTCGGGCAAGCTGTTGCTGCTGACGATCCCCCTGGTGATGATCGCCGGGCTCCTGATCTACGTGCCGGCCATCGCCAACTTCCGGATGAACCGGCTCAATGACCGCCTGGCCGCCGCCAACACCGCGGCGCTGGTGCTCGATGCCGCCCCGTCCGGCCTGGTGCCGGATTCGCTGGCGCGGCAGATCCTGACCAGCATCGGGGCCCGTGCCGTCGCCATCAAGCTCGGCCAGCAGCGCCGCCTGCTCGCCAGCGCCGACCTGCCGGCCGCGATCGACCATGATGTCGACATGCGGGCCATGACGGTGTGGTCGGCGATCGTCGATGCCTTCGAGATCATGCTCGAGCACGGTGACCAGACCATCCGCGTGGTCGGACCCGCGCCGGGCCAGGCGCAATTCATCGAGGTCGTGATCGACGAGAAGCCGCTGCGGCAGGCGATGTACCGCTTCTCGCGCAACGTTCTGGTGGTCGCGCTCCTCATTGCCGGCCTGACCGCCGGCCTCGTCTACCTGGCGCTGCATTATCTGTTCGTCCGCCCGATGCGGCGGCTGACCGCGAGCCTGGTCGGCTTCCACGAGAATCCGGAGAGTTCGGCGCGAATCATCGTGCCCAGCCAGCGCGGCGACGAGATCGGCGTTGCCGAGCGCGAGCTGTCGGACATGCAGCGCGACCTCGTCTCGATGCTGCATCAGAAGAGCCGGCTTGCCGCGCTCGGGCTCGCCGTCTCCAAGATCAATCACGACCTGCGTAACCTGCTGGCGTCCTCGCAACTGCTGTCGGACCAGCTCGCCAGCGTGCCCGATCCGCGGGTGCAGCGCTTCGCGCCGAAACTGCTGCGCTCGCTGGAGCGCGCCATCGCCTTCTGCCAGTCGACCTTGTCCTATGGCCGCGCGCAGGAGGCGGCGCCCGACCGCCGCGTGATCATGGTGGAGCCTGCGGTTGCCGAGGTGCGCGAGTCTGCCGGGCTTGCGACCGATGTCTCGATCACCTGGATCAGCGCGATCGAGCGCGGCCTCACCATCGACGCCGATCCGGACCAGCTGTTCCGCGTGCTGCTCAACCTGGTGCGCAATGCGACGCAGGCGCTGGAAAGCCGGCAGGACAGCGATGGCGGTGCCCAGCAGATCCGCATCACCGGCCGCCGCGAGGGGACGGTTGCGATCATCGAGGTCTCCGACACCGGCCCCGGCGTTCCGGCCAAGGCGCGCGAGCATCTGTTCGAGGCGTTCCAGACCTCCGGCCGGCCCGGCGGCAGCGGGCTCGGCCTCGCGATCGCCGCCGAGCTGATCCGCGCCCATGGCGGCCATATCCATCTGGTCGAGGGCACCATCGGCGCCACGTTCCAGATCTCGATCCCGGATCGCCCGGTGGAACTGCTGTCGGTCCGCAGCGAGCGGGCCAGGGCCTGAGGCCTTTCCGGTAACCCAGGGCGGCTTAAACCGCGGCCGAAATTGGCGCTTGCAGACCTTGCCAACCGGACCGGGAGCCTGTAGCTAGAGCGCTCTTTCGCGACGTTCCGGGGCTCCCGGAGCCGTGCGGGCTTCAAGCCCACCTGCGAAAATGCGCCCGTAGCTCAGCTGGATAGAGCATCAGACTACGAATCTGAGGGTCGGACGTTCGAATCGTTCCGGGCGCGCCATTCGTCTTTGTTTCCATTGGATTTTTCGCGGTGCGTGCCGGGCTTGCTGCCCGGCAAAGGCATTGGCCGCGCCGCGATTTCCAGTTGTCGGGGTGTCGCGGCCATCAAATGTTTGTGCAATGCGGCATAATCTTTATTGCATTGCAACAAAGTGAGCCTACCTCTGCTCCTCGAGACCCATCGAGGAGCCTTCAAGTGACCAAGATTTCCCTTTCCATCATTGCCGCCACCCTCGCGATCGCGAGTGCAACGGTCGCGTCCGCCGCCGAGCTTCCGACGTTCGAAGCCGCCGGATTGCCGATCTCGCCGGTGCAGGCTGGCGTGCTTGGCGCCGCCAACGTCCACGAGCAGGCAGCGGCTGCCGCGACGGCGGCCACGCCGCATCAGCTCCACGTCCTGACGCCGCGAAGCAAGGTCACGACTGCACGGGCTTCGGTCCGGGCGGACCGCTCGCTGCACTAACCGGCATCGCCGAACCCTTGTAGAGAGCCCGCGGCGACGTTGCGGGCTTTTTCGTCCCGCACAAGTCGCGGCGTGCTTAAACAGAATTGAGCCCGCGAGTAGAACGATCAGCTCCGTTATCTCCGGGCCAACGGTTTGCCGTAGCCGCCGCGCAGAAGCAGCAAACGCGTCCGACATTTTTGATCGAGCAGGCAGTAGCCGCATCAGCCGCGACGGCCCGTCAGAATCGGGCTCAAGGGCGAGGCGCACGCCCGTAGAAACCCTGCTTGCGCGCGCCCGACCGTTGAGAAAAAATAAGGTTTTTAGCTTATAGGGGACGGAGTGTTTTTATTCCTTTTGTCCATCCTATTGAATCGGCGAGTGATCCCTCATGCCGAGTGACATCGCAAACGCCGTCTTTTACGCGGCGGTATTTCTGGGCATCGTCTATGGCAGTCGCATCCTGGAAAAAAGGTGGCCGATTGCGGACGTTCCTTACCCCGAGTTTCGTGATGATTGGCTCGCGGTGATCGTGAGCCTCGGGTTGTCGCACATGCTCGCTCCGATCGCGGCGATCAGCGCGGGCGCAATTGCGAGCTATGCTGGTGTCGGTTGGATCAAGTTACCGACCGACGGTTACTGGTGGTACGTCTCTCTCGCAATCGTCGTGGTCGCGCTCGATCTCTACAAGTACACATACCATCGCCTCCAACACGCGATCCCGTTTCTTTGGGCGATGCACTCGTTCCATCACAGCGCGAACGGCGTTACGTTCATTACCGGCGGTCGGCATTTCTGGTTTGAGAGGGTGCTGTCCGACGCCTTCCTTCCGATTATGGCGATCTTGTTTCGCGTCCCGGCGGACATGGCGATAGCTGTCGGATTTATCTTCTTCATCCCCGATACATGCGCCCATCTCAACGTCCGTATCCCGCTCGGCCGGTTTGTGACCTGGGTCAACAATCCGCAATGGCACCGGATCCATCATTCGATCCATCCCGAGCATCGCGACAAGAACTTTGCAGCCTTCTTCCCACTCCTGGACATTCTGTTCGGCACTGCCTGGGTGCCGAAGCCGGACGAGTATCCTGCAACGGGCCTCGTGCCTGCCGAGCGAGTGGACATTATCAACAGTGTGATCTGGCCAATCCGGCATCTTCGCCATCGGGAGTCTCGGAATGAATTGGGTTAAAGGTCTTTTGGTGCTCCTCGCGTTGTTGCTGGGATACGCCGACCTGGTGTCGACCAATGTGATCCTGAATCTCGGATTGGGTGAGTTGAACCCGTTCATGCATCTGGCACAGACATGGTTCGGCGTGTGGTGGCTGGTCCCCAAGCTCGGTTTGACGTTCCTCGTCACGTGGCTGCTTTGGCGCAGCAACAACGTCTACAACATCGCGCTTGTCGTCGCCTTCTGTTCGACGCCCGTACTGAACAACCTCGTCGTCATCGCGGGCAATAGCTGAGCCGGCCGCCTCGCCAGTTGTCGCAACTGGCGAAGCGTTTGCCCGATGCGGACTTTCCATTACCCTTGGACGCCGCGCAGACTTTCGTCGCATCTCGCAGAACCTGCCCGCATCGTCCGACGACAAACATCCTGGAATGACCGATGATCGCGTTCCGGCGGTCCAGGAGATTGAGTGATGTCGGACAGGTTTGTTCTCGCCTGCATCGTCTGTGGTGCCCTGATCCCGGGGGCCCTCGGTACGACCGTGCACGCGCAGACGCCGTCGAGCTGCAAGGAGCCGCGGGCGGGCACCAGCCGCGTCCCGATGCTGTCGCCGCCGCTGGCCAATGTGGTGACGGGCAAGGGACGGCTGCAATTCTACTCGGCGCCGAATCTTCACTGCCCGATCAGCGGCGTGTTCGTCATTCCGAATGACGAACTCGTCGCCTATGCGCAGACCAATGATGGCTGGTCATCGGTGATGTATCTCAATCCGGGGACGGGCAACGACGTCTCGGGTTGGGTGCGGTCGGCGCGATTGAAGGTGACCGGAACCATCGGCCCAAAGTAGCACGTGCCCGGGATCGCAGCGGATGCTGCATGACAGCGAGCGGCGAGCCGGCCGCGACGCATGGGCGTTGCCACCTCAATGGATCGCCGCGTACATGATCTTCTCCTCGGTCGCCTCGACCGCCGAGAATTCCTCGACCACCTTGCCCTGGCGCGAGACCAGGATGCGGTCGGAGAGGGCCATGATCTCCGGCAGATAGGATGAGATCACCACCACCGCCTTGCCTTCGTCGGCGAGCTGGTTGATCAACTCGTGAATCTCGACAATGGCGCCGACGTCGACGCCGCGGGTCGGCTCGTCGAAGATGATCAGCTCGGGCTCCTGCACCAGCGACTTGGCGATCACCACCTTCTGCTGATTGCCGCCTGAAAGCTCGACCACCTTGGCTTCGTCGCCGATGGCGCGGACCTTCAGCCGCTGGGTCCAGGTCTTGCCCACCGTGTTGGTCTCGCGCCGCGACAGCATCATCCGGCCGGCGGGAAACTTCGAGAGCAGGCCGAGATAGATGTTGCGGGCGATCGAGGCGGTCTCGAAGAAGCCCTCGACCTTGCGATCCTCGGTGACATAGGCAATGCCGGCCTTCACCGCCGGCGCCGGAACCCGGTAGCGCACCGGCTTGTCATGCAGCAGGATCTCGCCGCCATGGAAGAAGTCGCGCTTCAACACACCGGATACGATCTTGAACGTTTCGGTGCGGCCGGCGCCGACCAGGCCGAACACGCCGGTGATCTGCCCGGCGAACACCGACAGCGAATTGTTCTTTACCATCGGCGCCATCTTGAGATTCTGCACCGTGAGCACGCGCGCCCCGGCGGGCCGCACGCTGGTCTTCCTGGCGCCGTACAGCGTGTTGGAAAGGTCGCGCCCGACCATCGCCTGCACGATCGCGGCCCGATCGAACTTCGCCGCATCGTCGGTGATGACGTGCTTGCCGTCGCGCAGCACGGTGATCCGGTCGGCGAGCAGCAAGGCCTCTTCCAGCGCGTGCGAAATGAAGATGATCGAGACGCCGCGTTTCTTGAGGTCGCGGACGAGGTCGAAGAAATACTTCTTCTCTTCCGGCGTCAGCGACGCGGTCGGCTCGTCGAAGATGATGACCTTGGCCTTGTGCAGGACCGCGCGCGCGATCTCCACCATCTGCTTCTTGGCCGCGCCAAGCCCGCTCACGGTCGCGGTCGGCGTCACGTCGAAATTCAGCGATTGCAGGAACTGCTGGGCGGCGATGTAGATGCCGCGCAGCCGGTTGTAGAACTTCTCCTGGCCGAGAAACAGGTTCTGCGCCACGGTCATGGTCGGCACCAGGCTGTTCTCCTGGAACACCATGGCGATGCCGAGATTGCGGGCCTCGAGCGGCGTGCGCGGCGCGACGTCGGAGCCGTCGACCGTCATGCTGCCCGACGTCAATGTCACGACGCCGGCCATCACCTTGGTCAGCGTCGACTTGCCGGCGCCGTTCTCGCCGACCAGCGCGTGGATCTCGCCGCGGCGAAGCTCGAAGTCCACGCCCTCGATGGCGGGCACGCCGGCGTAAAGCTTGGTGGCCTTGCGCAGGGACAGCACGGTGTCGCTCATGAGCCGACCTCCTCGGCGAGCCCGGCGAGGGGCAGTTTCAGCACGCGGCCCGGTCCTTTGGCGATCAGCACGAGGTCGCTGCCCAGCTCGAGCGCTGCGACGACGCCATGATTGATGCCGTCGACCCGGCTGTGCAGCGAATAGAGCGGCTTGCCGTCTTCGCCCAGCCGGATCACGAGGCCGTAGGAACGCGGCGGCGCCCACGGCTTGATGACGCCCATCGTCTTGATGTGCGCGGCCTGCATCGGCTCCTTGAACGAGAAGCCCGAGCGCAGCCGCGGCGCCACCCAATAGGCCGGGTCGATCTCGGCCATCATGCGGCGCCGGTAGGCCGGCTCGCGCAGCACGAATTCGATCAGCTGGGTGCGTGCGGTGAACGCGGTGAGCCAATAGCCGCCGCCGGTGGCCTTCGACAGCCGCGATGGATAGACCGGCAGGTGGCCGAGCACGACCTGCGGCGGCCTGCCATCCGCAACAAGCACGAGGCGATGCCGCCAGCTCTCGCTGACCAAGACGCCATCGCCGCGCGCGCAGGCGCCGAAAGCGTAGCCGAGCTTCGAGGCCAGCGGCTTCACCGATCGGGTCCTGGGATCGAGCCGGAACACGCGGCCGTTCCGGTTGAGCTCCAGCAGGTCGCGCGCCCAATCGTCGACGCCGCAGGTCGTCGAGCCGTCGGTCGCGATCAAGGTCCCGTCATCCGCCAGCGTCAGCGCGTTGATCGCATTGAAGGCGGCGTCGCTGAACGTCACGCTCGGCTCGGCCGATGAGGGATTGGCGTAAAGGCGCACCTCGCGGCCGCCGAGCGCGACGGCGAGGCCGCCGTCGGCGAGCGCACAGAGCGCCGAAATCGGCTGCTCGAAGCTGCGCAGCTCGGTCGCAGCGCTGCCGTCGAGGCGCAGCAGACGCCGGCCGTCGGCGACATAAAGATTGCGGCCGTCGGTTGCGAGATCCTCGAGCGCCTCGCACTCCAGCAAGGTGGTCGCGGCCTCCAGCTTCTGATTGGGCTTGAGCGCGCCGTCGAACGACGGCACGGTGATGGTGGCCTCGCCGCGGCCGAGAAAGCGGTTGGCGAATTCCCTGACGGCCGCGATCACGACGCTTTCCCCCAACGCTTGTCATACTGCACGAAGTTCGGGTCCGCGTTGGTCAGCCTGTAGCGGCCGATCCGGTTGTTCATGATGCCGCCGAGATAGAGGTAGCCGCGATGCTCGCGCATCGAGGTGATCATCGGATGGTTCTCGCCGCGCAGATCCCAGAACGATTCGAGGATCTTGCCCTGCTCGTTGAACTTGACGACGCAGCCGGTGTTGATGTTCGGGAATAGCCATTCGTCGACCGGGACGCGCTTGGCCATGCGGCGGCGGAAACCAGGCATCTTCCATGCGAGGTCGAGCGAGGGGCTACGCATGCCGACCAGCGCCAGCCAGTAATTGCCGTCGGAGGCGAGATTGATGTTGTCGGGATAGCCCGGCAGATTGTCCATCACCACCTCGACCTGGCCCTTCTTCGGCCCAGCGAACCACAGCCGCTTGATCGAGCAGCCGAAGGTTTCGGCGAACAGGATCGACTGGCCGTCGCTGGCGACGCAGATGCCGTTGGGGAATTTGAGGCCGCGCAGCGCCGTATGCGTCGCGCCGGTCTTGGTGTCGTAGCAGATGATGCGGCCGTTGCCGCGGGCCTCGAGGCCGTCGATCGGCCATTCGTCCATCTCGTAGCGCACGGTGGCTTCCGAGAAGAAGATCAGGCCGTCGTCGGTGATGTCGAGGTCGTCGGCCAGTCGCAAGCGGCTGTCGTCGTTCACCGAATGCATGCTGCGATTGGTCTCGTCGGTCGCCTTTTCCACGGTGCCGTCGGGCGTGATCCGGTACAGGCCCATGCCGCCGATGCAGACATAGAGATTGTCCTGCCGGTCGAACGCCATGCCGAGCGGCTGACCGCCGATATGGGCGAACACCTCCATGCGCTGATAGTCAGGCGCGAAGAAGCGCATGATGTCGCCATGGCGCGAGCCGGCGTAGAGATTGTTGTTGCGATCGAGGATCACGTCTTCCGGTGCCTCGATGCGGCCGAGGCCGATCAGCTCGACGTCGCGCAGCTTGTCGTTCTGCTCGAACGGACCGCCCTGGCCGATCTCGGTCGCCGGCGGTGGCGGCAACGCGTGATAGGTCGGCGCGACATAGACCTTGCTGATGATGCGGGTGCGGTTCTTCTGCCAGCGGATGTCGACCATCGCGGCGATCAGCAGGATGCCTGCGAGCGCCATGCGGTTGATGCCGCCGCGGGCATTGAGTGTGGTCAGGCCGTTGGTGATCAGGAGCACGATCAGAACGCCGACCAGCGATTTGGCGACCGAGCCCTTGCCGCCGCCGAGCGTGATGCCGCCGAGCACCGTCGCGGTCAGCACGATCACCTCGAGGCCGACGCCGATGTCGCCGCCGACGGTGCCGAGCCTTGCCGCGAAGAACAATGCGGCGATGCTGGTCAGTACGCCGCTCGCGACATAGCACAGCGCGATGGTGCGGCGAACCGGAATGCCGGAATTGTAGGCCGAACGGCGCGAGCCGCCGATCGCGGTGATGTGCCAGCCCGGGCGCAGCCGCGTCATGAAGATATGGCCGAAGATCGCGATCGCGATGTAGACCAGCGCGACGCTCGGAATGCCGAACACGTCGCCGCCGCCGATGAAATTCCAGGACGGGATGTCGGGAAAGGCCGCGGCGATCGAATTGGAGTAGCGCTGGATCAGCAGATCGAATGCCGAACGGTAGATGATCAGGGTGATCAGCGTGGTGATGAAGGCGCGGAGTCGCAGATATCCGATCAGGACGCCGTTGACGGCACCGAGCAGCGCGCCGCAGGCGAGGGTGGCGACCACCACCGCAGGCACCGGCCAGTTCAGCACATCGAGCAGGTAGAGCGCGCAGAAATCTGTCAGCGCGAAGATCGAGCCGACCGACAGATCGATGCCGCCGACTATGACCACCAGCGCCATGCCGAGCCCGATGAAGCCGATCTCGCCGGCCTGCCGCGCAGTGTCGGCAAGGCTCGCCGGCGACAGGAAGTGATCGATGGAGCGGCTGAGCGCGAAGCCGACGATCAAAAGCAGGATCACCGGAATAGCGGTCTCGGTCCAACGCTTGGACAGGATCTCGCCGAGGAGATGATCCGGCCAGTAGCGGTAACGCAGGCTCGTCAGGGTATCGCGCATCGGCATTCCAGCAGGGCGTTGGATTTTGGGAGATCGACGTCCCGGGCAAAGCGCGCCCGGGACGTCAAGCGGACGTGGCCGGACTATTTCTTCAGATCACTGAGATTCCAGCACGCGGTCTGGCTGTCGGCGTTCTCCTTGGTGATCGGAATCAGGGTCGTGTATTCCGAACCCTTGATCGAGCCGGCCTTGGCGCCGGACGACAGCAGCCATTTGATGGTGCCTGCCATCTGCGCGGCCTGGGTCGGCACGTCGTAGCTCAGGTTGAGATCGAAGGCGCCGGACTTCACGAGCTCGCAGGCGCCCTTGCGCTCGCCGCCCCCGGAGGTCGCCACGAACACCTTGCCGGTCAGACCGGCTTCCTTCACCGCGGCCGCGGTGCCGATGTCCATGCCGTCCCAGAAGCCGACGATGCCGCAGAGATCGGGATTCTGCTTCAGCACCGTCTGGGTGATCGCCTTGGCCTTTGCCGCATCCCAGTCGGCGGCCTGGCTCGAGACCACCTTGATCTCCGGATGCTTGGCGAGCACGTTCTCGACGCCCTTGAGCGTGTAGGCGCTGGCCGCCGCCGAAAGCGCGCCCTGCACGATGGCGATCTTGTTCGACTTGCCCTGGCAGGCCTTCACCACGGCTTCAGTGTCCTTTTCGCCGATCTCGATCCAGTTGGCGCCGACGAAGGCCGACGAGCGATAGGCCGATCCCATGTTGATCTGGATGACGTAGATGCCTTCGTTCTCGGCGCGCTGCAGCAGCTTGGCGTAGGTCTGCACGTCCGGATTGTGGATCACCATCACGGCCGGCTTCTCCGAGATCAGCGAGGTCACCGCCTGCGCGCCGGCATTGGTGTTCCAGTTGGGATCGCGGATCTCGAACTTGACGCCGTAAGGCTCGAGCTCCTTCTTCATGCCGGCGTACCAGCCTTCGGTGAGGTCGAAGTTCATGGCGACCGGAACATAGGCCACCGTCTTGCCGGCGAGCGATTCCTTGAACGGCTTCTGGAACGGCTCGTCCAGGCCCTGCTGGGCCAGAGCCGGGGCGGCGATGGCCGCGAGCCCGAGCGCTGCGGCGATCACCTTGGCAGTCCTGACAGCGTATTTCATTGCTTCCTCCTTGGTCGTGATTGATGTTTTTGTGGCTTGGTTCAGATGTCGCCCTGCTGTGCCGTTTCTTCGTTGCGCGGATTCAGGAATGAATCGGTGATGACGGCGAGCAGCAGGACGACGCCCTTGACGAGGTTTTGTCCGGCGTAGGAGATGTCCATGATGGTCATGCCGTTGAGCATGGTGCCGATCAGCAGCGTTCCGATGATGACGTTGAGCACGCCGCCGCGGCCGCCCGACAGCCCGATGCCGCCGAGCACGACGACGAGAATGACGTCGTAGATCAGGGTCGAATTGAAGACGCGGGTCGGCATCGAGTTGACCGACGCCGCCATCACCAGGCCTGCAAAGCAGCCGATCAGGGCCGCGACCACATATTGCAGCACGATGATCGGCCGCGAGGGGATGCCGGTGACGCGGGCCGCATAGGGATTGTCGCCGATCGCGTAGATATAGGCGCCCCAGCGCGTCTGCCGCAGCAGGAAGGCGATCACCACGCAGGCGATCGCGAACATCACGATCGAGGTCGGGATACCGAGGATGGTACCTTGTCCGAGCCGCTCGAAGCCCTGCATGCCGTCGCTCCACTGCACGACGTCGAGCTGAAACAGCGCGGCCTGTCCGAGGCCGGCGAGCAGCAGGCCGGTCGCCAGCGTTGCAAACAGCGAAGGGACCTCGGCGTAGGCAATGAGCCAGCCATTGACCAGGCCGAAGGCGATCGTGAGCAGCACGGCCGTCAGCAGCGAGGCCGGCAGCGAGTGGCCGTTCTGCACCATCTGCAGCACGAGACCCGGAGGGACCGCGAGCGCTGCGATCAGCGAGATGTCGATGCCGCGCCCGATCACGACCAGCGCCATGGCAAGCCCGAGAATGCCGAGCACCGCCACGTTCTGCAGCAGCGTCAGCATGTTCTCGGGCGTCAGAAAGCCGCGCAGGAAAATCGAGAACGCCAGGAAGAGCACGGCGAATACGGCGAAGACGATCTCCTGTTGATTGAATCGCAATCGCTTCATTGCCTCGTCCTTCCTGCTGCTATGGCTGCGCAGTCGGCCTGGATCTTGTGCGGGAGCCGGTCGCGACGCGGCCGGGCCGCGTCCTGCCGGCGACCGCGGCGTCGACGAAGGCGCCGACGGCGTTGATGTAGGCCTCGATCGAGGTGCCGCGTCTGCGGTACTTCGCGCGCTTGACGTACCAGTCCTGCAGCAGCGGCTTGATCAGCGACGCCGTCAGCGTGACCTGGTCGATGGCGAACACCCCGCTGGCGACGCCTTGTTTGAGGACGTCGGCGATGATCTTCTCGGTCATCACCTCCATCTCGATGGCGCGCTGGCGCTCCGCGGGCGGAAACGACTTTGCTTCCATGAAGGAGAACACGAACCAGGGCTGCATCGCCTCGCTCATGCGAACGTGGGTGGCGATGATCCAGTGCAGGTGCTTGCGTGCATCCTGCTTCACGTTGGCGGGCGGCGCGGTGAGGACCTCGGCGGCCGTTTCGGCGACCTCGCCGAGGATCATCGACAGCAGCGTCGGCTTGCTGTCGAAATAGGTATAGAGGCCGCCCATGCTGAGGCCGGACGCCTCCGCGAGCTGGCGCAGCGTGGTGGCGTGAAAGCCGTGCTTGTTGGACAGCGTCAGCGTCGCGCCGATGATGCGCGTGAGGTTCGGAACGGCGAGATGCGGCTTCTGGACCCGGATGGAATCACGATGGCGTTCGAGAATGCGTGCGCAAAGCACGTCCATCGCGAACGCATTCGTCCCCGGCCGCTGACGCGCGAGACCCACGTTGCCTCCCTGGCTATGTCCCCGGATCATTTCATTTGGTTGCCGATCCGGGCCGGGCTTTGCGCCCTTGCTCAATTCCTAGCCCACGAACCGCGGTTCGGAAAAGGGGGATGATCAATTTTTCTGAGAGAGCGCTCGCTCGTTTTTTGGGGGCCGCGCCGCGTCGCTAGCCTGGAGCCCAGTGCCGCTCCGGCGCTGTTCGGGAACTTTTCGCGCTGAAAGGTCAGCACAAATTCCCGGCACTCCGGCCGATCAAGTTGCCGGTTAGACGGCCGTCACATTCCAGATATAAAGAACGCAGGCTCGCTGGCCGGAAGGTCAACCCGCACAGACATGCTGGCCGAATTTCACCCACGGTCACTTTGGGCCGAAGCAAGGTTATGACGGCAGTTGGATCATATGGTGCACGCGCGGGCGCTGCGATCGGCGCTGGCGCTCCGGGAGCCTCCGCAACGTCGCGGTATCTGTTCGGGATTTGTGCTGCGCTGCTGATCGGCAGCATATGCGCGGTCGCCGCGCAGCAGCGTGGGACTGTTGCGGTATCCGCAGCGATCGAATTCAACATCCCGGCCCAGCAGCTTGCGAGCGCGCTGCAGGCTTATGGCGAACGATCCGGCGTTCAGGTGCTCTATGAGAGCAATTCTGCGACCGGCCGAAAGTCGACTTCGGTCGAAGGCAGCCTCACGCCTGAGGATGCATTGAACCTGCTTCTGACGGGAACCGATCTGAAGGTCCAGTACATTCGTCCGGATGCCATCACGCTCGCTTCGTGCAGCGTACGTGACGACCGCCCGCCGGCAAGCCCGCTTGCGACCGCGGATCTGTCGCTGGGGACGCTGCAGGTGCGCGCGACCGGTGACGGCAACGACACCAGCGCGCTGCGCGACTACAGCCAAAGCCTGCAGTTCGACATTCAAAAAGCGCTGCAGAAGAATATCGGGTCCCGCGGCGGCAGCTATCAGCTCGTCGTCGATCTGTGGATCGACCCCTCACGCACGATTCAGCGGACCCAGCTGTTGCGATCGACCGGCGATCAAAACCGTGATGCCGCAGTGACCGCGGCGCTGCAAGGACTGACCGTGAGCCGAACGACTCCCGCGAATGCGTCGCAGCCGGTGCGGATCGCGATCCGGGTGAAATCGTTCCAATGAGTGCCGACGACAGCAGCGGACCCGATGGCGTGGGCGGCATGAGTCCGATGACCCTGCTGTTTCATCCCGAGGATCCGAGCGCGTGGACCTCGGGCGAGGTGCTGCGTCTGCTCCTGGTGCCGGCGATCGCAGCCCTGTTGTTCGTCGGGGGAATCTATTGGATCCGGTTGCAGCCGCCGGCTGGACCGGCAAGCCGGGAGCAGAGCTCGATCGTCCAGGTTCGGTTGCTGCCGAGCCCATCACCTGCGCCGATTCCGGTTGCGCCCGTGTTGCAGCCGCAAACCGCGACCCTCGCGAGCCTGACCGAGGTGTCGCTGGAGAGCTCCGATCCGCCGCTCGACAATCTGACCGCGGCCCCGGCGCGGGAGCCGATGCCGGCGGAGCCAGCCGTGCCGAGCCTGCGTCCGACGCCGTCGCCCGCCGATGCGCCGCCCAACAGTGTCGCAGTGAAATTTCAGCAGGCGCTGCTTCGCCACGTGGCACGCTACCAGCGCTATCCGGACGCGGCGGGGCTCGGTCGGCTGCACGGGGCGGTCGAGACGCTGTTTTCGATGCAGCGGGACGGCACCCTGCTCGATGTCTGGGTCAAGACCAGTTCCGGACAGGCCGTGCTCGACAAGGCTGCGGTCGACGCGATCCGGCGGGCGCAGCCGCTGCCGTTGATCCCGTCGGCGCTGCCCGACCGGCTCAATATTCAGATCACTTTGGTCTTCGACCCGGCCTGATCCAATTGCGCGGACCCGTTCGGCTTCGCAAGCGCGAGCGGCAGTTCATTGTTTGGATGTGACCGCGATGCAACCAGCTTGCGTGTCGTTCGGTGTCGACTTGTTGCCGTCATAAATGTGTTGTGCGCGGCCGTTACGAGACGGGCAGCTTCAAGAACAATTCAATCTGGATATCGGGCTGGTGTCTGGGAGGCCGCGAAACGTGGCTGAAATCAATCAAGTGCGGCTGCGGGGCCAGCTTGCAGAGAACTACGACGGGCTGGTCAGGAAATTGACCCGCCGTCTGGGATCGTCGGACTTCGCGTACGAAGCCCTGCACGAGACGTTCCTGCGGCTGGAGCGGGTCACTGACGCCGTGCCGATCCGCAGCCCCGCCGACTATATCTTCCGTATCGCGATCAACATCGCCCGGGATCGCCAGAAGGCGCAGAATCTCCGCGTCAGCGCGGCCGAAATCGATTCATTGCTCGACGTCAGCGACGACGGACCGAGCCCGGCGAGAATCGTCGAGGCCCGCTCCGATATTGATGCTTTCAAGCGGGCGCTGGCCGAATTGCCGGAGCGGCCGCGCGATGTGCTTTATAGTATTACGATCGAGGGACGGACGCCGAGCGACGTGGCAACCCGCCTCGGCGTCAGCGTGCGAACGGTGGAAAGCGATTTGAAGTTGGCCCTGAGCCATTGTGCCGATTGCCTCGACTATACTCTGATCCGTCGTCTCGGCGGTCCTCGTCCCGGTACGTGATCGCATTCGCCGCGGCCGCGACGCGCACTGTCACGCGGAGCCGGCCGTCGAAATTTGTTGCCGGAACTATTTCCAACAACTGCAGGCGCTTGACCTGAAATCAGGGGCACAAGCTGCAGGATTTTCAACCTCCGTTCTGCGGGATAGCCGGCTTTCCGTCGTCTATAGGGTAGAGAGCGATCTCATAAGGGCCGTTTGGGTGCCTGGGAAAGGTTCGCCGGAAGTGTTGCGCCGCCTGAAAACACGTGCAGGCCTGGTCGGCCTGGCATGCGATCGCCGCGAGGACTGCCGGCGCGCGACCCGGTGCAAGCTGCTATTGCCGGATGTTTCTGGTTGCGTTGTGCCCAACGGCCGATTGCGGTGCCCTGCTGCCGTCGGAATCGTCTATATAGCGACCTTCGCTATGTGCTCGACGCGATTGGGAGGTTGAGGTTTGGCGAGCAGGGTGATGAGCAATCCGTCGTGACCGAGCCGACCCGCACTTCCGGGCCCGATCCGTTGCTGGACGAGGCGCTTGACTGGGTTGTTCGGCTGAAAGCCGGCGCGCCGACGCGCGCCGATGTCGACGCGTTGCAACGTTGGCGCGCGCAGAGTCCCGACCACGAGGATGCCTTCAGGGCGGCTGTCCGGCTGCTCCGCAGCGCCAGCGCCGCGGCAAAGGAACTCGCCGATGAGCAGGCCGCCGCGGCCCCCGTGGTGGCGTTGACGCCCCGGCCATCACGCCTCTTGACGCGCCGCATCGTGTTCGGCGGTGCGATCGCAGCCGCAGCCGGCTATGTGATGATCCGCCCGCCGCTCGACATGTGGCCGTCGATCGAGGAGCTCTCGGCCGACTACCGGACCGGAAAGGGCGAACAGCGCAAGGTGATGCTGGCGCCCGACATTTCGGTTGAATTGAACACCCAGACCAGCCTTGCGCTGCGGCCCACGCCGAACGAGACGCGGGTCGAGTTGATTTCGGGCGAGGCCTCGGTGGTCGCCCGAAGGTCGTCGTCGACGCCGCTGGTGATGCTGGCGCGCGACGGCCGCATCAGCGCGCAGCAGGCCGATTTCAACGCGCGCTGCCTCGATGGCGTGGTTTCGGTGACGTGCCTCGACGGCATGGTCACCGTCGAGCAGGACGGCCGTTCCGTACAGCTTCGCAAAGCAGAGCAGGTCACCTATTCGCGCGCGGGCCTGCAGGCATCGCTTCCGGTCGACGCCAAGCAGGTCGCGGCCTGGCAGACCGGATTGTTGATCTTCCGCGACCGGCCGCTGGCGAGCGTCGTCGACGAAGTGAATCGGTACCGCGCCGGAAAGATCATCATTACCAACGCGGAACTGAAACGCCGGTTGGTCAACGGCACTTTCCAGGTCGACAAGCTCGACAATTTCGTCGCCCAGGTCGAGCAACTGTTCGGCGCGCGGATCACATCGCTGCCCGGCGGTGTGGTGCTGATGAGTTGACCTGGAGCGTTTTCGAGCGAAGCCTGTCCCGCACTTGATGCGGGATGGATACCGGTTCGCGTGAAGCAGACGCATCAAAGAGATCTTTAGCCCCGTCCGCTGCAATCGGAACGGGGCTAAAGTCGAACGAATCGGCGCCGCGTCGCTCGATTTCCTAACAAACCAAAAATTTCTTTTGCGCCGCCGCAGATTCTTTTGCGGGTTTGCGTTCGCCCAGTCGTCTTCTGAGTAAGGCGTCGTCATCGCGGCCTTCCTGTCGCGATGGCGCGCGTCTGCGCGAAGTAAGTGGGACGTCTGTGCGTAGTCGAAGAGATCA
The DNA here is from genome assembly GCF_013373795.3 of Bradyrhizobium quebecense. Taxonomy (NCBI): domain Bacteria; kingdom Pseudomonadati; phylum Pseudomonadota; class Alphaproteobacteria; order Hyphomicrobiales; family Nitrobacteraceae; genus Bradyrhizobium; species Bradyrhizobium quebecense. The sequence goes on from NZ_CP088022.1 coordinate 7,587,527, forward strand.
TCGGGTTTTCGGGCATCGTCAGCGATGCCGGATCGGGTTGCGCGTGTCGGCTGCGGCGCTCACCGTGGTTGGCTCCGTAGCAGCCATCGTTCCGGCGTGCGCGGCGAAGGAAGCAGCGAAAGATGCGGCTGCGGCTACAGCGGCAGCGCCGGCGGCGGACAAGCAGCCGGCGCAGGCGAATGCACCGGCGCAGAAGCCGTCGGCGCCGCTGCAGCGCTTCGACATCGACGACTTCGCCGTGCAGGGCGCCGATAGACTGCCGCAGGTCGAGATCGAGGAGGCGATCTATCCGTTCCTCGGTCCGGGCAAGACCTCGGAGGACGTCGAGAAGGCGCGGGCCGCGCTGGAGAAGGCGTATCACGACAAGGGCTTCCAGACCGTCAGCGTCGCGGTCCCGCAGCAGAACGTGACCGGCGGTGTGGTCACCCTCAAGGTGACCGAGCTGAAGGTCGGGCGCCTGCGGGTGAAGAATTCGCGTTATTTCGATCTCGACCGGATCAAGGACAGCGCGCCTTCGCTGAAGGAGGGCACCGTTCCCAATTTCGGTGACGTCACCAAGGACATCGTGTCGCTCAACCAGTGGCCGGATCGCCGCGTGACTCCGGCGCTGCGCGCCGGCGTGGCGCCGGGCACCGTCGACGTCGATCTCAATGTCGAGGACAAGGCGCCGTTCCACGCCAGCCTCGAAGCCAACAACCGGCAATCGCCGTCCACCACGGCGAGCCGCGTCTCCGCCACCGTGCACTACGACAATCTATGGCAGCTCGGGCATTCCCTGAGCTTCACCTATCAGGTTGCGCCGGAGCGCCCGAGCGATGCCGAGGTGTTCTCCGGCTCCTACATGGCGCGGATACCGAACGCCGATTGGCTCAATCTGCTGTTCTACAGCGTCAAGTCGAACAGCAATGTCGCGACGATCGGCGGCACCAATGTGGTCGGTCCCGGCACGATCATCGGCGAGCGCGCCGTGATCACACTGCCGACGCGCGAGGGTCTCTTCCACACGCTGTCGGTCGGTATGGACTACAAGCATTTCGACCAGACCGTGAAGCTCGGCACCGACGGGTTCTCGTCACCTGTCACTTACTATCCCGTCGTCGCGACTTATGGGGCGACGTTCCAGGAAGAGAAGTTCACGACGCAGTTCAATGCCGGCGTCACCTACAACATTCGGACGCTGAGCAGCCCGTGGGACGAGTTCGACGCGAAGCGCTTCAAGGCTTCGCCGAGCTTCGCCCACCTCAACCTCGACGTCTCGCATACCCAGGAGCTGCCGGAAGGCTTCCAGCTCTACGGCAAGGTGCAGGGCCAGATTGCCGACGGCCCGCTGGTCTCGAGCGAGCAGTTCAGCCTCGGCGGTCTCGATACCGTTCGCGGCTACCTCGAGTCCGAGGTGCTCGGCGACAACGGCGCGGTCGCCAATTTCGAGCTGCGCACGCCCAATGTCGGCGGCATGCTGCAAGGCGAGCTCAAGAGCGAAACCGGCGACGGCAAGCCGCGCTTCATCACCTTCAACGATTGGCGCTTCTTCACGTTCTTCGATGCCGGTTACGCGTCGATCCAGCAGCCGCTGCCTGATCAGCAATCGTCATTCGTCGCATGGAGCTACGGCCTCGGCACGCGATTCAAGACCTTCGAATATTTCAACGGCATGGTCGCGCTTTCGGTGCCTGGGGTCGCTCAACAATACACGCACGCAAACAGTCCGCGCGTGAACTTCCGAATCTGGGGTGAATTCTGATGGGGATGGGTCTTACTCTCGAGCGGGGCACGCGCCGGCCGGCGCTGCGCCGAGGCATTGCGAACGCCGCGACCGGATTGTTGTTCGGGCTCGTCGCCCTGGTGGCGTCGCTCGCGCCCGCCAATGCGTGGTGGAACGACGAATGGTCGCTGCGCAAGAAGATCACGATCGATGCCAGCGCGTCGGGCGCCAACGTCACCGATCCGATCGGCGGGGCGCCGGTGCTGGTGCGGCTGCATGTCGGCAATTTCCGGTTCAGTGCGGCGAAGGACGACGGCAGCGATCTGCGGTTCGTCGCCGGTGACGACAAGACGCCGCTGAAGCATCACATCGAGAAGTTCGATTCGCTGCTCGGCGAAGGCCTGGTCTGGGGCGCGGTGCCGAACATCGCGCCGGGCGCGCGGACCGATATCTGGCTCTATTACGGCAACAAGAAAGCGCTCGCGACCAGCGATCCCAAGGGCACCTACGATCCGGATACGCTGACGGTCTATCACTTCAACGAGCGCGGCACGCCGGCGATCGATTCCTCGGTGTGGGCCAACAACGCCCAAAGCGTCGGCCAGCCGGCGGACGGTTCGCTGATCGGGACCGGCTTGCGGCTCGACGGCCGCGCGCCGGTAACCGTGCCGGCCTCGCCGTCGCTCGCATCGCCCGATGGTGCTGCGCTGACCTGGTCGGCCTGGATCAAGCCGGCCGCCTTGCAGGCCAACGCCGCGCTGTTCAGCCGGCGTGACGGCGCCAACGCGCTGGTCATCGGTGTCGACAATGGCAGCCCGTTTGTCGAAGTCACCAACGCGGGTTCCGTGCAGCGCTCGGGCGCCGGAGCGCCGGTGGCGGCCGGCAGCTGGCATCATGTCGCCGTCGTTGCCGGAAACGGTCAGGTCACGCTCTATCTCGACGGCGTATCTTACGCCGCGCTCAGCGCGAGCCTGCCCGCCCTCAATACCGTTGGCCTGATCGGAGGAGACTCGTCGACCTCCAGTGCGTCTCCGATCGCGCCTGCGACGGCCCCGTCCGCAGCAACACCATCAGTGCCCCCTGATGCGTCGGCTGCGGACGGTGGCGCCGCGCCCGCGGCGACGCCGGATGCAGCGACAACGCCGGCACCGGCGCCTGTAGCCGCCGCGATGGCCGGCTTCGTCGGCGACATCGACGAGCTGCAGATCAGCAAGGTCGCGCGGCCCGCCGGACTCATCAAGGTGATGGCGATCGGGCAGGGCCCCGACCAGGCCAAGCTGATGGCCTTCAGCGTCGACGAGGAGACTGCAAGCTGGCTGTCCGGCTACTTCGCGGTGATCCTGAAGTCGGTGACGCTCGACGGCTGGGTGGTGATCGGCATTCTGCTGATCATGGCCGCGGTCAGCTGGGTGGTGATGTTCGACAGAGCCTCGTATCTCAGCAAGCAGGCCAAGGCGAATGCCCAGTTCATGAAGGGCTTCCGCGAGATCGCGGCCGATCTCACCATGCTGGATCGCGGCGATGCCGACGACATCTCGACGCTGGGCGGACGCCTCACCGAGGCTGACGCCAAGATGATGCGCTCGTCCTCGCTCTACCGCATCTACCGCATCGGCGCCGCGGAAATCCGCCACCGCTTCAGCAACTCGCAGCGCGCTCCGGTGCTGTCGGCGGTCTCGATCGCGGCGATCCGCGCGGCGCTTGACTCCGGCGTCGTCAAGGAGATGCAGCGCCTCAACCGCCTGATGGTGGTGCTGACCATCGCGATCTCCGGCGGACCGTTCCTCGGCCTGCTCGGCACCGTGGTCGGCGTCATGATCACCTTCGCGGCGATCGCGGCGAGCGGCGACGTCAACGTCAACGCGATCGCGCCCGGCATCGCTGCGGCGCTGGTCGCAACCGTCGCCGGTCTCGGCGTCGCGATCCCGGCGCTGTTCGGCTACAACTACCTGATCTCCCGGATCAAGGACCTGACCAACGATATTCAGGTCTTCGTCGACGAGTTCGTGACCAAGATGGCGGAATTCTATTCCGCCGACCGGCCGGGCCCGATCGAACACCGTATCGCTGCGGAGTAACGGCCATGCAGATCCAGGCCGACTCCAAGCCCTATGACGACATCAACATCACGCCGATGCTGGACCTCGCCTACGTGCTGCTGGTGATCTTCATCATCATGACGACGGCGACCGTGCAGGGCCAGAAGGTCAATCTGCCGAAGGCCTCGGCGGCGCCGAGCCTTGCGACCCAGACCACCAAGGCGATCACGGTCGCCAATGACGGCAAGATCTTCCTCGACACCATACCGGTGACCCTGGCCGAACTCGAGCAGCGGCTGATTCAGCAGAAGGCGCTGACGCCGGAATTTCCGGTGGTGCTGCGCGGCGATGCGCAGGCGCAGTACCAGAGCGTGATGGATGTGTTCGATCTGCTCAGCCGTATCGGCCTGAGCCAGGTCGGGCTCGCCACCAAGCCGCTCGTGAAGTGAGCCAGTCGGAAAGCGACGCCATGATCACGCAGCCATCACCTTTCCCGCTGACCGAGCGCAGGACGCTGCGGACATGGCTGAGCAGCATGATGCGATCATTCGATCATGGCTGCGGTGCCGCAGATGTCGTGCGCGCTGAGCCCGTGTCGCAGGTGTCGATCGGCAGCGGCATAGGCACGGAACTCGGTGTGGTACCGGTCGCCGCGGATGTGCGCGAGGAACCGCGCGGCGAGGTGGTGGCATTTCCCGTCCATGGCGAGGCCCTGCTGGTCAAGCTCGCTGATCTGTTGCGCCGGCGCGTCGCCGGCCGCGAGCCCGCCGACAATCCGCTGCGGCTGACGATCTCGCGATGCCCGTGGACCCGCCTCTCGATCGACGCGACCGCCTATGTCGACTATCTGAGCGATGTCGAGACCTTTCACGCAGCGATCGAAGCAGGCCCCGACACCAAGGTCATCCTGAAGACCACGGACTTCGACGCGCTTGCCGGCTTCGTCATGCAATACGTCAATGACAGGCTGCTCGACCGCGCCTCGGTGGAGGCGGCGCCATGAACGCGCCGATGCGGGACCAGAACGCGCGTGCCGCGCCGCCAGCCGACGATCACGATGCTGCCGTCGCGCCCGCAACAGCCGCGGCGCCGCCGACCGCTGCCCGCAACACGGCCGCCCGGAAGGGCGAGCGCAGTGCACTGCTGCGCTACGGCGCGGTGGTCGCGCTGTTCGTCGGCGGCATCGTCTATTTCTTTCTCGGTCACGACGATCTGCCGCCGCCGCGTCAGGTGCGCGATCTCACCATCGTCAATGTGACGCTGCCGCCGCCACCTCCGCCTCCGCCGCCACAGCCGCAGCCCGAGCAGAAGATGATCGAGCAGCCCAAGATGGCGGAGCCCGAGTTCAAGGAAGAGAAGCCGGTCGACAAGCCGAAGGACGAACCGGCCAAGGATGCCAAGAACGACGAGCCGCCCGGTCCGCTGTCGCTCGATGCAAAGCCGACGGGACCCGGCGATCTGTTCAATCTCGGCGGCAAGCCCGGCGGCAACCCGTATGGCGGAGGCGGCGGCGGTGGCAGCCGCTGGGGTTGGTACACCACGATCATCACCTCGCAGGTCGAGGCGGCGATCCGCGCCAATCCGAAGACCCGCAACATGGCGACGCAAATCCAGGTGCGGCTGTGGGTGGACGGCTCCGGCCACGTCACCCGCGTCGTCCTGACGCCGTCCTCCGGCAATCCGGAGATCGATGCGGCGCTTCGCAACGAGGTGATCGGCAGCCTGACGCTGCGCGAGCCGCCACCCAAGGACATGCCGATGCCGGTGGTCACGCGCGTCACCGCGCGACGGCCAAGCTGACGAGACCGACTGACGAACGACCAACCTTCGAAATTCAATGTGCGAGTGAGAACTGGGGGACTGATGTTTAAGAAACGAGCTCACGCAGAATGGCACGCGTTGCCGCTTGCGGTGTCGCTGAGCGCGCTCGCCTGCGCAACGCCGGCCGTGGGCCAGACCGCGGACCAGGCCGCCGAGCAGGGTCCCGCCGCCGCGGCAAAGCGGACTGACGCAAAGAAGCCAAAGGTGTCGAGCACCAAGCCGACATCGTCAAATGCCACCGTCAATCTCGTCAACCTGCTGGTGCAGCAGGGCGTCCTCAAGGAGGAGCAGGCCCAGGCGCTGATCAAGCAAGCCGAGGACGAGGCCTATGTCTCCCGCCAGGCCGCCAAGGACGCCACGACCAAGGCCGACGACGCCACCAAGGCGGCAACCGCCGCCGCCGCGGCGGCACAACCGCCCGGCACGCGGCACGTCACCTACGTTCCCGAAGTCGTCAAAAGACAGTTACGGGAAGAGATTAAGCAGGAGGTGATGGCCAAGGCGCAGAAAGAAAACTGGGCGTCGCCCGGAACCTACCCGGAATGGGCGCAACGCATCCGCTTCTACGGCGATGCGCGCGTTCGCTATCAGGGTGCCTATTTCCCGACCGGCAACGACCAGGCCGGCGCGGCCAACTACAACGCGATCAATACCGGGTCGCCATATGACATTTCGAGCACCGCGTTTGGTCCGACCTACGACGCCACGCAAGATCGCAACCAGTTCCGCTTCCGCGGCCGGCTCGGCATGGAAGCCGACCTGCTGTACGGGTTCACTGCCGGCCTGCGCATTGCCACCGGCGAGAACAGCTCGCCGGTGTCGACCAACCAGACCCTTGGCGGTGGTGGCGGCAACTTCTCGAAGTATGGCGTCTGGCTCGATCGCGGCTACATCAACTGGCAATCTTGGGGCGACGATCTGAGGATCTCGGCGGGTCGCATCGACAATCCATTTTGGTCGCCGACCGATCTGGTCTGGTATAAGGAGCTCGGCTTCGACGGTCTTGCCGTTCAGGCCAAGCACGAGGTTTGGGAAGGCTTCACGCCGTTTGCCGTGGGCGGTGCGTTCCCGATCTACAACACCGATTTCAATGCCGGCAGCAATCTACCGGCCGATCCGAGCAACCTGAACTCGCCGCCGAGCAAGTTTGCCAGCCACGACAAGTGGCTGTTGGGAGGCCAGGTTGGCTTCAATGCCCGGTTCAGCCCGGAATACTCATTCCGGTTCGGCGTTGCCTTCTACGACTTCGACAATGTTCAGGGCCAGTTCTCGAGCCCCTGCAGGGTCTCGTCCGCATCTGACGTCTGCGACACCGACCTGACCCGGCCGTCGTTCGCGCAGAAGGGCAATACCTATTTCCCGCTGCGTAACATCATCGCCGATCCTCCGGGCACCGGTAACAATGGCGGCACGATCAACCAGTTCGAATATTTCGGATTGGTCAGCCAATATCGGCCGGTCGTTGTCAGCGGACAGCTCGATCTCGGACAATTCCATCCGACCCACATCGTGCTCGACGGCGAGTATGTCTACAACACCGCGTTCAGCCGCTCCTTCATGAACGCGGCCGCGGCAACCTACGGGGTGCTGATGAACAACCGCGGGCCGAGCCCGGATGGCGGCACCACGCCGGGCCCGTTCAACGGCGGCAATCAGGGTTGGCTCGGCCGCGTCACCGTCGGCAACAGGGAGATCAAGCATCTCTGGGATTGGAACGTCCACGCCGGCTACAAATACCTCGAATCCGACGCCACCATCGATGCGTTCGCCGACTCCGACTTCGGTCTCGGCGGCACTAACCTCAAGGGCTATTTCGTCGGCGGCAATATCGGTCTCGGCGAGAATGTCTGGGCGACCTTGCGCTGGATGAGCGCCAACAGCATCGCCGGCAGCCCCTATGCCGTCGACGTCCTGCAAGTCGACCTCAACGCGAAGTTCTGACCATGCGCACCGCACTCTTCGTCCTGATGATGGCGATCGGAGCATTGAGCTCCGGCACCGCATTCGCCCAGTCCGAGACCGACCGCCTGCGCGACGCCTTGCGCAGCGCGACGGCGCAGACCCGTGCGCTGGAAGACCAGCGCACGGCGTTGCAGGCCAAGGTCGCCGACGCCGATCGCGAGAAGGCGGCGGCCAAGAAGGAGGTCGACGACCTCAAGGCGCAGCTGAAGAAAGCCGACAAGGAGCATCGCGACGCCGTCGACGAGTTCAATCAACGGCTCGCCGAACGCGATGAGACGCTGGAGAAGTGGAAGTCGGCCTATGAGGAAGCGGCCACCGTCGCCCGCACCAAGGACGCCGAGCGGGCCAAGTTCGAAGGCGAGGCCACCGCCTACAAGGCCAGCACCAAGAGCTGCGTCGCCAAGAACACCCAGCTGATCAAGGCCGGCAAGGAAATGGTGCAGCGCTACAAGGATCTGACCATCGGCGAGATCGTGGTCTCGCGCGAGCCGATGATTCAGCAGCGCCGCGTCGAAATCCAGAATCAGCTGCAGGAAAGCCAGGACAAATTTCTCGATCAGAAGGTGAATCCATGACGACCGCCCTTATTGTGAAGCCGCTTCGGTCGATCGGTCTCGCCGCCGCCGTCGCAGCTTTCGTTGCGCCGCTCGATGTCTCGGCGCAGACGCAGGCCCAGACCCAGGCTCCCGCGCCGCGCGCCGTGCAGGCTCCGGTCAGGAAGCCGCAGCCACAGCCTGCGGCACAGGCGCAAGCTGCCGCCACGCCCGCGTCGGTCGCGGCTGCGCCGAAGCCCGCCGCGCCCGAGAATGTCATCGCGCGGGTCGGCGAGACCAACGTCTCGGCCGATGATCTCCGGAGCTATGTCGCAGCCCTCGCGCCGCGCGAGCAGGCTGCGCTGGCCAAGGATCCGGCCATGCTCAGCCAGGCGGTCCGGCTGCTGCTCGCCAACCGCCTCGTGCTGCAGGAGGCGGTGGCGAAGAAGTGGGATCAGCAACCTGCCGTCGCCGCGCAGCTCGACCGGGCACGCGAGGGCGCGGTGGTCGAGCTCTACCTGCAATCGGTGTCGACGCCGCCGGCCAATTTCCCGAGCGAAGACGATTTGCAGAAGGTCTATGAGGCCAATCGCGCCGCATTCCTGATGCCGCGGCAATTCCAGCTCGCGCAGATCTTCGTCGCCGCTCCGAAGGAGGGCGACAAGGCCGCCGAGGACAAGGTGAAGCAGGAACTCGACGACGTGCAGCGCAAGCTGAAGGCGCCGGGAGCCGACTTCGCGGCGATCGCGCGCGGCGACAACAACGCCGCCAAGGATGCCGGCGACCTCGGCTGGGTTGCCGAGAGCCAGATCCGTCCGGAGATCCGCAACCAGGTGATGGGGCTCGCCAAGAACAGCGTGTCCGAGCCGATCAAGCTCGACGACGGCTGGCACATCATCAAGCTGCTCGACACCAAGGCGTCCTATACCCGCACCTTGCCGGAAGTGCGCGACCAGCTGGTGCTGCAGATCCGCTCCGAGCGGTCGAACATGATGCGGCGGGCCTATCTCGCCGAGCTGCTGAAGCAGCATCCGCCCGTCCTCAACGAGCTTGCACTGTCGAGCCTGCTCGACGCGTCGAAAAAGTAATACGGAGATAGAAGATGTCCGAGATCATCACCAAGCTCACCATCGACGGATTGCGCGACAGCTTCCAGAATGTCGGCTATCGCGTCGAAACGCTGACCGATCCGGTCGCCAACACGGCCTATCTGCGCTCGGCGACGGCGGGGATCGGCTTCGAGATCCGTCCAGGAAACCAGCTCGTCGGCGAGGAGCAGAGTTTTGTCGACGCCACGCTGGTCACCACGCTTCAGGTGCAGGGCGAGCTGCCGCTCGACCTCGTCAATCGCTGGAACACGACGCGGCGATTCGGGCGGCTGCAGTTCAGCCAGCCGTTCCTGATGTTCTGCCTCGATGTCTCCGTGGCCGGCGGCGTGGCGCCGAACTTTGTGCGGGCGCAGATCGAGGTCTGGGACCGGCTGGTTCAGGAGCTGATCGCCTATCTGCGCGAGGAGCTGCCGAAGATCGTCGGCCGCAATGCCGCGGCGGCTGCCCCGCAGCCGAGTGCGCCGGCCCAGCAGTCGGCGCATGAGCACGCCGCGGAAGCGGAGGCAGTTCCCACCATCCAGTAGATCATGCGGACACGCGACGATCAGGGCCGTAAGCGATCGATGAATGACGGTGTCTCAACGATGAAGGCGGGCAGCTTCAGCCGATGGCGGAAGCTGCTTGATCCTGCTCGTCACCGGGGCAGCCGCATCGCAGCCGGCGGTCTGGTGCTCGCGCTTTGTCTTGTTCAGCCCGCCCATGCCGAGGGAGAGACGCCGGCGTCGTCATTCAGCACGCGCTTTGCCGCCGTCGAGTCGGCAGACCCTTCAGCCGACGCCACGGCAAAGCCGCCCGTACCGGCCAAAGATGCGGCGAAGGACGCCGGGGGGAAAACGCTCCCGCCTCCGCCGGTAAGCCAGCCCGCGGTGTCGGACGCGCGTATGCGCTATCGCGCGCTGATCGAGAAGGAGGCTGCGGGAAGCGGGCTCGCGCCCGAGATCGCCGAGGCGGTGATGGGCGTGGAGAGCGGCTACAATCCCGACGTGATCGGCGGTGTCGGCGAAATCGGGCTGATGCAGCTGCTGCCGTCGACCGCGCGCATGCTCGGTTTTTCCGGCTCGCTTGCCGAACTCGCGATTCCCGAAAACAACATTCACTTCGGCGTCATGTATCTTGCGCAGGCATGGCGCCTTGCCGGCGGCGACCTGTGTACCGCGGTCATGAAGTACCGCGCCGGTCATGGCGAGACCCGCTTCTCCTATCTGTCGGTGAATTATTGCGTGGCGGTGCGCGCCCGGCTGTCTGCTCGCGGCTTTCGGGTGACCGGCACCGTACCGGTCGCGACCTTCGGCGAACCGGGCCGTGGCGGTGGCGGCGGATGTGGCCGTAAATGCCTCGGCGGCGGCGGACGCATCGGCCGTGTCGATCTCGTCGCGCTCAACACGCGGCTCAATGCGCTTGTGATCCAGGCCCGGGGAGGGAAATAGCAAGGCCGCGTTGCCCGAATTCATATCGTTACCTTGATATCCTCGCTTGATATCAGCCCTTGGCTTCCTATCGTTTGAAACAAGTCTGGTTCTGCAAGGAGCAGCACCGATGAAAGTGATCATGTTGGCGGTCGCCGTTGGCGGATTGTCGGCGATGCAGGCGCAGGCGCAGCAGCACACGCCGCTGCCGGAAATTGTCGTCGGCACACCGCCGCCGGCGCTCAACCTTAACCGCGGCGCCAGTGGCGGCACCGGCCGGGCTGCGGCAAGAGGTGGCGGCGGCGGCGCGCCGGCCGAGCGCTGCGGCGATGCGGCCTCGCTTGGCTGCATCAACGAGCGGTTGAAGAAGCAGGTCGATCAGGTCAATCCGCCCGTCACCAACACGCCGCCGATCGACGCGAAATCGCAGGACCTCAAGGTGGGCGTGGTCAACGTCCCGGCGGTGCAGCAGCAATATGGCCGCAACTTCGGGGTCTCGGCGTTTCCCTACCGCCCGCCAGCACCCGTTTACAGTCATCGATAACGTCAGCGAAGACACCGTCTGTTTCGCACAGATCGTGACGCCGTCACATTTCTGACGATGGGCATATGGAAAATAGAGAGAGCAACGGTTTGCTGATTCCATGCGAAAATCTGACGTGACGTGCCCCCATTGCCAGGCCGGCTATCGCCGGATCGAATTGACGTCGAAGGGCGGCATCGCCGGCGAGTTTCGATGCCTGGTGTGTGACCAGTTGATCGAGCTGATGGACGGTTCGACCGACGTCGCCTTTCGGCTGACCGTGCAGCCGGGCAAGACGTCCTACGCTTACTAGAGCCTTTCCGCTCCGATCGGATCGGAGCGGGCTCTAGATTCCTGTTTGACGCGTTTTCTCCACGCGAACCGGTCTCCACTTCGCTCGAAAACGCTCCAGCGCCGACGTCCTTGCAAGCGAGGCGGTGAGCGATCGCGGCCCGCAATCATTCGCCGCGGATATCGCTCGGGGCCTTGTTGGTCCAGCGGTGAAACGCACGCCTGAAGTTTGCTGCATCGCTGAAGCCGAGCGCCAATGCGATGTCGTCATTGGCCAGCGTCGTGCTGCGGAGATATTTCAGCGCAATCTGGGTCCGCAGCTCGTCGTGCAGCCCCCGGAAGGAAAAGCCCTGCTGACGAAGCTGGCGGCGCAACGACCGGTCGTTCACGCCGAGCAGCTTGGCGATCGCCTCGAAAGTCGGGGGATTGGCGATGTCGCGAAGCAGGATGGCGCGGATTTTTCCGGCCACGCCGGTCCGCAATCTCAAGTCTCCGAGCAAGGCGTCGCAGAGGGCGACGATGGTCGGGTACGTCGTCTTGTTGCCGAGATCGGCTCTCCGGTCCAGCAACTGCGCCTTGAAGACGATCTGGTTGGCCGGCTGATCGAAGCGCACCGGGCACCCGACATGATCGAGCGGAAGATCGAAATCCTGTGCCTGCGGATAGGCGAGCGTGATTTCAAAGGGAGCGAAGCTTGGTCCCATGATGTCGCGCATCAGCGAAATGTGGATGCCGATCTGCATCTCGGCGACGAACCGGTACAGCGCGGAATCGGCAAGTGCGTGCAGATTGGGTTCGATGGTCCATCTCGCATGGGCCTTGTCCTCGCTGAATTCGATCGTCGCCAGCGGCGCGGCGAGCGCGTGGTAGCGCATCGCGAATTCCATTGCCTTGCGAAAGTCCGGGCAGCACAGCAGCGCATAGCCGTACATTCCGTAGGTCGAGATGTGGATCGATGCGCCGATGCGATAGGGCAGGTGACGGTCGGTCGACAGGCGCAGCGCGTTTTGACAAACCGTCATCAGCTGCGTCAGCGAAATCCGCGCCTGCGGTGAGTGGACATCGGCCAGCGGAACGCGGGTGTCGCGCAGGATGGCGTCGGCCGGGACGCCGGCGCCGGCCAGCATGTCGAAGACGGCGCCAAGCTTGGTCGTCTCATAGACCTTGTCGCCGGTGCCGACGGTCAGGATATCGTTGCGGGAGCCCACAGGCCTCTTCAGTCGCGTGGTTGGTTGCAAAGTGAACCAGCCTTTCCCTTCGGTCGGAAAGCAGTGCGCCGCAAACCTGGCCCGAGTGGATTTCCGTTCGCGAGCCCCTGGAACATAGCCGGTTCGCGCCAAAACCCAAGACTCATCAATGGGCCTCCCTTGCTGCGCAGCAGCAAGATCGTCGCCATTGATGAGAGCACCTTGTCCGGTTGAGACCCCGCCGATGTCCGTTTCGGACCTTCACAAATCTCGGGCGTCACGCGAGGCTTCGTCCTAATGTCACACGATCAGACCGTCGTGATGCAGCACGGCAGACCACACGATCCGCTCGCTTAGAACTGCGGACGCAACGGTCGGAGGACACGCCAGGGTCGAGGGAGGCTTCCATGGTTGGAAGGCTGATTCAGACTGCCCAATCCGCCTATCACTATCCGCTCATCTTCAAGCAGCTTTGGCACACGCCGAGCGTCCAGGCGCCGGACCAGGAGATCGTCTATCGCGATCTCAAGCGCCAGACCTATCGACAGACCAGAGAGCGGATCGGCCGTCTCGCCTCGGCGCTCAGCAAGGCCGGCGTCCAGCCCGGCGACACCGTCGGCGTGCTCGAATGGGACAGCCATCGTTTCCTCGAAGCGTTTTTCGCGATCCCGATGATGGGGGCCGTGCTGCAGACGGTGAACGTCCGCCTGTCGCCGGAGCAGATCGCCTATACGATCGATCACGCCGGCGCGTCGACGCTGCTGGTCAATGAAGAGTTCGTCGGATTGCTTGAGGGCATCAAGGCCCAGTTGCCCAAGGTCAAGCGGATGATCGTGATGTCGGACAAGCCGTCGCCGCAGACCGGCAGCCTGTCCTTCATCGGCGAGTATGAGGGCCTGCTCGCGGCGGCTTCGCCGGATTACGACTTTCCCGATTTCGACGAGAACACCCAGGCCACCACCTTCTACACGACCGGCACCACCGGTCTGCCGAAGGGCGTCTATTACAGCCACCGCCAGCTCGTGCTGCACACGATCGCCGGTCTCGCACTGTTCGGCATGGCCGGGTCGCAGGGGCGCTTCTCGCGCGACGACGTCTATATGCCGATCACGCCGATGTTCCACGTTCACGCCTGGGGCTTTCCATGGTCGGCGACGCTGGCCGGCACCAAGCAGGTCTACCCCGGCCGCTACGAGCCGGCGATGCTGGTCAAGCTGATCAAGAGCGAAGGCGTCACCTTCACCCACGGCGTGCCGACCATCCTGCAGATGCTGCTCAACGCCGCTGCTGCGGCCAAGGTCGATCTCAAGGGCCTCAAGATGGTGATCGGCGGCTCTGCGTTGCCGAAGGCGCTGGCCAAGCAGGCGATGGAGGCCGGCATCGACATCTTCGCGGGTTACGGCATGTCGGAGACCGGTCCGCTTGCCGCGGTGTCCCATGTCCAATCCAGGGATCTCAGCGGCGATCCTGACGGCGAGGTCGAATTCCGCACCCGCGCCGGCATGGCCGGCCCGCTGGTCGATTTGCGCATCGTCGATCCCGACATGAAGGACGTGCCGCATGACGGCAAGTCGCCCGGCGAGATCGTGCTGCGGGCGCCCTGGCTTACCCAGGGCTACTTCAACAACCCCGAAGGCTCGGAGCAGCTCTGGGAGGGGGGCTATCTGCACACCAGCGATATCGCCGTGGTCAGCCCGGGCGGCTACGTCCAGATCACCGACCGGATCAAGGATGTGATCAAGACCGGCGGCGAATGGGTCTCCTCGCTGCAGATCGAGGATCTGATCTCGCAATGCGCCGGCGTAGCCGAGGCCGCGGTGATCGGCGTCAAGGACGAGAAATGGGGCGAGCGGCCGCTCGCGCTCGTGGTCAAGAAACCGTCCGGTACCGACGGCCTCAGCGACGACGCCATCAAGGATCATCTCAAGCTGTTCGCCGACAAGGGCGTGATCTCGAAATACGGCATCCCCGGCAAGATCCTGTTCATCGACAGCATTCCCAAGACCAGTGTCGGCAAGATCAACAGGAAGGAGCTGCGCGAGCTGTACGGCGACATGTGACGGCTCCGGTGCAGTCGAGAAAAGATCGTGGAGAACGATGTCATGAGCAACCTCACACTTGCCGGCCTGGGCGAACACCTCGGAAAGGAGCTCGGGCTCTCCGATTGGGTCACGATCGATCAGCAACGCATCGACGCGTTTGCGTCCTGCACCGGCGATCACCAGTGGATTCACGTCGATGTCGAACGCGCGAAGCGGGAGAGTCCGTTCCGCGGTCCAATCGCGCATGGCTATCTGACGCTCGCGATGGTGGCGCCGCTGGCGATGCAGGTCGGCATCATCCCGCGCGATGCCGCCGCCGGGTTGAACTACGGGGTCGACAAGGTGCGCTTCCTGGCGCCGGTGCCATCAGGCGCGCGGGTGCGGCTGCGTGTCGTGCTGTCTGGCGTTGAGCCGAGGGACGCTGGCCAGGTGATCATGAAAACCCTGAACGCGCTGGAGGTCGAAGGATCGGAGAAGCCGGCGCTGATCGCCGAAACGCTGGCCCTTCTGATCCCCGCGGCGGGAGCAAAGCAATGAGCACGGAAAATCGCAGTCCGGAGTCCCCGGCGTCTGACATGTCCGAGGCGGCGTCCAGGAATACGCTGGCACTCAATCCGCTGGTCGGCATCCAGGGGCAGGACCTCGTCGAGGGCGCCGGCATCCTGTTCAAGGCGGTCATCAACGAGCCGAAGGTCGCGACCGAGCAGTGGCTGTCGTTCGTCGGCGAGCTCGGCTCGATTGCCGCCGGCAAATCCGAGCGCGCACCGAAGGCCGGCGACAAGCGGTTTGCCGATCCGACCTGGAAGGAGAGCTCGCTGCACTCCGGCCTGCTCAAGGCCTATCGGGCGTGGGGCGAGGCGGTCAACGGCCTGGTCGACAAGACCAGCCTCAGCAACATCGACAAGCAGCGCGCGCATCTGATCACGGATATCCTGATCGATGCGGTCGCGCCGACCAACACGATGCTCACCAACCCGGCGGCGGTCCGCAAGTTCATCGACACCGGCGGGCAGAGCCTGTGGAGCGGGCTGAAGAACTATATCGGCGACCTGACGCAGAATCGTGGCATGCCGTCGATGGTGGACATGAACGCGTTCAAGGTCGGCGAGAACCTCGCGACCACGCCGGGTGCGGTGATCTTCCGCAACGAGCTGATCGAGTTGATCCAGTACACCCCGACGACGCCGACGGTCAGGAAGCGGCCGCTTTTGATCACGCCGCCGCAGATCAACAAGTACTACGCGCTCGACCTGTCGCCGGACAAGAGCATGGTTCGCTTCCTGCTGGAGAGCGGCTTCCAGGTCTTTGCCGTGAGCTGGCGCAACCCGACCGCGGCGCATCGCGACTGGGGGCTCGACACCTATGTCGCGGCGCTCGACGAGGCGGTCGACGCGGCGCGCGAAATTTCCGGCAGCGCGGACATCTCGATGATGGGATCCTGCTCCGGCGGCATCACCTCGACGGCCTATTTCGCGACGCTCGGCAGCGCCACTGAAAAGAAGATCAAGAATTTGGTGCTGGCCGTCTGCCTGCTCGATCCCAACTCGGCCGAGGAGAGCACGTTCGGCTGCCTGATGACGCCGGAGACCATGCGCGCGGCCAAGGCGACGTCGCAGCTGCGCGGCATCGTCGATGGCCACGACCTGGCGCGGATGTTCGCCTGGATGCGGCCCAACGACCTGATCTGGAACTACTGGGTCAACAACTACCTGCTCGGCAACCAGCCGCCGGCGTTCGACATTCTCTATTGGAACGCCGACACGACCCGCCTGCCGGCGGCGCTGCACGGCGACTATCTGGATCTCTATTTCTCCAACCCGTTCGTCAACGCCGGCAAGCTGACGCTCAACGACAAGACCATCGACATGAGCAAGGTCAAAGCCGACAGCTACGTCGTCGCAGGGGTGACCGACCACATCACGCCGTGGAAGGGCGTCTACAAGACCGCGCAGATCCTGGGCGAGGGCACCACCTTCGTGCTGTCGAACAGCGGGCACCTGCAGAGCCTGCTCAATCCGCCGAGCAATCCGAAGGCGTCCTTCATGATCGGGCCGATCTCCACGGACAAACCCGATGCGTTCATGGCCTCGGCGGAGAAGCGCAAGGGCAGCTGGTGGCTCGACTGGCGCGACTGGCTGCAGGCGCGTTCGGGTGACGAGGTGGCGGCGCCCGCCTCGCTCGGCAGCGCGCGCTATCCATCCCTTGGCGCCGCACCGGGGACCTACGTCTTTGACTGACGATCTCACCAGCGCTGACAAGGTCGGGCCGGCGCCAGTTAGGCAGCGCGGCACGATCGAGA
Organism: Bradyrhizobium quebecense; assembly: GCF_013373795.3. Lineage (NCBI taxonomy): Bacteria > Pseudomonadati > Pseudomonadota > Alphaproteobacteria > Hyphomicrobiales > Nitrobacteraceae > Bradyrhizobium > Bradyrhizobium quebecense. The sequence continues at coordinate 7,604,441 of NZ_CP088022.1, forward strand.
CGCGGCAAATCGCGATCGACGGCCAGCTGCTTCAGGTCGCGATCCGGCACGGCGACGGTAGCGGGCCGCCATTACTGTTGTTCAACGGGATCGGCGCTAATTGGGAGCTGGCGAAGCCGTTCCTCGACGCGCTCACGGGCACCACAGCCATCATCTTCGACGTGCCCGGGGTCGGCGGATCGCCAAGGCCGGCATGGCCCTATCGTCCGTCGACCCTGGCGCGGCTTGCCGCCGGGCTCGTCGCGGAGCTGGGCTATGCCGAGGTCGATGTCGCCGGCGTGTCCTGGGGCGGCGGCATCGCGCAGCAATTCGCGCATCAGTTTCCAAAGCGCTGTCGCCGCCTGGTGCTCGCCGCGACCGCGCCCGGTTTCACCATGGTGCCGGCAAGCCCGTCGGTGCTGTGGAAGATGGCGACGCCGCGCCGCTACACCGACAAGGGCTACATGAAAACGATCGCCGCCGAGATCTATGGCGGGGCGTTTCGCGACGATCCGTCATTGATCGGCCGGCATGCGGCCGCGATGCACGGCGCGCGCAGCATGGGCTACTTCTATCAGCTGCTCGCGATGACCGGCTGGACCAGCCTGCCCTGGCTGTGGTCGCTGCCGCAGCCGACGCTGATCCTGATGGGCAGTGACGATCCGCTGGTTCCTCCGGTCAACGGTCAGATCATGGCGAGCCTGATCCCGAACGCCGAGCTGCGCCTGATCGACGACGGACACCTGTTCATGGTGACGCGGCCAAAGGAAACCGCCGACCTGATCGAAGCGTTTCTGGCCGACGAGAGCCGTCAGGCCGTGTCGTCATCCCTGCTCTCGCGAACGACGAGTTACTTCAGGGATCTCGTTCCAACGTCCGGAGGCGGGCGACAGAAGCCTTAAACACAGCCACCAGGGAGGATATCGTGACCGACAATACCTCTTACATCGATATGCTGCGGAAGTTCGGCAGTGATCTCGGCTTGCCGAAGCTGAACGTGGACGAATTGCTGCAGGCGCAGAAGAAGAACCTCGAGGCGCTCGGCCAGAGCGCGAAGGTTGCGGCCCAGGGCGCGCAATCGGTGGCGCAGAAGCAGCGCGAGGTGATTGAGGCGGGCTTGCGCGAGGCCTCGACCTTGGCGCGCGAGTACAAACCGCTCGGCAAGATTCATGAGAACCTCGCCTTGCAAACCGAGTTCGCGCGAAAGGTGTTCGATATCGCGGTCAAGGGCGCGCAGGACAGCGCGTCGACGGCGCGGCAGTCGACCACGGAAGCGGTGAAGATCATCCAGGACCGGATGAAGGAGAATTTCGAGGAGTTCCGCGCCAGCGTCCGCCCGAACAAGCCAACCTGACGTCACGTTGAGATGAATCCCGGCAGGGCGTGGGTCCTGTCGGGAGCGCGATAAGGGCGAAGCATCGCCATGCATCAGGGAGCATACCATGGCTAACGCGCAGGCGACACGGCCACCCAAGCCCGATTACGCGCCGCCGCCGATCAATGGTGATTTCTACGGGATTGCCACCGTCCTCAACGACAAGGAGCGCGCGCTGGTGCAGCGCGTGCGCGCATTCACCGAGGGCGTGGTCGCGCCGGTCATCGAGGAGTTCTGGAGCCGCGACGAATTTCCGTTCGCGATCATTCCGAAGATGGCCGAAATCGGCATCGGCGGCGTCGGCTACCAGGGCTATGGCGCGGCCGGCGGCAGCTGGCTGCTGAACGGCTTTGTCGCGATGGAGCTGGCGCGGGTCGATTCCTCGGTTGCGACCTTCTGGGGTGTGCACACCGGGCTTTCGGCGGGCTCGATCTATCTGTGCGGCGACGAGGCGCAGAAGCAGCGCTGGCTGCCTGCGATGATGCGCTTCGAGAAGATCGGCTCGTTTGGTCTCACGGAGCCGCTGGTCGGCTCAGCGACGTCGGGCGGGATGCTGACCACCTGCCGGCGCGAGGGCGACGTCTGGATCCTCAACGGCCAGAAGAAGTGGATCGGCAACGCCACCTTCGCCGACATCAACGTGATCTGGGCGCGCGAGGAAGGCTCGAACCAGGTCAAGGGCTTTGTCGTAGCCAAGGACAATCCGGGCTTCTCGGTCGAGAAGATCAAGACCAAGATGGCGCTGCGCGTGGTGCAGAACGGCCTGATCACGCTGAAGGACTGCCGCGTGCCCGAGGCGGACCGGCTGCAGAACGCCAACTCCTTCAAGGACACCGCCAAGGTGCTGCGCATGACCCGCACCGGCGTGGCGTGGTTTGCCGTCGGCTGCGCAATGGGCGCCTATGAGCACGCGCTGCGTTATGCGACCGAGCGGCAGCAGTTCGGCAGGCCGATCGGCGGCTTCCAGCTGGTGCAGGATCTGCTGGTCCGGATGCTCGGCAACGTCACCACGACGCAGGCGATGATGCTGCGGCTCGGGCAGATGCAGGACGAGGGCGTGATGCTGGACGAGCATGCCTCGCTGGCGAAGGCGTTCTGCACCGTCAGATGCCGCGAGACGGTCGGCTATGCGCGCGAGCTGCTGGGCGGCAACGGCATCCTGCTCGAGAACCATATCGGCCGCTTCGTGGCCGATGCCGAGGCGATCTATTCCTATGAGGGCACCCGCGAGATGAACACCCTGATCGTCGGCAAGTCGATCACGGGACTGAGCGCCTTCGTCTGATGTGTTGCAAGGCGTCTAATACCGTCATTGCGAGGAGCGTTAGCGACGAAGCAATCCACGTTTCCACAAGTGGTGAGATGGATTGCTTCGCTTCGCTCGCAATGACGCAGATACTGCCACGCGACTGGTCACACGTCCGAAGGAGACCCTGGTTCACTCCGCCGGGGGCAGGCTGCCATGGCCGGCTTCGGCGGTTGCCCGCGACAGCATGCCGAGGGCCACGATCGCGGCGGCAAAGCCGGCGGCGGCGCCGACCCCGAGTGCCCAGCGCGGGCCGAGGTGATCGGCGACCCAGCCGACGATCGGTGCGCCGATCGGCGTGCCGCCCAGCGCCACGCCGAGCCGCAGCGCCATCACCCGGCCGCGCATCGCGGGCTCGGTCGAGAGCTGCATCAGCGCGTTCGAGGTGTTGGTGACGGTCAGCGCGGCGACGCCGATCACGACGAGCGCGGCGGCGAACAGCCAATAGCTCGGCGCCAGTGCGGCGAGCGTGCAGCCGAGGCCAAAGATCGCAGAGCCCAGCATCAGGGAAGAGAATCGCGGCTGATCGCGGCTCGCGGCCAGCAGCGCGCCCGACATCGTGCCGAGCGCCATCACCGACGACAGCAGGCCGAAGCCGCGCGCATCGGTGTGGAACACGCCGACCGCCATGGTGGAAATGAAGATCGGAAAGTTCAGTCCGAAGGTCCCGATCAGGAACAGCATGATCAGCGTCGCCCGGAGATCGGGGCGGGACCACACATAGTGGAAACCCTGCATGACGCTGCCCTTGGTGGGATGGGCCCGCGCATTCGGACGCAGCTCGGAGGTGCGCAGCAGGGTCAGCGAGGTCAGCACCGCAAGAAACGAAGCGCCGTTGAACAGGAACGCCCAGCCGGTGCCGACGGAGGCGATGATGAGGCCGGCGACGGCGGGGCCGATCATCCGCGCGGCATTGAACGAGGTCGAGTTCAGCGCGATCGCGTTCGACAGGTTCGTGTCGCTGACCAGCTCGGCCACGAAGGTCTGGCGCACCGGCGCGTCGAGCGCTGCCGCGCAGCCGAACAGGAACGCGAACACATAGACGTGCCAGAGCTGCACCAGTCCGGTGACAGTGAGAATCCCAAGCGCCAGCGCGAGCGCGCCCATCGTCGCCTGGGTCGCCATCAAGAGCTTACGCTGGTTGAAATGATCGGCGGCAAAGCCGCTCCACGGCATCAATAATAGCTGTGGCCCGAATTGCAGCGCCATCACGATGCCGACGGCGGATGCGCTATGCTGCGTCAGCTGGGTGAGGACGAGCCAGTCCTGGGCGGCGCGCTGCATCCAGGTGCCGATGTTGGACACCAGCGCGCCGGCCGCCCAGACACGGTAGTTGAAGCTTGTGAGCGATCGAAAGACGCGTCTCATGGTCTCTGTGGTTCATTGCCGCCGTGAAACCGTCCGAACCGCCGCGCCAGCAACAGGCCGATCAGCAGGCCGCCGAGACCGAGCGCTGCGACGTCGCTTGTCGTTCTCAAGCCGAAGTCGCCGACGCGGCAGACCAGGAGATATCCGACGGCGAGGTTGAAGAAGCCCCACACGATGTTGACGGTCGATGACGACAGGCCCTCGCCGGGCGGCTTCGCGAACGGGCTCTGGAACGGTTCGCCCATCATGCCGGCGACGACGTGGGGGATCGCGTTGGTGAGGAAGGCGCCGCCGAAAAAGTAGGCGACGAGGTCAAGCCAGTTCATGCGCATTGGTCCTTTCAAGCAGATCGATGATCGCCTGCGTCGAGCCGGTTTCGCCGAGCCGCGGGAACACCTGTTCGATGCTGTAGTCATGTGCGTTCGGCCGCGCATCGGTCATGGCGTCGATCGCAAGCGTGACGTTGAAGCCGGCTTCGTAGGCCTGCCGTGCCGTGGATTCGACGCCGGTGCCGGTCGCAACGCCGGCTACCACGACCTGCGTGACGCCGCGGGCGCGCAGCTGCTTCTCAATATCGGTGCTGGCGAACGCACCCCACGTCCGCTTGGTCACGACGATGTCGCCCGGCTGCCGGTCGAGCTCCGGAATCAGATCGGTCCAGCCGTCGGGAAATTGCCCACTGTGGCGCGGCCGCTCGGTTCGTCCGGGTGCCGTGCCGTCGACATTGACCAGCACGACCGGCAGTCCATGCCGTCGAAACGCATTGATGAGGGCGCGGGCGCGAACCACGACGTCTCCGAACGGATGCACGAACGGTGCTCCGACGAGCCCTGATTGCAGATCGACGACAATGAGGGCGGTGATCGGATCGAGCGTCGTCAGAGCCATGATCGCTTCCTGTTTCCACAATTGCGCGGCGCGGCCGGCATCAATCCGCGACCAGCCGTTTCAGCAGGCCGACGGCGGCGGCGAGTTCATCCTGCTCCCGCGCCGACAGCCGCGCGGCGATGGTGCGCGACAGCCAGTCCTGCCGCGCGGCACGGCCGGTGCGCAGCCGCTCGCGGCAGCTATCGGTGAGCGACATGATGGTCTGCCGGCCGTCGTCCGGATCGGGCGCGCCGCGCACCAGGCCCGCGGCCTCGAGCGCTGATATCGCCGAGCTCATCGACTGCGGACGCATCCCTTCAGACCGCGCCAGACTGGACACGGTCGCGGGGCCGTCCCTTTCGAGGCGCAGCAGGACCGCGACCTGGGACGGCGGAAGATCCTCACGCTGCCCCTGCTCACGCAGCCGGCGCTTCAGCGTTCCGATCAACAAACGAAGATCCTCGGCGAGCGCCGATGTGCGCGCTGATCCGTTACGGGCCGCTGAATTGTTCATGCCGGTCATCCTTGCATATATGAAGGTAATCTGTAAAGATTGTCTTCGCAGATTACCTTCATATTCCCGTGATCGTCAGCGCCCGGCAGAGCATTGTTGGACGATGCTTCAAGATCTGAACCGCAGCTGAACTCGGTTCTGGTGCGCATCACATTAGATTTGGTTGTCTGTTGCGCGCGTATGTCGATGACTGCGCCGGCGCTCACGACGCGGCGTCTCGTCTCCGCGGTGGCTCGCGGAGTTGTTTGGAATGAAGTTTGATGTTCGTTTAACGGCGGTCGGCGTATCGATCGTCCTTGCTTGCCTCGCGCAGCCGGCAGTGGCCCGGACATGCGAGGCGCCACCGGCGCTGACATCGGTCGACCCGCCCGGCTTCTACCGGGATGCAGGCGGTTACGCGGAAGCCATCAAGCCGCTGCATGCGTTCATTGCGCAGGTCAACAAGGCCGCCGATGAACGCGATCTGGATTGCGTCATGGACTTGCTCGCAGGCTGGGCCAACGGAAGTGCGCTGCTGACGATCGGCGCGAATTATCAGGGCGATTTCGAACGCTCCTGGGCCGGGACCGATTTCGCGCTGGCGTTGCTGCGCTTCCCCAACGCGTCGACCAAGGCCGATCACCGTTTCCAGCAAATCAAACCATGGCTGATCCGGATTGCCGAGGAAACCCGCGATGCCGATCGCATCAACCATCTCGACAACAATCTGGTCTATTGGGCAGGGCTCGATCTGATGTCGATCGGCACCCTGACGGATCGCGGTGATCTGGTCGATGCCGGCATTTCCCGGGCGCGTCAGGGCATCAGGGACATCGGCGCCCACGGCGAATTGGAACGCGAGTTGAAGCGTGGCGAGCGCGCGCTGCACTACCACAACTTCGCGCTGATCCCGCTGGTGTTCTGCGCCGAGCTGGCAAGCCGCCGGAAGGTCGACCTCTATGCGGAGAACAACGGAGCGATCCGTCGGCTCGCGGACCTGGTCGTTCGCGCGGTGCAGGACGAGCGCAGCTTCGGCGCTCTCACCAACGTTCCGCAGCAGCTCTTCCCCTGGACGTTTCAGGGAGACCTTGCCTGGATGGAGCCGTATTACGCCCGGTTTCACGATCCGCGCTTGCCGCCAATTCTCAGCTCGAGAAGGCCTTTGAATAATCCGAGGCTTGGCGGCAACGTGACGGCGACCTGGGGCGCGCCCCTGCCGGACTAGGCTCGGTCGGAGGTGCGCAGTACCTCGATGACGCGTGCTATTCGCTCTCGCTGGTCGCCGGCGCCGCGTACATGTCCCGTGCGCGCTTGGTCACCGCCGCATAGCGCGCGGTCGCGCTGAGGGTCATCAGGCCGGCGCGCACCAGTCCCAGGATGGCGCGGCGTGAATGGAACGGGCCGGTCTTGCTCGCGGCATATCCGCGCGGGTAGAGCTGCAGGCGGCCGGCGAGCGCTTCCTGCAACGCCAGCTTCTGGGTCGCGCTCATGCGCCGGCGCCGCGCAGGCTTTTCCGCTTCCGCCAACATGAGCTCGATACCCAACGATTTCCGTGGCGCGGCCTTCATTGTCAGCTCACACTCCGGCCGACTGGCGCGACCTTCCGCGAGGCGCGGCGCCCGGCCGGCATCGCCATGGACGCCGGCATGTGGCACATCATGGCTTGCGCTGTTGCTCATTCGTACGACAGAACCGCATTTCGAGCGGCGGCGGCATCTGACGAAAGTCAGGATCAGTTATGACGAAAGTCATATTCGTTTGCGGCCGCTGCCGGCTTACGGCAGAGTGGGCTGCTCGCTGAGTTGATGGGCAACGCATGATCGATTTGAGCGCGGATTTGCTTGCGGCGGCAGGAGCCGACGTCATCGGTCTCGCCGTCATCGGTGCCGACCGAAGCATGCAGCGGAAGATCGGGCGGCTGGTCGAATGGCTTCCCGCGATCGGCGTCGATTGTTGCGCATGCATGCTGCTGGTCGGCATGGAGGCCGAGCTGGCGGCGCTTGCCGCAGGCCAGCGGGACATGATCGCACTGGCCGGTGTCCGCGGTGCCTCGCCGGACATCGCGCAGCCGATGACGGCGGTCGTGCTGTGGAACGGCGCGCAGTCGCATTACTTCGTCATCGCCATGCCGGACTTCGCGGGACGTCAGGTCGAAACGCTGCTCGGCAGCGAGCGCAGGGCCCGCCGCCTGATGGAGCAGCAGCTCGAGGCGGCGAGCGCGGAAGTGCGTTTTGCCTCGCTGGCGCGGACGCGGCTGCGGCTGGCGCGCGACCTGCACGATACGCTGGTGCATTCGATCGTGGCGCTGCTGACCCAGATCCGGCTGATCAGGCATTATCTTTCGGCCGACCCGGCGCGCGTGGCGGACAGCCTTGCAACCGCAGAAGACGCAGCAGCGAGCGGACTCTCGCGTGCCCGCGAGGCCATCGATCGCCTGCGCACGCCCGACGATTTGAAGCTTGATCCCGACGTCGAGGGACTGCTCAGCGACTTCGCGGCGCGCAGCGGCGTCAGGGTGTCGATCCAGATCGACGAAGAGGCGCGTCCGGGCTTGCGCGATTGCGGCTTGACGGTTCAACGCATCCTCAGCGAGGCATTGCGCAATGTTCAGGCACATGCGCAGGCACACCGTGTCTCGTTTCACGCCTTCGAGGCGCCGGCCGCGGTCGGTCGCAAGCTCGTTGTCGAGATCCGCGACGACGGCCGCGGCTTCGATCTCGCGGTGCCCACTCCCGGACATTTCGGATTGATCGGGATGGCCGAATTTGCTGAACTCGTCGGCGGAAGCTGCGCGGTGGAGAGCGCGCCCGGACAGGGAACGCTGGTCCGGATATCGCTCCCCGTGGCGGTGCCGCCGGCAGCGTCTGCCGGCCTGCTGGCCGATTGATGTCGTTGCCGCGCATTCGGAGCGTTTTCGAGCGAAGTGGCTACCGGTTCGCGTCAAGAAAACGCGACCAGCAAGACAACTGGACCTTCGAGAGGATGACTGAAGCCCGTGAGCATAATTGAGAAGGTGCGGGTGCTGATCGCCGAGGATCAGACCCTGATCAGGGAAGGTATCGCCACACTGCTTGCCCAGCAGAACGACGATTTCGAGATCCTTCCCGGTGCGTCCGACGGCGAGCAGGCCATCGAATTCGCGCGGCGCTATCGGCCGGACGTCATCCTGATGGACCTGCAGATGCCGCGTGTCGACGGCATCGCGGCGACCCAGCGGATTCTGCGCGAGTTGCCGCAGACCCATATCGTCGTGCTGACGACATTCGAGACCAACGATCTGATCTTCGAGGCGGTCAGCGCGGGCGCCAAGGCGTATCTCCTGAAGGACGCCAGGATGGAGGAGATCGCATCGACCATCCGCGCGGTGATCAACGGCCAGTCCGGGCTGTCGCCCAGCGTCGCCGCGCGCATCCTCGACGAGTTCAAGCGGCTGCGCGGCCCGCGCGTCTCGGCGAAGCTGCCGGTTCGCGACGGGCTGACGGCGCGGGAGAATGAAATTCTCACGCTGATCGTCGAGGGCAAGAGCAATACCGAGATCGGTGAACGGCTGCATTTGGCCGAGGGCACGGTGAAGAACTATGTCAGCACCATTTTGGAAAAATGCCAGGTCAAGAACCGTACGGAACTGGCAATAAAGGCAATAACTTACTAAAAACAATTGCCTCCAATCGCACACCACGCGGTTGATCCGGCTGAGATTGCTCGCGTTTCTCTGGGCCGCGCCGACAAAATTGGCTATAGGGTTGTTTCGGATTTGCTTTTTGACACGGCAGGTCCGGATTGCGCGGCTTTGACTAAACAGGGAATGACCATGAAGGGTATCGAGCGCCAGACCAAGGATACCGATGGACTGGCAAACGCGGCGGCTGGCAACGGCGCGGACGCCGCGGCGCATGGCATGGCGGCAATCGATCAGGTCCGCGATCTCCTGTTCGGCGGCGCGCAACGCTCGATTGAGACCAACCTCTCGGGTCTGCGCGAGGAGATGCAGGCCTCGCTGAAGCAGATGCAGGCGGACTTCACCAACGAGCTCACCGCGCTGCAGGCGCGGCTCTCCGACCTCGAACGCGATACCGAGCAGAAGCGCCTCGACTCGCTGAAGGATGTCGGTGCGGCCATCACCCAGCTCGGCGCTGCGATCAGCGGATTGGGATCCGGCCGCACGGGCAAATAGCATGGCAGCCGCTGCCGGCCAGAATCGCGAGATCGAGCAGCTCAGGACATTGCTGTTTCAGCCCGAGGCGACGCGTCTGACGTCGCTGGAGGCCGACCTCGACTCGCTGCAGCGCTATGTCGGCAACGCCGATCGCCTGGAGACGGCAACTGCCGGCATTCTGGTGGAGGCGCTGGAGCGCGCCGAGGTCAACCGGCCGCGCGAGCTCGCCACCGCGATTGCGCCGGTCGTGGTCTCCGCGATCCGCAGCGAGATCAAGAATTCGCGCGAGCAGATGATCGAGGCGCTCTATCCGATCGTCGGCCGGCTGGTCAGCGCCGCGGTCGCTAATGCTTTCAGGGAACTGGTTGCCTCGCTCGAGCAGCGCATCAATGCGCTGACCTCGGCGCAATTGTGGGTCGGGCGGGTGAAGTCGCTGGTGACGGGACGTCCGATCAGCGAGTTCGTGCTCGCCGATGGTCCGCCGCAGATCAACCGGCTCCTGATCATCGAACGCGGCAATGGCCGCCTGGTCGCCGACTGGAAGCGCGAGGCGACCGTCGACGAGCGCGCCGACCTGCTCAGCGCCATGGTTGCGGCAATCCTCGAATTCTCCGTGCAGGCGCTGGCCGGCGAAGGCAATCTGCAGACGCTCGATTTCGGCGGTCGGCAGCTCGCGCTGCGCGCCTCGCCCCGCTTCATCCTGGCGGCGGAGTGCCTGGGGCCGCTGCGTCCCGCCGACAACGCCAGGATCAACTCGCTGTTCTTCGATGCGATCGAGCGCATCGACCGCGGCGCGGATTGCGACGGGCCGATGCTCGCCTCGCTCGCAACCGCGATCGAGACCGACGATACGCCGCGGCGGATCGCGAGCCGGCGCGGCAAGGTGATCCTGTTCGCCGTGCTCGCCGCTGTCGCCGCGCTGTTGCTTTATTTTGCCGTGACCTCGGTGACGCGCGCGCTGCTGGAGCGGCGGACCCATGCCGCGCTGGAGCAGCTCGCCGCGAAGCAGCCCCTGCTGGCCACGTTCCCGCTGCGGCTCGAGTTCGATCACGGCAACGCAAGCGTGGCCGTGTCGGGCCTCGAGCCCAGTCAGTTTGAGACAGCGCCACTGATCGACACGCTCGCTGCGGCCGCGGCGCCGTACAAGGTCATCGACCGCATCGGACTGGTGTCCACGCCGGACCAGGCGGCGGCATCGCAGGCCGGCATTGCAGGCCTGCAGCAGAGCCTGACGCGCCTGCAGGCGAGCCTCGACCAGATGCGCGAAGCGACGGGCGCGCAGGCGAAGTCGGGCGACCAGAAATATGCCGCTCTCGCCGCGCAGTATGACAAGCTCGGCGAGCAGTACGCGAAGTTGAGCGAGCAGGCTGCGAAGCTGCAATCCGTCGCCGACGGTCCGGCGGCGCGGCTCGACCGCTTCATCGCCTCGACCGCGGTCTTCTTCGTCAACAATTCAGACGAATTCCTCGACAACGACCAGGCCGAGCAGCAGCTGCGCGAGCTCGCCGGGCTGCTGACGAACAATGATCTCAGGCTGCGGATCGTCGGCTACGCCGATCAGAGCGGCACCGAAGGCACTAACAAGACGCTCGGGCGCAAGCGGGCGGAGCAGGTGCAGCGCAGGTTGACCGCGCTCGGCGTCGACCCGTCGCGGCTGATTTTGGTGTCGCGCGCTGCGACGATGCCGATCACCGACCGGCTCGACGCCACCGCCGGCGGCAACCGCCGCGTGGCGTTCGAGACGGTCTATCGAGGCGAAATGGCCCGCTGATGCTCACCGCAAAAGTCATGCTGCTCGGCGATATGGGGGTCGGCAAGACGTCGATCCTCTATCGGCTGATCTACAACCGGTTCGAGGGCCAGTACAAATCGACGCTGGGCGTCGAGATCCTGAGCCATGATGTGGCGCCGGCGGATGGCAGCGATCCGATGCGCCTCGTGCTGTGGGACACCGACGGCGATTTCGGCACGCAGATCTTCGACACCGTCTATGTCACCGGTGCATCCGCCGCCATCATCGTGTCCGATGTCACGCGGCCGCAGACCGTGACCCGCATGGTCGAGCTGGTCCGCGGTTTCGAGGAGCGATTCCCGGGCCGGCCCTACCGGGCGCTGCTCAACAAGATCGACCTGCCGGAAGCCGCCGGCAGCGCCGGCGCGATTGCCGAACTCGCCAAGTCGAGCGTCAAGCCGGTCAGCGCCAAGACCGGCGTCGGCATTGCCGAATGCTTTGTCGAGCTCGCCCAGACCATTCGCCGCCGTCAGCTCTAGAGCATTTTCGGTTCTGATTGAATCAGAACCGAAAATGCTCTAGATTCTTGTTTTGACGCGTTTTCTTCACGCGAACCGGTGTCCACTTCGCTCGAAAACGCTCTGGTTCACATAACTCCGCACAGGTTTGTGTCAGCCGTCCCGACTTCTCGGGGCTGGCGAATCGGGCCGGGACGGCTGACTTCATCGCACGTGGGGCGTACGATGAAACGCGCGCGACATGCGGTGCATGACCGCACGAATCTCTCCCCGAATGCACCACGCCGTCCCACACTCCGATAGTGACGATGGTCATCTTCCGCTCGGCCAATGGCCTGCCTATCGTCCACGCGTCACTGGAACCAGTCACGGGACCAACGGTGTCCCGGGCGTACGGAGTGAGAGGACATGAGCATTTTTGGAAGCATCATGGGTGCAATCTTCGGCCACGGTGCCCAGGCTAAAACCGCTGAGACCACAGCGACGGCAGCACCCGGCACCTCGCCGGCATCGACGTCAACGTCTGCATCTGCATCGCCGGCATCCGGCACATCCGCGGCGCAGACGGTCGACGTCGCGGCGATCGTCGACAAGGCGGCGGCTGCCACCGGCGAGAAGCTCGACTGGCGCACCTCGATCGTCGACCTGTTGAAGGCGCTTGGCCTCGACAGCAGCCTTGCTGCGCGCAAGGAGCTCGCCAAGGAGCTGCACTACACCGGCGATACCAACAACACCGCCACCATGAATGTCTGGCTGCATCAGCAGGTGATGGCCAAGCTCGCCGCCAATGGCGGCAAGCTGCCGGCCGACATCAAGACCTGATCACCGCCTTGAGCCGTGCGCGGCGCTAAGCATGATGCGGAAAAGTGCGAAGCGGTTTTCCCTCGCGACAAACGCGTAGCGTTTGCGCGGAGATCGTGCTCAAGCAAAAGGCTAAAGCGCGACATCGCGCTTTAGCGTCGCGCACGGCTCCGAACCATGTGTATTGCGTGAGGAGCAGTTGCGATGACCTCATCTCATCTTGCCATCCTGAAGAGGCTGCGGACCGGCGTCGTTGCTGCCTCGATTGGCGCGGGACTCGGCCTCGCGGTATTGGCGCTGGGCATCTCCATCGCCGTCGCGCGCGCCGATAACGCCGGCGACGAGCCGCAGCCGGCGCATGTGAATGCCGGTGTACAGCGTGCCGCACAGACCCTGCCGCCGGCGCGGGTCATCCTGCCGGCACCGTGGGAGCAGGCGGCGCCTGCGCAGCCGGTCGCAACATCAGCGAAGCCGTCAGATCACAAATAATCTTCGCGCCTCCGTCGCGGCCGGCGATCCACGCATCGCGTCACGGTCGCTGCGAATGGCCCGCACGCCACCCAGCTCTGGAGCCTCATCATGCCAGAACAGGTCAAGCTGCCCCGGAAATTGTCGCAAGAGCCCGGCGGTCCGCCGTCGCTGCGGCCGAGCCACCGGCGGGTCATCGAGGACCTCGACCGCTGGGCCAACAGCCCCGGCCTGCAGCCGCCGAGTGACGGAGACAAGGACGACGACAAGCACTAGCGTGCTCCAATCCGCAATTGATCTGCGGCGATTGCTACGCGTGGCGCTGGCGCCGCCGCGCCGTCGCGATCAGTGCGGTCGAGGGAATCGCGAAGGTGTCTCCGATCCGGCCTCGCTCGATCTCGCTCCGGAAGGCGCGTGCAACGGCGGCGCTCTGCTCTGCATCGAGCCCGCTCCAATGCGGCATGAACTCGAACAATTTGTCGACGTCGGCAGGATTGGCGACATGGAGCTTGAAGTCGTGGGTGATCTCGGCGACGACAGGATCGGAGAAGCCGGCCGCGACGACCGCCGCACTGAGGCGGCCGGGATCGGCGAGTTCGGCGAGGCCCGTGCACGGCATCGGCGTGACGTTGTCGGGATAGAGCCGCCGGATGATCTGCGAGAGCCGCAGATGCACGGCGGCACCGTCGGCGCTTTTCCAGACCGCAATCGCCGCCGATCCGCCTGATCGTGTCACCCGCGCCATCTCGCGCAGTCCGGCGCGCCAATCCGGAAACAGCATCACGCCGAACACCGACACCGCCGCGTCGAAGGCCGCATCCGGCAGATCGAGCGCCTGGCCGTCCATCTGCCGCGCCGCGATATTCGCCACATCATGCGCGCGGACCCGTGCCACCATGCCGGCCGAGAAGTCGATCGCGGTGACGTCGGCGCCCCTGCGCGCGGCCGCAAGCGCCGCGGCCCCCGTACCGGTGGCGACGTCGAGCACCTTCGATGACGGGCCGATCGGGAGCATCGCGACGGCGGCCTCGGCGAAGTGTGTCGTGAACGGCTGCGACTGCGCCTCGTAGGTCGCGACCATCTTGTCCCAGTGCGCGGGATCGTTGAACGGAAGCGGTTTCGCCTGTTCACTTTGCTGCATGAATCTGGTCCTCGAGACTTTGTTTGTGTTTGGCGAGCCGGCGCTTGAAATCCTTCGCGAGCGCGTCGAGCGTCACCGCGCCGAGCCGCTTCAGGAAGATCGCCTCGACCTCGCGAAACGTATCTGACAGCGCATCGTTGACGGCCTGTTCGACCAGGCAGCCGGGATTTTCCGAGCGATGGCCCATCGCGACGATCGTGGGCGCGCCGACCGCGCGATAGATGTCGGCCAGCGTGATGTCGGCGGGATCGCGCGCCAGCGTCCAGCCGCCGCCATGGCCCTTCTCGGAGCGTACCAGGCCTTGCTCGCGCAGGCCCGCCATCACGCGGCGGACGACCACCGGGTTGGTGGCCATCGCCTGGGCAAGTTGCTCCGATGTGACCGGCTCGCCCGCTCCGATCATGTGGAGCAGGCCATGCAGGACACCAGATAGACGGCTATCGCGTATCATGTAACTTTACATGTTACATGATGAGCCAGACGTCAAGAGGGGCGATGGCGGGCGTCAGCTCCCCTCGAAAAGGGGAGGTCGCGTTGCTCGGCAGAGCAACGCGGGTGGGGATCGACTCTCTCCGCGAGCAGCAGTGCGTGTGGCTGACCCCCATCCCGACCTTCCTCGTTTCAGGGGGAAGGAGAGGAGATCAGGGCTTGCACCCGGGTCATGATTCTTCAATGGGGATTCGCGTGCCGGATTTGGCGGCGCCGCCCGTTTAATCCCCATCGGGGTCTTGAGAGGCGGGGGCGGTATCGTGGGCAGTGTGGCTGTTGATCGGATGTTGCTGGATGCGGTGGCGCATTATGGTGCGGGCCGCGCGACGGAGGCCGGCACGTTGTGCGGCGACATCCTCACATCAGATCCCGACCATATTCCGGCGCTGCATCTGTCCGCCGTCATCGCCTTCGTGACCGATCGCGCTGCGGAGGGCGCGGTGCTGCTGAACCGGGTGTTCAGCCTCGATCCGCATCACGGACCGGCGTTCGCCACGCTCGGCGATGCGCTCGCCGTGAAGGGCGAGCACGAGGGCGCGGTGGCGGCGTTCCAGCGCGGCGTCACATTGCGGCCGAAGGATGCCGGCCTGCACATCAAGCTCGGCGTTGCGCTGTGCGAGTTGTCACGCTTCGACGAGGCCGAGGCGGCGTTTCGCCGCGCGATCGCACTCGATGGCGGCCTGACGCGGGCGCGGTTCAACCTCGCTGTTGCGCTGGCCGGGCAGCAGCGGCCGGTCGAGGCGGAGCAGGCCTATCGCGAGGTGATCGCGCGCGATCCGGCCTATCGCGGCGTCTGGCTCAACCTTGGCAATGCGACCGATCAGAAGAAGCACGACGCCGCCGCCACCGCTTATCGCCGCGGGCTCGGCGCGGATCCCGATCATCCCGGGCTGCATAGTGGCCTCGGTGCGGCCCTCTACCGCCTGGGTCGGCTGGAGGACGCGGTCCTGCACTATCGCCGCGCGATCGCGGTCGAGCCCGACAATTTCGCGCCGCGACGCCTGCTGGCCATGGTGCTGCACGAACTGGGCGAGCGCGAGGAGGCGGTCCGCATCTATCGGCAGGTCTCGGCCCGCGATCCGTCCGATCACGTCATCCTCAACAATCTCGGCGCCTGCCTGTTCGAGCTCGGACAGGTCGACGACGCCATCGCCTGCGCCGAACTGGCGCTGGCGCTCAAGCCGGACTATGCCGCCGCGCACACCAATCTTGGAATCATCTTCGAGGCGCAGAATCTGGTCGAGGCGGCGGTCGCGGCGCATCGGCGCGCCATCGACCTCGAACCCAATTACGCCAAGGGCCATGCCAATCTTGCGGTCGCGCTGCGCAATGCCGGCGAGATCGATGCGGCGCTGGTGGCCTCGCGCCGCGCCATCGCGCTCGATCCCGAGCAGCCGCTGGCGCATTACAACCACGCGCATTTCCTCCTGATGAACGGCGAGTTCGAGGAGGGTTTTGAGGAGTATCAGTGGCGCCGCAAGACCAGGATGCTCAGCGAAGGCGATCCGGTGTTCGACGAGCCGGAATGGCAGGGTGAGCCGCTGGCGGGACGCACGCTGCTGCTGTTTGCCGAATACGGGCTCGGCGACGCCATCAATTTCGTCCGCTATGTGCCGATGCTGGCGGGCAGAGGCGGCCGGATCATTCTGCAGGTACAGCCGGCGCTGGTCTCGCTGCTGCGGCCGATGCTGCCCGATGTCGCGGTGTTCGCGCGCGGCGAGCCATTGCCGCCGTTCGACCTGCAACTGCCGCTGCTGAGCCTGCCGCGGATCTTCCGCACCACCGTCGAGACCATTCCATCGGCGGTCTCCTACCTGCAGGCGGACGCCCTCAAGCTCGCGCGCTGGCGCGTGGCGCTCGCCGGCGTGTCCGCGCTGAAGGTCGGCGTGGTCTGGGCCGGCAATGCCAGGCACAAGGGCGACCGCCAGCGCTCGCTGCCGGCCGATGCCGTACTGCCGCGGCTGGTCACACCAGGCGTGCAGCTCTACAGCCTGCAGAAGGAGCCGCGGCCGGAGGATGCCCCGGTTCTGCGCCGTCTTGGTGCTGATGTTGTCGACCTCGCACCGACGCTCGGTGATTTCGCCGACACCGCCGCGGCCGTCTGCGCGCTCGATCTCGTCATCGCCGTCGACACCTCCGTGGCGCATCTCGCCGGCGCGCTGGGCCGTCCGGTCTGGATGCTGTGTCCCTATGCGCTCGACTGGCGCTGGCTGCGCGATCGCGCCGACACGCCGTGGTATCCGACCATGCGGCTGTTCCGCCAGGACAGACCGCAGGCCTGGGAGGGCGTGCTGACGCGGATGTCCGACGAGCTTGCACGCGTCGCGCGGGGGGAGCGGGACCTGCTGCTGCCGGCAGCGGCGAAGTGATCGGCTAGCCGTGCTGTCTGCCGCCTTGGCAGAGCGTTACGCTGCCAAGAGCCGGATCTGGAACTTGCTGCCGGTTGCCTTGGCAAATCGCAACAACGTCTTGGTACTTGGAAGCGTCTGGCCGCTTTCGAGCCGGGCGATGGTTGATTGGCTAGTGCCCATCTTGGCTGCTAGCTCGGACTGCGACAGTCCCGCACGCTGACGCGCCTTGAGCAACTCGGCAGCGATTTCGAACTCAGGCGCGAGCGCATCGTATTCCGCCCGGACCCTCGGATTGGCCAACAGGCGCGCCTTGAGCTTTTCGAACGGTATCGTCATGTGACTTCCTTTGCCCGCCGCAGCGCCAACTCAACCTCACCCGGTGGCGTCTTCTGGGACTTCTTCACGAACGCGCGGACGACCACAACGCGCCGACCAAATGCTTCACATGCGGTTCACCCAGACTTTCCAGCCCAGCGGCAGCAATGCGCTCTGAAAGGCGGATGAAACGCGCCTGCATGTCGGCTGGTAGCGCCGCGATATCTTCCACGACGACCTCGTTGAGGATTTCGACGCTCCAGGACATCGCGGAGGATATCTCATTTTTGAGATAGGGGAAAGCGGCAATCCGCCTTGGATGCGCTGTGCCTTCGTCACCCCGCACTCATTCCCTGCGCGCCGCCGAGCAGCTTGGCGTTGAGCCGGCCGCCGTCGAACAGCATTTCACTGACCGCGCCGTCGAGGTCGGAGGCGGTGACGTGCCCGCCGCCATTGCCAGCGATGCTGGCCTGGGCGAGACGGCGCATCAGCTCCTTGATGAAGGCGGCGCTGACGCCTTCGGTGCGTCGTACGGCCTCGTCGATGACGGGCTGTTCGAGCGGCAGGCCCTTGCCATAGAGTCGGATCAGCTTGCCGCGCCCGGTCTCGTCGGGCAGCGGCACCTCGATCGCCTGGTCGATGCGGCCGGGCCGGCCGGCCAGCGCACTCTCGAGCTCTTCGGGGCGGTTGGTGGTCAGCAGGAACAGGATGTCGCAATCCTCCTTCAGGCCGTCCATCTCGTTGAGCAGCTTGTTGAGCAGGGATTCCTCGCACGGCCCGCCCATGTCCTCGCGGTCGCGTGCGATCAGGTCGACATCCTCGATCACGACCATGGTCGGCTGCAGCAGGCGGGCCAGGTTCATATAAGCGCCGAGCAGGCCGACCTGCTCGGCGGTGATGATCAGCGTGGTGTGATCAGGCAGGTTGGTGGCGAGATAACGAATGGTGTGGGTCTTGCCGGTGCCGGGCGGGCCGTAGAGCAGGATGCCCTTGCGGGTCGACTGCCCGAGCTTGCGCAGCAGATCGCGGCTTTCGACAAAGCCGAGCACGTTGCGGTCGAGCAGCCGCAGTGTCCGCTCCGGCAGGATCACGTCATCGCGTGCAACTGTCGGCAGGCGATGCACGGTCACGCCGCGCGAACGGCCGCGATAGTCCGAACCACCCTCCAGCGAGAGTATCTTGCCGCGGTAGGATCGCGCGGCGTGGACAGCGGCTTCCAGCGCGGCAAAGGTCGGCTGTACGAAGGCATCGCCGGCCGTGCCCGCCGGCAAAGCGATCTCGATCCGAACGGCGGGTTCGCGGTCATATTCCCGATGATAGGTCAGCAGCACGGCGTAGCGTAGCGTGCCGGACCGGCACAGCCACAAACCGTTGACGAGACATTTCACCGGCTCGGGCTCGCCGATATCGACGTCCTGGTACTGAGGAGGTGCGATCGCCGGCGCATTGCGGCTGTCCTTCATCAAGGACGCAAATCCAATCGTCTCGTAGCGGTATTCCTCATGGATCCCGAAGAAGTGGATCGGGTCGGTGAGCAGTCTGTCGATCGCGACCTGAACGTCGGCACGCATGTGGCCTGGAAACTGGCGTGCCCGCGTCACGATCAGGTTGCGCGACACGCCGGCGAAATGCCAGTCGAGCGCAACAAAGGCGTATCGAAACTCGTGGCTCGGCAATTCTTCCGAGCTGCGACGCGCGGCGAGCAGGCAGTCCGTACATAGCGAGGCCGTCGTGCCGGAGAGAATAATCTCCGTCACGGCCTTCGGGGCTTCGCACAGATCGCAGGGGCGGCTGGCATCGGCGGACTCGCTCGTGATCATCAACGGGTGGCCGTTGGAGCGGATCAGCCACTTGGCGCTGTTGAACATTGCTCGAGCGACGGCGCCCGGATAGGGGCCGCACGGAACAGCGCCCCTGGCCTCGATCAGTGCAGCGGTAGCGATGGCTTCCTGCTGGGATTTCCCGAATACCGTGCGCAGCAGGTCCTGCACGAACTCCAGCGGCGTCTCGCCGTCGTCGTGAATGAAGAGCTGGACCGGACCGTCATCGGCAAAGACGTCGTGCATGAGGCCTCCGAAACGCAACTGAAACCATAAGAACAAAATAAGAACATCATGGCGGCGGCTGTGCGTCAAGCGAAAGATTATCCCGCCTCAGCCCTGGCGTGTGGCGCGCCGATCGGCCGGCTCGGCCCCGAACGCCCGCATGCGTAAACGCCGCTCAACACCTGTGACGATTGTGTTGCGGCAAATGCCAAGAGATGGTCGTCGCAGCAGCAAACTTCCGACACATCATCAAGGCGAAAAGGGGCGATCCGACATGGCGCGAGCGCGAGAGCAGAGTCCCCCCGGGGATCTGCGGTCGCGCAATTATTTTAATAAGAGGCCCTCGTGTCGCACAAACTTCGCTTTGCGCTTCTCCTCATCCTCACCCTGTTCGTCTCGCCCGCGCTTGCGCAGCCGGCTGCCAAGCCGGCGCCGCCGCAACCGAGTACCAGCGACGCACTGACGCCGGAGCAGGCGAAGCGTGCGCTCGAGACGCTGCAGGACGACAAGAAGCGCGGCGAGATCATCAACACGCTGCGCGCCATCGCCAATGCCTCGCCGCAGGCGGCCGCGCAGCCGGCGTCCGAGCAGCATTCGCCGATCCCGCTCAGCGCGGACAGCCTCGGCGCGCAGCTTCTGCTGATGGTCTCGGAGCAGGTCGGCGAGATGTCGCGCGAGGTCGCCGACGTGGCGCGCACGCTGACGCATTTCCCGGCGTTCTATTACTGGTTCCTGCGCACCGCCAACGATCCGGCCGCCTATGGCCTCATGATCGACATCGCCTGGAAGCTGGCGCTGGTGCTCGGTTGCGCGCTGGCAGCCGAATGGGTGGTGTTCCGCCTGATCAAGCGGCCGGTCGCGTTCCTTGAAGCGCGGCTGCCGCAGACCGCGCGCGTGCCGGTGCAGGCGCTCGCCAGCGCCGATCCGCCGTCGTCGGTTGCCGACGTCACGCCGGAGGGCGATCTGCATCGCCGCCGGCTCAGCCTGGCGCGGGCCTGGCAGTCGCTGGTCCGGCTGCCTTTCGTGCTCGGGCGCCTCGTGCTCGAGCTGCTGCCGGTGGTCGTGTTCCTCAGCGTGGCCGCCGCGCTGCTCAGCACCGAGATCGGCAATCAGTCGACCACGCGGCTCGTGATCCTCGCGGTGATCAACGCCTATGCCTTCTCGCGCGCGCTGATCTGTGCGGTGCGCGCGCTGGCCGGCCCGTTCGGCCTGATCCGCGTTCGTGCCGAGACCGCGGCCTATATCGAGATATGGGCGCGGCGCATCGTCGCCGTCGGGGTCTCGGGGATCTGCTTGGCCAATGTCGCATTGCTGCTTGGGCTGTCCCACGCCGGCTACGCCGCGCTGCTCCGGCTTGTGATGCTGGTGGTGCACCTCTTCATCGTCGTCATCATCCTGCAATGCCGCCGCCAGGTCGCCGACGTCATCCGCGCGCCGGCCGATCGCACCGGCCTTGCGGCGCGGACGCGCAATCGTCTCGCTTCGCTGTGGCATGTGCTGGCGATCGCGCTCGATCTCGCGCTGTGGGCGGTGTGGGCGCTCAACATCCGCAACGGCTATTCGCTGCTGCTGCAATATTTCGTCGGCACCGTCGCGGTGCTGCTGGTCACCCGCCTCGTCACCATGGTGGTGCTGAGCCTGATCGATCGCGGCTTCCGCATCAGCCCGGACCTGATGCAGCGCTTCCCGGGGCTCGAGACCCGCGCCAACCGCTATCTGCCGCTGCTGCGCAAGGTGGTCACGGCGGTGATCGCCGTGGTCGGCTTCGTCGCGCTGCTCGAGGTCTGGGGCGTCGATGCCGTCGTCTGGTTCTATGGCGGCCAGATCGGCTCTCGCCTGATCTCGGCCCTGGTGACGATCGGCATTGCCGCGCTCGCCGCGGCCGTGATCTGGGAAGTCGCCAATGCGTTGATGGACCGGCAGATCGATACGCTGTCGCGCGACGGGCATTTCGCCCGCGCCGCACGCCTGCGCACCTTCCAGCCGATGCTGCGCACCGCGCTGTTCTGCATCATCGTCGCGGTGGTCGGGCTCACCGCGCTCAGCGAGATCGGCGTCAATGTCGCGCCGCTGCTCGCCGGCGCAGGGATCGTCGGCATCGCGATCGGCTTCGGTTCGCAGAAGCTGGTGCAGGATCTCATCACCGGGCTGTTCCTGCTGCTCGAGAACACCGTGCAAGTCGGCGACACCGTCACGGTGTCGGGCCTGTCGGGCGTGGTCGAGAACGTCTCGATCCGCACCATGCGGCTGCGCGCCGGCGACGGCTCGGTGCATATCGTGCCGTTCAGCGCGGTGACCACGATCACCAATGCCAGCCGCGGTGCCGGCAATGCCGCGGTCAGCGTCAACGTGTCCTACAAGGAGGACACCGATCGCGCCGGCGAGGTGCTGAAGGACATCGTCGCCGGGATGCGCCAGGAGACGGCGTATCGCGCGCTGATCCGCGGCGATCTCGAATTGTGGGGCGTCGACAAGGTCGACGGCTCGGTCGTGACCATCGTCGGCCAGATCCGCTGCACCGACGGCGGCCGCTGGTCGGTACAGCGCGAGTTCAACCGCCGCATGAAGCGGCGCTTCCAGGAGGAAGGCATTGAGATCGCCTCGATGGGCCAGACCATCCTGATGCAGCTTCCCGCGCCCTCCGAGCTGGATACAAACAAGCTGCCGCGCCGCGCCGCGGGCTGATCCCTTTATCTTGCTCCACCTCTCCCGCTTGCGGGGGAGGTCGGATCGCATCGCAGATGCGATCCGGGTGGGGACTCTTTCCACGATGTGACTCGCTGAGATACCGCCACCCCAACCCCGCAAGCGGGAGAGGGAGCACAGTCCCTTGGCGGCGGCCGCTCCAGCTTGATCCCAGTTCGCCGTAACTGCTGAGCGTGTTGCGCGTCTCACGGTTGCGACACCGTCTCGCGACGATGAGACGACAAAGGGCCTCGCTGGACCCGAGGCATGGCTCGCACTTGGCCGAAAACGCCGCCTTTCTCCTCCTCTCCTGCGATTTCCACGCTGGCACAGCGCTTGCTCAACGCATCTTCGAATGCGCGGCAAGACGCATTGCATGACTGAATCTCAAGGGAAGGAAGGAAACGCACATGGAGCTTGGCTACTTCACCATGCCCTCGCACCCGCCGGAGTGCGGATTGAAGGAGGGCCACGACTGGGACCTGCAGACGCTGCGCTGGCTCGACGAGCTCGGCTATCAGGAAGCCTGGATCGGCGAGCATCACACCGCGCCGTGGGAGCCGCACCCGTCGCCCGATCTCCTGGTCGCGCAGGCGCTGCTGCAGACCAAGAACATCCGCATCGGACCCGGCGGCTTCCTGTTGCCGTATCATCACCCGGCCGAACTCGCGAACCGCGTGGCGATGCTCGACCATCTCTCGAACGGGCGGCTGAACTTCGGCGTCGCGGCCTCGGGCCTGCCGAGCGACTGGGCGATGTTCAACGTCGACGGCATGTCGGGCCAGAACCGCGACATGACCCGCGAGGCGCTCGAGATCATCCTGAAGATGTGGTCCGAGCCCGGACCGTGGACGCACAAGGGCAAGTACTGGACGGTGTCGAAGCCGGACACGATGTTCGACTTCCTCAAGCCGCACATCAAGCCACAGCAAGCGCCGCATCCGCCGATCGGCGTCGCCGGCCTGTCGAAGAATTCCGACACGCTCAAGCTCGCCGGCGAGCGCGGCTTCATCCCGATGAGCCTGAACCTCAACCCGGCCTATGTAGGCAGCCACTGGGACTCGGTGGAAGCCGGCGCGGCCAAGACCGGCCGCAAGCCGAGCCGCAAGGATTGGCGGCTGGTGCGCGAGGTGTTCGTGGCTGATACCGATGAGGAGGCGTGGAGGCTGTCGACCGGCGACATGATGGGCCGGATGATGGGCGAGTATTTCCTGCCGCTGCTCGGCCATTTCGGCTTCAAGGACTATCTGAAGCACGCCCCCGACGTGCCCGACAGCGACGTCACCGTCGAATATTGCGCGCGCCGGAATTGGATCGTCGGCTCGCCCGCGACCGTCACCGAGAAGATCGAGAAGATCTACCGGGAGGTCGGCGGCTTCGGCGTGCTCTGCGTGTTCGGCTTCGACTACAAGCACAAGCCGGAAGCCTGGCGGCACTCGCTGGACCTGCTCAAGAACGAGGTGATGCCGCGGCTCAAGCATCTCGGCGCCGAGTTCGAGAAGGCTGCATGACAGATAGGCGGGGTGCGGGGCTTGCCTCGCACCCTGCCTCGCATATCTTAAGCGTGGTTTTTCGCATCAGGGTCAGGGCATGACGGTCGACGCACAGAGTTTCAAGCAGGCGATGCGGCATTGCGCAGGCGCAGTGGCGCTGGTGACGGTCGGCCGCGAGCCGGGGCAGCGCACCGGCCTGACGGTGACCTCGGCCTGCTCCCTGTCGGACAATCCGCCCTCGGTGCTGGTCTGCGTCAACCGTAATGCCAGCGCGCATGAGCGCATCCGCGCGGAGCGCCATTTCGTCATCAACTTCCTGAACGAGGACCACGCGCTGCTGGCGCTGACCTTCTCCGGCCAGAAGGGCGTCAACGGCGACGACCGCTTTGGCTTCGGCCGCTGGACCACCGGCGCCACCGGCGCCCCGGTGCTGGAGGATGCCGTCGCGGCGTTCGATTGCGTGCTGGCGCAGGAGCTTGAGACCAAGACCCATTCGATCTTCATCGGCGAAGTCCAGCATGTCCGCGCCGTGACCACGGTCGATCCGCTGATCTATCTGCGTAGCGGCTTCCAGAGCGTGCGCAACATCCACGATCCGATCACGCTTGGCGACGTCGACGCGCGGCGCGTGAGCTGGAACGAGTTTTCCTGAAGCCGCGACGAGCGGCACGGCTCCCCAAGTCAATCAGCACTGCTGACCAATCCTGATCAACTTCACGAACGCGCCATCAATGCGAGCGGCATGATATAATTGCCGTCGCGCATGCAGGAGCGATCGATACGGCGGCGCGAGTTCTTCAACTCTCCTCGTCAGCCGCACGTCCGCGCGATCTCGCTTTGCGAGCCCGCAACGTTCGTCGATATGTCGATCAACCGCTGCGCTCATCGCGCTTGCCGCCAGCAAGCTTGAAGCACAAGCGCGTCCCGAGATCGCCAAATCTCTAGTCATCGACAAGGGAGACCAAATCATGAAGATCGTTGTGATCGGCGGCACCGGACTGATCGGCTCCAGGACCGTTGCCATTCTGCGTCAACGCGGCCACGACGTTGTCGCCGCTTCGCCCAAGAGCGGCGTCAACACCATCACCGGCGAGGGGCTCAAGGAGGCACTGGCCGGCGCGGCTGTCGTGATCGACCTGGCCAACTCGCCATCATTCGAGGACAAGGCGGTGATGGCGTTCTTCGAGACTTCCGGACGCAACCTTCTGGCGGCGGAGGCGCCGGCCGGCGTCAAGCACCATGTCGCGCTCTCGATCGTCGGAACCGACCGCACGCCCGAGAACGGATACTTCCGCGCCAAGGTCGCCCAGGAAAAACTCATCGAGGCGTCCGGCATCCCCTACACCATCATCCGCGCGACGCAGTTCATGGAATTCGTCGGAGCCATCGCCGATGCGGGTGCAGTTGGAAACACCATCAGGCTCTCGCCCGGCCTGTTCCAGCCGATCGCGGCGGAGGATGTGTCCGCCCTTGTGGCCGATGTGGCGCTCGAGCCGCCACGCAACGGTATCGTCGAGATTGCCGGACCGGAACGCGCGCCATTCAACGAAATCGTCGCCCGCTACCTGAAGACGATCGGCGACCCGCGTCAGGTGGTGCGAGACCCTGACGCGCTCTACTGGGGCGGCCGGGTCGAGGAGCACTCGCTGGTGCCGTTGGGCGAGGCGCGCCTCGGCCGCATCGATCTAAGCGAATGGCTGCGCCGCTCGCGGCCGGCAGCCTGACGGGAGCAGCTACTTGAGCCACACCAGCAGCGGGACGGGCGCGCGGCCCTCGCAGGACAGCGTGCCCTCGTAGTTGTGCGTCTTGCGGGCGCTGTAGGTGCAGGGCGCGCCGTCCAGCACGAGTTCGGCCGTCACCTGCGAATCCGCACCCGTGAGTTGCAGCCGGATCTCTCCGGCGCGTTCCTCGGGTCCATCCTGGGCGCAGATTCCGACATGCTTCATCTTCAGCGGTCCGGAGAACTGCTTGCGCGCATCCGGTCCGCTTTCGGTGAGATGCCCGGTCAGCTCCCATTCGCCGAGCACGCCGGCCTGGCCGAGGATCTCCATCGCACCGAGCGGCGGCACGTGGCAAAGACAGAGCGCAACGGCGCCGAGCAGCGCCGCACCACCGTTGCGCCATGTCGTCCGCGGCATCACAGCTTGCTTCCGGTTGTCTGGCGCAATTCGATCAGCTCCGGCCTCGACAGATCCGCATCCGCAGTGAGCCGGGCGATTTGATCAGCACATTCCCGGGTCTTGGCCTGATCGCCGGCCGCCCTGGCGCTCTTGATCATCCCGACATAGGCCGCGAGCCGATTAGGCTCCTTCTTGAGCACGGCCTCGTAGGCGGCGAGCGCGTCGGCGGCCTTGCCGCGATCGAGCAGCATGGCGGCGTAGAGCTCGCGCGCCGGCGCGAGCGGCCCGGGCGTGACGGGATGCTTCTCGGTCTTGTCTTCCGCCTCCGCGGCGGCATTCATCGCGCCGAGCGCCTCGTCGTATTTGCCTTCGGCGTACAGCACCCAGGCGCTCGCGATCTGCTGCTGGATGTCGACGATGTTGGACCAATAGGCATCCTTGGCGTCTTTCAGCTTGTCGCGCAGCTCGGCGAGCTTGGCGACATCGGCCTTGGCGGCCGCCGGATCACCGGAGCGCGCGGCGCCGACCGCCCGCGCGAAATAGGTGATGGCGTCCGCATAGGCGTATTTGGTCGGACGCACTTCAAGCGCGGCGGCTCCCTTCCAGTCGCCGCGTTCGAACACATAGCGGGCCTGGCTTGCCGCCACCGCGTAAGGCCCGGCGAACCGATCCTGCTTGAACTCGAGCTTGCCGAGCTCGTCGACCACCGCGCGCGCCTCCTTGTCTTGCCCCAGCTGCAGATAGGCATAGACCAGATAGTCCATCGCGTGCGCCTGATCCTGCTGTTCGCCGTCTTCCTTGGCGATGCGCGCGGATTCCTTGTTCGAAGCGATCGACTCCTTCCAGTAGCCGACGCGCGTGAAGATGTGCGACGGCATGTGCTGTGCATGCGGCGCGCGTTCGGCGATCTTGGCATAGCGCATCGCCGCGGGGAGACCCTTCTCCGCGAGCGCCGGATAGTCGTAGAGGTGGATCAGATAATGGGCGATGCCGGGGTGCTCGGGCTGGCGCTTGAAGATCGGCTCGAGCAGCGCCGCGCCCTTCAGCTGGTTGGCATAGGTCTTGTCGGTAGGGGATGCTGCGACGTTGAGCGTGATCGCATAGGCGATCTGGGCCTCGTCATCGTCGGCATAGTGCGTCGCGACCTGCTCTTCGGCCGCGAGGAATCGCTGCACGCGGGTGCGGTGATCGACCTTGTCATAGTCGACATACATCGCGGCGATCGCGTCGATGTATTCCCGCTCGCGCGGGGTGTTCGCACCCAGCGCCTGGCCTTTCTTCACGGCTTCGAGGCCGAGCGGAAGGTTCTCCGGCGGCGGCGGCCCGTGTGGATTGTAGAGATAGCTGAGCGCGATCCCCCAATAGGCGATGGCGCATTGCGGGTCGGCATCGAGCACCTCCTCGAAGGTGCGTCGCGATGCGCTGTACCAGAACGAATGCTGATACAGCATGGCGCGATCGAACGCCTCCTGCGCTTCCGGTTTGCAGGATGTCGCAAAATGGACTTTGCCCAATCGTTGTTCAGTAGAATCCGAGGCGGCAGGCTGCGAAATGGTCGCGGCAACCAAGCCAACGACCACAGCGAGGGGAAACCGTGTCATGGGACCCGCTCCGTGGCGTTGAATGAAAGGCGTATGATAACACCGTTCCCGCGCCGCCGGAACAGGAGGTGCGCTTCCGGTCTAGCTGTCCAGCTCGATCCCTAACGCCTTGATCTTCCGGTACAACGTCGCGCGGCTGAGCCCGAGCGCCTTGGCAGCGTCCGTCACTCTTCCGTCATTGGTGCGCAATGCCTCGACGATCGCGGTACGCTCGGCCGCCGCATGATCGGCCCCCACGTTGCGCGTGCCGACCGGCGGCAGGTCGAGATCGGCCTCGGTGATGACGCCGCCCTCGGCGGTGGCGCCTGCGAGCCGCAGCACGTGGCGGAGTTGGCGCATGTTGCCGGGGAACGGATAGGCGATCAACTGTGCCCAGGCATCGGCCGAGATGCGGCAGTGCGGCGCTTCCTCGTCGGCGATCTGCGTGATGATGTCCCTGCGGTCGGCGCGTTCGCGCAAGGCGGGCAGCCGGATCTCCATGCCGCGCAGCCGGTAATACAGATCGGAGCGGAAGCTGCCGTCCTCGGCCATCCGCGCGAGGTCGCGATGGGTCGCACTGATCAGGCGAATGTCGACGGCGACCGGCTTCAGCGCGCCGAGCGGCCAGACCTCGCGATTTTCCAGCACGCGGAGCAGCCGCGTTTGCAGCGACAGCGGCATGTCGCCGATCTCGTCGAGGAACAGCGTGCCGCCAGAGGCCTGCACGATCAGCCCCTTCGATCCCTCGCGCCGCGCGCCGGTGAAGGCGCCGGCCTCGTAGCCGAACAACTCGGCGTCGATCAGGCTCTCCGGCATCGCCGCGCAGTTCAGGGCGACATAGTTGCGGCCGGCGCGATTGCTGGCCGCGTGAATGGCGCGCGCGAACACGTCCTTGCCGGCGCCGGTCTCGCCCCGCAGCAGGATCGGCAGATCGAGATTGCCGACCGTCATCAGCCGCTTCACGCCCTTGGTCAGCACGGGATCGCGCCCCGCCAGCCGGTGCAGGCCGGAAAACTGTCCGGCCGGCGCCTCGCGCGACGGTGCCGGCAGCGGGCGGGAGACACGCGCGCGCACCGGCGGCGCCACGCGGCCGCGGCCCCATGGCGTGCCGTCGGCCCGGCGCAGCGTGACCGGTTCGTCCGCGGAACGCGCCGCGCGATCGTCCAGTTGAATCAGATGCGACAGGTCGATGCCGTCATCGATCATCGCATCGGTCAGCCCGAACTCGCCGCGCGCGGTGCGACAGGCGCCGACGACGCGGCGGTCGTCGTCATAGGCGAGCATGCCATGCCCGTCGCCGGGCAGCGTCGCGATCCAGGAGGCGCGGTAGCGCCGGCGGAAGAACGACTGCTCGATCCGCCGCGTCGCCTCCGCGGTGACGGCGAGCGCCAGTTCATGCGCGCTGCGGCCGAGATCGCTGCGGCAGGAGGAGATGTTGACGGCGCCGGCGAGCCGGCCGGCATGGTCGAACAGCGGCGACACCGCGCAGGTGAACATGTGCCACTGCTCGCGGAAATGCTCGTCGCCATGCACGATGATCGGCCGCTGCTCGGCGAGCGCGGTGCCGAGCCCGTTGGTGCCCTCGAAGGTCTCGGCGAAGTTCGAGCCGGTGTAGATTTTCCACTCCAGGAACATCCGCGCGTAGTCGCCCCCGGGCAGGCGGCTCACCAGCATCGTGGCGTTGGGATCGGCGAGGTTGACGCAGTAGCCGCTATCGTGGAGCAGGCGGGCAAGATCCTCGAGCTCCGGGATCGCGACCTGGATCAAATCCTCCATCGGTTCGGCGATGTGCCGGACCTCGGCTTCGGTCAGGGTCTGCGGCGGCCCGCGCCGGGCCGGATCGAGGTTGTGATTGACCACGCAGCGCCGCCAGGACGCAGCAATCCGCGCCTCGGTGTCGACGCCGGCCACCTGATTGGCCGCCGATAAAACACGGGCGACGTGATTCGAGGCCGAAAGATTGGCTATCCAGAGGTCTCCACCCCTAATTTTCCGCGAAGTCTGGCACCCCGACAGCGAATGTCAATTGGCCGACGGGGTCGCGGGGAAGGGAGGTTGGGTGGACGTGGGGAGCGTCGGGTGGATTAGCGAAGCGTAATCCGCCATTCCGCGTGCGGTTCTGGCGAAGATCATTCAGGCTGCACGGTGTGAGTAGAGACGAACGGCTCTAACCTCCCCTTGAAAAGGGGAGGTCGCTTTGCTCGGCAGAGCAAAGCGGGTGGGGATCTGCTCTCTCCACATTGAGCGTCGCCTGTGGCTGACCCCCATCCCGACCTTCCCCCTTTCAAGGGGAAGGAGAAGGCGGGCTTGTAGCCCAGATGAAGGCGTGGCTTCGTAGCCCGCATGAGCGAAGCGACATGCGGGAGCTTGCGGCGTGCCGGCCCCGCATATCGCTCGTGCGGGCTACGGAGCTACTTGACCTCACCCGCCGTGAGCACCACGAACGAACGCCCGGCCACCTTGCAGGTGCTGTCGAACCCAAACGGCGCGCCCGCCGGTTTCTCCGGCGCATTGGTATCCACGAGCAGCGACCACTGCGGCCCCGCGGACGTCGCCGGCAGCTTGAAGTCGACCTCGCCCTCATAGCTGTTGAGGATCACAAGCACGGTGTCGTCTTCACCCTTGCGCGCGATGGCGGTCTTGCGGGCGCGGCCGTCGAGCACGACGCCGAAGCATTTGATCCAGCCGGTGGTCCAGTCGGCTTGCGTCATCTCCACGCCCGAACTGTTGATCCAGACCACGTCGCGGATCTCAAGCTGGGAATCGCGATCGCCGGAAAGGAAGCGGCTGCGACGCAGGATCGGATAGTCGCGCCTGAGCTTGATCATCCGCGTGGTGAAGGCGAGCAGTTTGTTGGCGTCGTCGGAAAAATTCCAATCGAACCAGGAGATGTCGTTGTCCTGGCAGTAGGCATTGTTGTTGCCGCGCTGGGTGCGGCCGAACTCGTCGCCGCCGAGCAGCATCGGCGTGCCCTGCGAGGCCAGCAGGATCGCCAGCATGTTGCGCTTCTGGCGTTCGCGCAGAGTGCGGATCTCGGGATTGTCGGTCGGGCCCTCGGCGCCGCAATTCCAGGAATGGTTGTCGGACGAGCCGTCGTTGTTGTGCTCGCCGTTGGCCTCGTTGTGCTTGTTGTTGTAGCTCGCCCAGTCGTTCAGCGTGAAACCGTCATGCGCGGTGATGAAGTTGACGCTGGCCCAGGTGCGGCGCCCCTCGCGGTTGAACACGTCGTGCGAGCCGAGCAACCGCGGCGCCAGCGCGCCGGGCCCAGCCTCGCCGCGCCAGAAATCGCGCACGGTGTTGCGGTACTTGTCGTTCCATTCCGCCCAGCCCGGCGGGAAGCCGCCGACCTGATAGCCGCCGGGGCCGCAGTCCCAGGGTTCGGCGATCAGCTTGACGGTCGCGAGCAGCGGATCCTGGTTCATCGCCTTGAGAAATCCGGACTGCTCGTCGAAGCCATAGACCTCGCGCGCCAGGATGGTGCCGAGATCGAAGCGGAAGCCGTCGACATGCATGTGGCCGGCCCAATAGCGCAGGCTGTCCATCACCAGCTGGATCACGCGGGGATGCGACAGGTTCACCGTGTTGCCGGTGCCGGTGTCGTTGATGTAGTAGCGCCTCTTGTCGGGCAGCAGCCGGTAATAGCTCGCATTGTCGATGCCCTTGAACGACAGCGTCGGGCCGCGTTCATTGCCTTCGGCGGTGTGGTTGTAGACGACATCCAGAATGACTTCGAGGCCGGCGCCGTGCAGCCGCGACACCATCTCCTTGAATTCGCGCAGGCTGTTCGGCACATCGGCGGCGTAGCGGGGGTCCGGCGCGAAGAAGCCGATCGTGTTGTAGCCCCAATAATTGGTGAGGTGCTTGTCCAGCAGGTTGCTGTCGTTGATGAAGGAATGCACCGGCAACAGCTCGACCGAGGTGATGCCGAGCGCCTTCAGATGATCGATCGCCGCGTCCGCGCCGAAGCCGGCATAGGTGCCGCGCAGGTTCTCAGGGATGCCCGGATGCTGCCTGGTAAAACCCTTGACATGGGTCTCGTAGACGACGGTCTCGTCCCAGTGCACGTCCTGCCGCTGCGCCTCCTGGACCCAGTCGAAATTGGGATCGACCACCACGCATTTCGGCATGAACGGCGCGCTGTCGCGCTCGTCGAAGGTCAAATCGTCACCCGTTTCCATCTTGTAGCCGAACACCGCCGGATTCCAGCTGAGGCTGCCGGCATGGGCACAGGCATAGGGATCGAGCAGCAGCTTGTTCGGATTGAACCTGTGGCCGCCATCCGGCTGGTAGGGGCCGTAGACGCGATAGCCGTAGAACGTGGCGGGCTGCACGCCGTTGATGAAGCCGTGAAATACCTGGTCGGTATATTCCGGCAGCTCGAAGCGATGGGTCTCGCGCTCGCCGTCGAACAGGCAGACCTCGACCTTGGTGGCGTTCGCGGAAAACACCGCGAAGTTGGTGCCGTGGCCGCTCCAATGGGCGCCCAGCGGATAGGGCAGCCCTTCCTCGATCACGAAATCGGACATCGGTCCCCCAAGGCTTGCGACAAAGCCATCCTGGAACTGGCAAATCAACCTGCAACAAACGCTGCCGCGCGGAAAACGTTGCATTGGCTAGTTCAGTGGCAGTTGTCATGGATCGTGTGACGCAAGGGCAGGCCGAGGGCGGCATGTCGCGAGAATTCCGATGTTTGATCCACAGGCCGTTCGACACACTCGGTGTCGTCCTGGCGAAAGCCAGGACCCATTACCCCAAATCTGAATTGTTGCACGACGCCGGGACCAAGATCCGCTTCATCACCGAATGCGGTGGTAATGGGTCCTGGCTTTCGCCAGGCCGACGGCGGCGCTTGCATCAACCGCACCCCCTTCAAACTCGCATGCCTGTTCGTGCCAGGATGATCGCACTAGTTGCCCGCCAGCAGCGCAAACCGCCGTCGGTCGATCCGCTCGCGCGCCAATTGTCCCGCTGCGGCGCAAAGATCGGGTGCATAAAGCTGGCAGCTTCCGCGTTCTGCGATCGCCTTGTCGATCATGTCCAGAAGCTGGGCAGGCGCGATGTCGGGAGACGCGGCAATGCGACCGGCGACGACGTGCTTTTCCATTGTCTCGTGCTCAGCGTGATCGATCTCTGGGTTGCGCCAGCAATTTGCGCACATGATCTTGAGGCTCTCCGAGTGCGAATAGATCACGGCGTCCCCGTCCAACTCTCCGCTGATGTCGGCCAATTGCCGTGCCGTCTCCTGTGTGCCCGCGAAGGCGAAGAACTGGTAGTTCCGGCGCAGCAGCGTTGCCAGATGCGGGAAGACCGGGATCTGCTCGTCACCGTAGGTGTGATGCGTGATCGGGGCGCCGTCCATGAGGATGACATCGCCATAGTCGACGCCGAGATTGCCGTACAGCACGCTGCGGACAATGCCATGGCACGGACTCAGTCGTTCGATCCAGACGGTCTCCTCTTCGCCTGGGTCATCACGATCCGCCGTCCGCTCAGCGAGGGGACGCGCGGCAAGCCTCACCTTGCAAGCCGGATATCCACCCTCCGGCAACCCGAAGCGTCCAGGCTCGACCTTCTGCTCCATGCGCTTCCATACGCCCAACGCGGTCGCAGCGTCCCTTGCGCCCGTGGCGCAGATGGCGAGGTTCCATTCGGTGCTGTCGACAGCCTCTTCTGACAGGCTTGCAGCGGCGCGGTTTGCCGCCACGCCTTCTGCGAATCTGCCGCGCGTCTTGTAGAACAGCCCCAAATTGTAATGATGTGCGCTCTTTTGCGGATCGATTTCGATCAGTCTCTGAAGACTGTCCTCGGCGATCGCATCGTGCTGGCGCGCCATCATTCGCGCCGCCGTAGCGAGCCCGCGCAGGACCTGCTCCTGTTCAGGCTGCCCCTCGTAGCGCCTGGCCAGGCGGCTCAGCTTTGCGACCATCGCCCGAAATACCGGGTGCTCCGGCGGTGGTGCGTTCAGATCGTCGATGTCGCGGACGGCTTCGAGGCACAGGCCGAGCCTCGAGAGGATAGCTATGTTGTCATCGTGGGCGTCGGCTATCTCCGCAAGAATGTCGGCCGCCTCTTCCCTCGTGAGACTTCGCCTGTCGACGATCCACAGCAATGCCATCGCGGCCTCAGCCTGGTGGCGCTGGGCCTTTCGCAGCGGTTGGATCTTTTGCGATGCCGCCTGCGTGAGGCCCGCCTCTCCCTCTGCAACGGCGCCACGTGCGATCGCGTCGACCTCATCGGAAGCGAGGATCGCGCTGGGACCTTTCGACATCATCGGCTTCTCCGTGTCGACGCTTCGGTGGAGGGCGGGAATGGGCGATGGTCTCAATGCAGCGAGACTACATCAATTTCATCCCCTTGAAGCTCGTGTGCCCGTTCTTGCCGACGATGATGTGATCATGCACGGCGATGCCGAGCGGCTTGGCGATGTCGACGATCGCCTTGGTCATCTGGATGTCGGCCTGCGACGGGGTCGGGTCGCCGGAGGGATGATTGTGCACCAGGATCAGCGCGGTCGCGGACAGTTCGAGCGCGCGCTTGATCACCTCGCGGGGGTAGACCGGGGTGTGATCGACGGTGCCGGTCTGCTGCACCTCGTCGGCGATCAGCTGGTTGCGCTTGTCGAGGAACAGCAGGCGGAACTGCTCCTTGTCGGCGAACGCCATGCTGGTGCGGCAATAGTCGATGACGTCGTTCCAGGACGACAGCGCGATGCTGCGCTTGATCTCGCCCTTGGCGATCCGGCCCGCTGCCGCGGCGAGCAGCTTGAGCTGATTGATCGAGGCATCCTTGACACCGTCGACCTCGCGCAGCCGCGCCACCGGCGCATGCACGACCTCGGCGAAGGAGCCGAACTTCTTCAACAGCGCCTTGGCCAAGGGCTTGGTGTCGCGGCGCGGGATCGCGGCGAACAGCGCCATCTCCAAGAGCTCATAGTCGGTCAGCGCGTCCGGCCCGGCGGCGTAGAAGCGCTCGCGCAGCCGCTCGCGATGGCCGTGATAATGCGGCGTCTCGTCGGTGTCGTCGTTGCTGGCGTCGGGTTTGGCGGGCATCGGCCACAACCATGCCGTGCCTGCTGCGTTTTGCAAGGGGCGATGCAATGTCCCGGTTTGCCACCATGCGACGGGCGAATTAGCGTCGGCTGCAACGTTCAGGATCGAAGAGGGGGAGGGCGGCATGACATCATTCAAGGTGATCCGCTCGCGCGCAGAGAAGCGCAAGGGCGGGCCGAAGGCGCTCGAGAAACTGCTGCGGCCGCCGG
Source organism: Bradyrhizobium quebecense (assembly GCF_013373795.3). Classification (NCBI taxonomy): domain Bacteria; kingdom Pseudomonadati; phylum Pseudomonadota; class Alphaproteobacteria; order Hyphomicrobiales; family Nitrobacteraceae; genus Bradyrhizobium; species Bradyrhizobium quebecense. The sequence goes on from NZ_CP088022.1 coordinate 7,638,981, forward strand.
CGGGCGCCAAGGCGCTGGCAAAGCTCGGCGACGACCGCGTGCTGGCCGAAATGACCAGGCGCGTGTTCTGCGCGGGCTTCGCCTGGAGCGTGATCGACGCCAAATGGCCCGGCTTCGAGGACGCCTTTCTCGGCTTCCAGCCCGCCAAGCTCGCATTCAAACCGGACGAATATTGGGAGAAGCTGACTGGTGACACCAGGATCGTGCGCAACGGCGCCAAGATCATGTCGGTGCGCGACAATGGCCGCTTCGTGCAGGAGATCGCGCGCGAGCACGGCAGCTTCGGCAAGTTCCTCGCGGCCTGGCCGCCGTCGAACGAGATCGGGCTGCTCGATCTGCTGACCAAGCGCGGCAGCCGGCTCGGCGGCAACACCGGGCAGATGCTGCTGCGCTTCCTCGGCTGGGACGGTTTCGTCACCTCGCGCGACGTCGTCGCCTGCCTGCGCGATGCAGGCCTCGATATCGCCGAGGAGGTCAAGTCGAAGCGCGATCTCGCCAAGGTGCAGGCGCAGTTCAACGCCTGGGCGGAGGAGACCGGGCTGTCCTATCTGCATCTGTCGCGGATCTGCGCGATGTCGATCGGCGAGAACCACACGCCCGAGGAGATCATCGAGCGCACCCGGAGCGACTATTGATCGCGCCGCCGCTTACACCTGAACCCACGGCTTCTCGCCGTGGCGCTCGGACAGCGTGAATATCTCGACGCCGTCGGCGGTGACGCCGACCGAGTGCTCGAACTGCGCCGACAGCGAGCGGTCGCGGGTCACCGCGGTCCAGCCGTCGGACAGGATCTTCACATGCGGCTTGCCGAGATTGATCATCGGCTCGATGGTGAAGAACATGCCGGGCTTCAGCGGAGCGCCTTCGCCGGGGCGGCCGATATGGATGATGTTCGGCTCGTCGTGGAACAGGCGGCCGAGGCCGTGGCCGCAGAAGTCGCGCACTACGCTCATGCCCTGCGGTTCGACGAAGTTCTGGATGGCATGGCCGATATCGCCGGTGGTGGCGCCGGGCTTGACGGCGGCAATGCCGCGCATCATCGCCTCATAGGTCACCTCGATCAGCCGCTCGGCCTTCCGCGCGATGGCGCCGATCGCATACATGCGGCTGGAATCGCCGTACCAGCCGTCGACGATAAAGGTGACGTCGACATTGACGATGTCGCCTTCCTTCAGCGGCCGGTCGCCCGGCATGCCGTGGCAGACCACGTGATTGATCGAGGTGCAGGTCGAGTAGCGATAGCCGCGATACATCAGCGTCGCCGGATAGGCGCCGTGGTCGAAGGCGAACTTGCGGACGAAGTCGTCGATCACGGAGGTCGGGACGCCGGGCTTGACGATGTCGGTGAGTGCGTCGAGGCATTTCGACACCAGGGCGCCTGCCTTGCGCATGCCGGCAAAGCCGCTCGGTCCGTGCAGCTTGATCTGGCCGGTCTTGCGAAGCGAGGTGTCGGTGGCGTCGATATAGCTCATGGTCGGGATGTTTCTGCGGGCAGGGGGCTGATTTCAGGCTCTAATTTAATGATCGGCGCGCCCGGCGCAAGCCAAGGTTGGGCATGGGGACAATGCTCAAACGGCTTGATTTTCCGGCCAAATCCGAACAGCAGCCGCCGTCACCCCAAAAAAGGTCCCTCTGAAGCGCCATAAAGCAGATGAGTTTTGTTTGAATCGGCTTGGTGCGGTCTTGGTTCACCTCTCCCCATTGGGGAGAGGTCGGATTGCGAAGCAATCCGGGTGAGGGCTCTTGCTCTCTCGTTAGACCGCAACCCCTCACCCGATTTGCTGCGCAAATCGACCTCTCCCAAGGGAGAGGTGAACGTCCGACGCCGTTCCAGCGCTGCTTGATCTCTCCAGGCTCTAGCTGGAGACCTCGACCGCGCTCTCTACCGGCAGCGCGCCGCCGCGGATCCGGAGTTCCCGCACCGGGTAGGGCACCTTGATGCCCTGCTGCTTGAAGGCATCCCACAGCGACAGCATGACGTCGCTCTTCACATTGTCCATGCCGTCGGGGTCGGCGATCCAGAAGGTCAGCGAGAACTTCATGCCGAGCTCGGCGAATTCGGTCAGGATGCAGTTCGGCGGCTTGCCTTTGAGCGCGCGGGCGTGGGCCGTAGCGGTATCGATCGCGAGCTTGCAGACCAGCCTCGGATCGGCGTCGTAATTGGCGGCGAAAGCGATCTTCACCAGTGTGTTCTTGTCGGTGTAGGTCCAGTTGGTGACCTTCTGCGTCACCAGGTCCTCGTTCGGGATCAGGAATTCGCGGCCGTCGCCGGCGGCGACGGAAATGTAGCGGGTCTTCATCGCGCTGATGCGGCCCTGGCTGTCGCCGATGGTGACGAGGTCGCCCGGCTTCACCGACTTGTCGACCAGCAGGATGATGCCCGAGATGAAATTGGCGACGATCTTCTGCAGGCCGAAACCGATGCCGACGCCGACGGCGCCGGAAAGCACCGCCAGCGCCGACAGATTGATCCCGACGGCGCTCAAGGCAATGGCGACCGCGACCACCATCAGGCCGATGCGAATGATCTTGACCAACAACACCTGAATCGACGGGGTCAGGTCGGTCGAGCGGGTGATCTGGCCGTCGATGAAATTGCTGGCGATATTGCTCAGCCACAGCGCCAGGATCAGCACCGCGCCGGCCTTGAGCAGCAGCAGCGGGCTCAGCCGCAGGCCGCCCACGACGACCGCGAACGAATCCAGCGTATCGGCCGCCCAGTCGAGCTGGCCGATGATGCTGAGGGCGGCGACCACCCAGGCCGCGACCGAGACCAGTTTGACGATGAAGGCGTTGTCGATCACCGAGGTCACGAGGCGGATCACGAGCCAGGCCAGCGCCAGCTTGGCGGAGACCGCGATCAGATAGCTGCGGCTCGGCCAGGTCGCGTGCCACATCACGATGCGCGAGATCACCATCAGGATCGCGAACACGGCGGTGGAGGCGCTCGTCACCATTACCCGAGCGAAGTGCCGGAGCGGCAACGGCCAGCGGCTCGCCAGCGACGACATGTTGACCCGCGCATGAATGGCGGTATCGGCGGCGTAGGCGAGGCCTGCGGCGGCGAGGATGATGCCGAACTGCAGATAGAACCAGGGCGAGGCGATCTCGGCGCCGACCGAGCGCGCCGCCATTTGGATCGATTCCAGGACGTCCTTCCAGCTCATGTCCATCGGCAAAGTCTCAACTTGAAGCGCGGGTCAGGCAAATGTGATTCGAAGATGCAGGGAGATTCCCACAAAGGCGCGCGCGCGACCATCGATACACCACAGTGTCGGGGCGAGTTAGAGCGTTTTCGAGCGAAGTGGTCACCGGTTCGCGTGAAGAAAACGCGTCAAAACGAGAATCGAGAGCCCCGTTCCGATTTATCGGAACGGAAAAGGCTCTTGGGGCTGATGGGACCGGGCACATTGCCGCTTAGGGCAGAAATCGGTTGGCGTCCCAGTGTGGCGACGATAAGGATGCAATTGCAAGTATTTGAGACCTCCGAAGGCGCATGGCATCCCTCGACTCCGTCAGTATAGCGATCCTGCTCGGTGCGGTGCTGGTCATGGCCGGCATCCTGTCCAGCCTGCTGGCGCTGCGGTTCGGCGCCCCCTTGCTGCTGGTGTTCTTGCTGGTCGGCATGCTGGCGGGCGATTCCGGCCCGGGCCGGCTGCAGTTCGACGACGTCCGCACCACCTATCTGGTCGGCTCGGTGGCGCTGGCACTGATCCTGTTCGACGGCGGACTGAAGACGCGGTTTGCCAGCATCCGCACGGTGTTGGCGCCCTCGATGATGCTGGCGACCGCCGGCGTGCTGCTCACCGCGCTGATCACGGCGCCGGTCGCCCGCTATGTGCTCGACCTGAACTGGACCGAGTCGCTTCTGGTCGGCGCCGTCGTGGCCTCGACCGATGCGGCGGCGGTTTTCCTTTTGGTGCACACCCAGGGCCTGCGCCTGCGGCCGCGCGTCGGCGCGACGCTGGAGGCGGAGTCCGGCACCAACGACCCGTTCGCGATCTTCCTCACTTTGATGCTGGTCGAGTTCATCTCGATCGGCCAGAGCTCGGCCTCGCACATCGCGCTGGAGTTCATCCAGGAGGCCGTGCTCGGCGCCATCATCGGGGTGATCGGCGGCCGGCTGGTGGTGATCGCGCTGAATCGCGTCGCGCTGCCGCAGGGCCTGCATGCGCCGTTCGTCACGACGGCGGCGCTGGTGATCTTCGGCGGCTCCCAGATCGTGCATGCCTCGGGATTCCTCGCGGTCTATCTCGCCGGTATCATCATCGGCAACCGGCCGACCCGCGCGCATAATTCGGTGGTGACGTTCCTCGATGCCGCGACCTGGCTGGCGCAGATCGTGATGTTCGTGCTGCTCGGCCTCCTAGTGTCGCCGCATCGCCTGCTCTCCAGCGCCGGCGGCGCGGTGCTGGTGGCATTCGCGCTGATGCTGGTGGCGCGTCCGCTGGCGGTGCTGATCTGCCTCGCGCCGTTCAAGTTCAACTGGCGGGAAAAGATCTTCATCGCCTGGACCGGGCTGCGCGGCGCGGTCGCGATCTTCCTGGCCTCGATCCCGATGCTGGTCGGCCTGTCGAAGGCCTATCTCTATTTCGACGTCGCCTTCGTCGTGGTCATCATCTCGCTGCTGCTGCAGGGCTGGACGTTGGCGCCGGCGGCACGGCGGCTGCACGTCGCGCTGCCGCGCGCCGAACGCGGCCCACGCCGCGTCGAACTGGACCTGCCCGGCCAGCTCGAGCAGCAGCTGGTCGGTTATCCGGTGCGGCCGAAGAGCCTGTATTTCCGCCGCGGGCTGATCCCGTCCTGGTCGAAGCCGACGCTGGTGATCCGCGACGAGCGGATCCTGACGCCTGTCGAGGCCGATCCGGTCGCGCCCGGCGACTACATCTACCTGCTGGCGCCGCCGGAGCGCGCCGAGGCACTCGATCGCTTCTTTGTCGACATGGCGCCGTCGAGCGCGCCCGATCCGCATCTGCTCGGCGACTTCATGGTGTCGGGCGAGCATACGCTCGGTGAGCTCGCCGAGATCTACGGCGTCAAGGTCGACGAGCACCAGGCCAAGCTGACGCTGGCGGATTATTTCGACATCAATCTCGACCGCGCGCCGAAGGAAGGCGCCGAGCTTGCGCTCGACGAGATCGTGCTGGTGGCGCGCAGCATCAGCGGCGGCCGCGTCAATGTCGTCGGTCTGCGCCTGCCGGAGGAAGACGAAGAGGTCGCACCGCAGACGCGGATGCAGACCGTCCGGCGCAAGCTCGCCGATATCTGGGCGTCGGTCGCCGGCGTGTGAGCCGCGCCGTCACTGCTTGCGCAGGAAGCTCGAATCCGGGGCGAACTTCTTGATCATGTCGGACAGGCCGTCCTCCGCCGGCGGGCCCTTGGACGCAGCGTCCGGCTTCGGCTCGTCCTTGAACTTCTGGCCGGAAATCTCGGCCAGCGCTGCGAGCAGCGTCTCGTCGAGATGATCGGCCGCCGTCTTCACGGGCGGTGTCTTCGCAGGTGGCGTGTTGGCGGGCGGAGGCGCAACGGGCTTCGGCGGGGCGACGGCGCGGATCTCGGGCTCGCGCTGCGTCGGCGTTGGCTCTGCCACCGGCTTGAATGTGTCCGCCCGTCTGGCGGCGGCCTCGCTGACGGCGGCGATCAACGATGCTTCGAGGTCGGCGGGCGTCTCGGTCGGGACCGGTGGCGGTGCCGCTGGCATTGGCGGCGGCTCGGCAGGCCTCGCGGCCCGGGGTGCGCGACCGAACAGCGGTTCTCGCTGGCTCGCCGTCGACGGCCGGGTGTCGGTGGCCTTGCCCGGCTCCTTGCCCGGCTCCCTGGCAGGCTTGAAGAGACCCGCGCGTTCGGCGGCGATCCTGGCGGAAGCCTCCTCGACCGTGGTGAGTAGGGACGCTTCCAGCGCATCGGCGGGATTGCTCGGCGAAGTCGCCGGCTTGGCGGCCGGAGCGGCCACCTGCTTTGGCTCCGGCCGGGGCGGCGGCAGTGGCCGCGACGCTTCGACCGGTGCGGGCGGCGGGGCCGGCTGGCCGTCGCGGGCGCGTGCGATGATGCCGTCGACGATCGCGCCCAGGCGGCTCTTGTCGGGCGCGGCGAGATAGCTGGCCGCGAGCTCATCGACATATTGCGGGCCGTAATCGGCCAGCACCTTGGCAAGCTGGGCGAGATCGGGATCGCTCTCGACCAGCCGGCGCCAGGCGTGCCGGTCATAGGGCGCGTCGCCGTTCTTGTCGGGCCAGGCCACCCGGCGCGGCTGGCGCTGCGGTCCGGTGTCCTGGCCGGTGTCTTGGCCGCTGACCGGGTCGAGGGTCGGCGGCTGTAGCCCGGCACTGAGGCGTGGTGGGGTAAATCCCCCAGCCGCGGCCGGCACGGCGTCATCACCGAGGCGTCGGCGGCGCTCGGCGACCTGCAGCGAGATCAGGCCGATGCCCATCAGCAGGAAGCCGAGCGCCGCCCACGAAATCGTGGCGCACAGCAGCCCGCCGATCAGCAGCAATACCCAGCCAGTCAGTCGCAAAGTGCACCTTTCCCCATGCCCGATCGGATGTCCCGATCGGGGCCTAGCAGACAAGATGGGCTATCTTATGCCGACTTTCGGAAAAACGGCCAGCTACGCGCCGCCCGTCAACACCTTAACACCGCCGAACGCGGTGACCTGGCCGCGGCGCAGCATCACGATCTGGGTGGCGAGCTGGCGAAGCTCGGCCGCGTCGTGGCTGACATAGACCATCGGGACGCCGGCCTCGTCGCGCAGCCGCACCAGATAGGGCAGGATCTCGAGCTTGCGGCTCTCGTCGAGCGCGCCCAGCGGCTCATCCAGCAGCAACAGCCGCGGCTTGGACAGCAGCGCCCGGCCGAGCGCGACGCGCTGGCGCTCGCCGCCGGAGAGCTTTCCGGGGCGCCGGTCGAGCAGGGCGCCGATGTCGAGCAGATCGACGACGCGTTTGTGTTGCGCAGGATCCTCGGTGAGGCCGTTCATGCGGCGGCCGTAATCGAGGTTCTGCCTGATATCGAGATGCGGAAACAGCCGGGCGTCCTGGAAGACGTAGCCAATGCGCCGCCGGTAGGTCGGGACATGGATGCCGGCCGACGTATCGTCGACCGTCTCGCCGTCGATCACGATGGTGCCGCGATCAGGACGAACCAGCCCGGCGATGGTGTTGATCAGCGACGTCTTGCCGGAGCCGGACGCGCCGAACAGGCCGGTGACGCGGCCCTCGCTGGTGAACGATGCCGCCAGCGAGAACTCTCCAAGCTGCTTGGTGATGTCGACGCGCAGCATCGCTATTGTCCGTGCAGGCGGGCGGTGGCGCGGCGCGCGAACACTTCGGCTGCGACCAGCGCGCCAACCGCGAGCACGATCGAGATGATCACGAGCCGCGCTGCGGCCGTGTCGCCGTCTGGCGTCTGGATCAGCGAGTAGATCGCCGATGAAATGGTCTGGGTCTCGCCGGGGATGTTGGAGACGAAGGTGATGGTCGCGCCGAACTCGCCGATCGCCTTGGCAAAGCCGAGCACCATGCCGGCCAGCACGCCCGGCAGCGCGAGCGGCAGTGTCACCGTTGCGAACACCCGCCAGGGCGCGGCGCCGAGCGTCTCGGCGGCCTGTTCGAGGCGGCGGTCGACCGCCTCGATCGAAAGCCGGATCGGGCGCACCAGAAGCGGAAACGACATCACGCCGCAGGCGAGTGCAGCGCCGGTCCAGCGGAACGCGAACACGATGCCGAGATGATCGGCCAGCCAGCCGCCGACCAGGCCGCGCTTGCCGAAGGTCAGCAGCAGCAGATAGCCGGTGACGACGGGCGGCAGCACCAGCGGCAGATGCACGGCGGCATCGAGCAGCGACTTGCCCCAGAAATCGCGCCGCGCCAGCAGCCAGGCGAGCGCTACCCCGAACGGGGTCGCCACCAGCGTTGCGATGACGGCGACCCGCAGCGACAGCAGGATCGCCGTCCATTCGGTCGGCGAGATCTCCAGCACGTGCTTACGTCGTCGGGCTGATCAGGAACTTGAAGCCGTACTTCTCGAGGATCGTCTTCGCCGCGGAAGAACGCAGGAAGGCGAGATACTCAGCGGTCTCGGGCTTGGCGGTCGTGGTCGCCGCAACCGGGTAGATGATCGCGGGATGGGTGTCGGCCGGGAAGGTGCCGATGATCTTGACGCCCGGCTCGACCTTGGCGTCGGTCGAATACACGATGCCGAGCACGGCTTCGCCGCGCGCCACCAGCGTCAATGCCGCGCGCACGCTCTCGGCCATCGCGAATTTGGGCTCTGCCGCCTGCCAGGCGCCGAGCTTCTCCAGCGCGGCCTTGGCGTATTTGCCGACCGGCACCGCCTTGACGTCGCCGGTTGCGATCTTGCCGTCGCCGGCGAGCTTGGCGAGATCGAAGCCGGGTCCGATGCTGACATTGCCGATCATGGAATCCTTCTGCGCGATCAGCACGATCGAGTTGCCGAGCAGGTTTACCCGGGTCGGCTCATTGATGTTCTTCTGCTTGATCGCATAGTCCATCCAGTCGGTGTCGGCGGAGACGAACACGTCGGCCGGTGCGCCCTGCTCGATCTGTCTTGCCAATGCCGAGCTCGCGGCATAGCTGGCGTTGATCTTGACGCCGGTCTTGGCGGTGTAGGCCGCATCGATCTCGTCAAGCGCGTTCTTCATCGAGGCGGCGGCAAAGACGGTGAGCGTCTTGTCTTCGGCGCTCGCGGGCGAATGGATCGCGCCGAGCAGGATGACGAAGGCAGTGAAAAGTCCGGCAAGTCGTGACATGGAAGCGCTCCGTGCGAGCTCGCGCGCAAACGGGCGCGCGCGAATCAGGCGTTGGGTGGGTTCTGGGCGCGACGGACGGAAAGCGCTGTTCCGCGGGTCCCCGAAGGACTTACGGTCCTCGGGGATATCGCACTGCAAACATAGCAGGCTGGGATTTACGGTAAAGGCGACCGTTTGTCTAACCGGTCGTGCTATTCGTCCGACGGCTGGATCGCGATCGACAGCGAGTTCTCTTTTGAGCCGCTGACCTGCAGCACGAACGGGCTCGCAGTGAGGTCATATTTCATGGTCTTGCGGATGCCGTCGCAATCGGTCGCGCCGCTGAACGCCTTCGGCTTCAGGAAATGCCCGTCCTGCACCAGGTCGACCCAGGCCCCGGCCGACAGGCTGACGGTGTAGAGCCCGGCCTTCGGTGCGGCCTTGAAGCTGGTGAAGCCGGCGAACGTGCCGTCCTTCGGTGCGCGCTCCGGCGGGCTCGGCAGTTTGGCCTCGCCGGGCGCGACCAGCGCCAGCGTGATGGCGGTCGGCGGCAGTGCGGCCTGTTCGCTGCCCGAAGCAAGCTTGGCGCGATCGGGCGCGGTGAGCGCGGCGCGTGCGCGGTCGATCGACCATTTGAACTTGTCGCAGCCGCTCGGCTCTTCCGCCGCGAAGGCGGGAACTGAGGCAAGCAGGAGCGATGCGGCGAGGAGCGATTTGCGCATGACTGGTCCAATGCAATTGTGACGGATGAAAGAGATCAGCGGCCCCGATCCATCGCGCGAACGCGCTTACGGCGCGACGACGCGAGAACATAACGCAGTTCGAGCCGGCCGGAAAAGCCGCCTACGAAGGTGTTATTGCCCTGAATATTATTGCTTGGCGTCGGCTGCGTTCAGCACCGTCTTGCAGGCCGCCGGCATCTGCGCCAGCGTCATCGGCGGGCGCGGTTTCGGCGGCTTTGGTGGAGGCTTCGGATGCAGCACCGAGTCCTTGAACCAGAAGGCGAGATCGGACGGCTTGCAGCCCTCGCCTTCCCTCTGCGGTTTCTGCCCCTCGCATGCCGGGCTGCCGGACGGACACCGCATGCGGATGTGGAAGTGGTAGTCGTGGCCCCACCACGGCCGGATCTTTGACAACCAGCCGCGGTCGCCCTTGGCCTCGCGGCACAGCGCTTTCTTGATCGCCGGGTTGACGAAGATGCGCTGCACGGCAGGCTCGCGCGCCGCGTCGCGGAGGACCAGCACATGGGCCGGCGTGAACACGCGCGGATCGATATCGAGCCGGTCGTCGCGCACCATCATCACCGCCGACATCTCCTCGCGGTCCTCGCGCGACAATTTGCGATCGGGCATCGGCGTCAGCCAGATATCGGCGTCGAGCCCGATCTGGTGGCTGGTATGACCGGAGAGCGCGGGACCGCCGCGCGGCTGGCCGATATCGCCGACCAGGATGCCGGGCCAGCCGGCGTCCTTGTGCGCGTGAGCCGCCAGCCGCTTCAAGAGCGCGATCATGTCGGGATGACCCCAATAGCGGTTGCGCGACAGGCGCATCACCTGCCAGGTGTCGCCGTTGAGCGGCATCTGCGCGGCGCCGGCGAGACAGCCCTTGGTGTAGCCACCGATCGATTGGGTCGGCAGCGCCGCCGGCAACACCTTGCGCGCGAACAGCTGCTTCGCCCCGATCTTTGGATCGTCGGGGTTAGCGAGCGGCGGCAATGGCTGCGGATTGAGCGAGCCCTTGTCCTGCGCACGCGCGGAGATGGTGCAGGCGAGGAGGGCGGAGATCAGGAGCGGGATCAGACGCAGGCGGGGTGTCATTCGGATCACTCTGTCTGCGCAAGGCTAACATGGATTCGAGGCAGGCCAACCGCGCTTTCATCCCATTTGCTTGATCGCCCACAAGGCGGATCAAGATGACCTGCGGCTTCCCGGCTCGCATGTGAGCTACGCCACTTTACAACCGCGCAGCTCGCGACATCATGCGCGCATAATTTCAGGGCAGGCGTTATTGTGACGAGCGTATGTTGCGTACGGCTGGTATGTGCCGCCGTGATTGCCGCGTCGACATTGGCACTCTCTCCGGCGCAAGCCGACATCGTCGTTCATATCGACAAATCATCGCAGCGCATGGCGGTCAGCGTCGACGGCGCGACGCGCTATAACTGGCCGGTGTTGACCGGACGCCGCGGCTACGGCACGCGGATCGAGATCACCAACTGGCGTCGCAGCACGGCGTGAATCCGGTCGTGCCTTTACCTCGTGATAACCCTGTCACACGCTGGCAAACATTGATGCGCTTGCCGCGTTTTCGGTGCATTCCCTGTGCAGGCGGACGTTGGTTTACCCTTCCTTCACCACGCTCCGGCGCTTCCACGCCGCAAATCTGCGCTGTTCGCCGCGTGCGCACCGCGAGCTACTCGCGTTCGGCGTGAGCTCGCCTCCAAAGCGGGCAGATACGGCTTTCTCAGGCAGCGCAGCTATTCGCCGAGAGATACTAATTTTTCAGACACTTATCGCAGACATGTCGCCGAACTGGAATGCGCGTGGGGCGTGCGATACCGATGATGCGGCCGAAAAAGACCAAGAAGCCGAAGCAGGCCAAACTGTCCGGTCCTCGGGGCCGCCGGGTGAGGCCGATGCCGAAGATGTCCGGCAGTTCGCGCCGTACCGCCGTCGAGATCGGCGAACTGGTGCGCCAGCGCGCGCAGGCCGATGCCGCGATCGCCGAGGCCCGCAAGTCCAATGCGCGGCTGCGTGAGGCGATCGACATCCTGCCGCAAGGCATCGTGTTCCTGGACCCCGAAGGCCGCTACACCCTCTGGAACAAGAAATACTCGGAAATCTACAAGCGCAGTTCCGACCTGTTCGAGCAGGGGGCGCGCCTGGAAGACACCATCAGGGTAGGCGTCGCGCGCGGCGACTATCCCGAGGCTGCCGGGCGCGAGGAAGAGTGGATCGCCGAGCGGCTCGAGAGGATGTACCGGCCGGGCGAGCGCCACGAGCAGGTGCTGGCCGATGGCCGCGTGGTGCTGATCGAGGAGCGGCTGACCTCGGATGGCGGCATCGTCGGCCTGCGCGTCGACATCACGGAACTGAAGCAGCGCGAGGCGTCATTCCGCCTGCTGTTCGACGGCAATCCGGTGCCGATGATCCTGTGCGCGCTCGACGGCGAGAAGATCCTCGCGGTCAACGACGCCGCGATCGCGCACTATGGTTATGTTCGTGCCGAATTCGAGAAGATGACGATCAAGAGCCTGCAGGCGTTCGATGCCGAACTGCCCTGGGCCGCAGGCCGCAGCAGCGACGAGCAGGCGGCGCGGACCTGGAAGCATGTGCGCGCGGACGGCACGCTGATCGACCTTGCGATCTATTCGCGTCAGCTGATGCATGGCGACCAGCCGGCGATGCTGCTCGCGCTGATGGACATCACCGAGCGCAAGCGCGCCGAGGCGCGGCTGGCCTTCATGGCCCAGCACGACAGCCTCACCGGCCTGCCGAACCGCAATCTGCTGCGCCAGCAGATGGAGGATATGCTGCAGCACACCCGCCGCTCGACCGACAAGGTCGCGGTGCTGATGCTCGGGCTCGACAATTTCAAGGCGGTCAACGACACGCTCGGCCATGGCATCGGCGACAAGCTGTTGCGCGGGGTCGCCAAGCGGCTGCGCTCGACGCTGCGCGAGGAAGACGCGCTGGCCCGGCTCAACTCCGATGAGTTCACCATCGTGCAGGGCGGCGTGATGCGGCCCGAGGACGCGGTGCTGCTGGCCCGGCGGATCCTGGATGCGATCGGCGAGCCCTATCTGCTCGATGGCCATTCGGTGGTGGTCGGCGCCAGCATCGGGATCGCGATGTCGCCCGGCGACGGCGAAGATTCCGAGAAGCTCCTGAAGAGCGCCGACATGGCGCTGTCGCGCGCCAAGAGCGAATTCCGCGGCACCTTCTCCTTCTTCGAGGCCGAGATGGATGCGCGCGCGCAGAGCCGCCGCAAGATCGAGATCGATCTGCGCGGCGCGATCCAGAATGAGGGCCTGCGGCCCCATTACCAGCCGCTGGTCGATCTCACCAGCGGACGCATCACCGGCTTCGAGGCCCTGGTGCGCTGGCCGCATCCGGAGCGCGGCATGATCTCGCCCGGCGAGTTCATCCCGGTGGCCGAGGAGACCGGCCTGATCAATCCGCTGGGCGCGCTGATGCTGCGTCGCGCCTGCATGGACGCGGCGCAATGGCCCGACGACGTCCGCGTCGCGGTCAATCTGTCGCCGCTGCAATTCCGCACCGGCAACCTGCTGGCGCTGGTCACCGACGCGCTGCGGCAATCCGGCCTGCCGGCGCGCCGGCTCGAGCTCGAGATCACCGAGACGCTGCTGCTTGAGAAGAGCAGCCAGGTGCTGGCAACGCTGCATGCGCTGCGCGCGCTCGGGGTGCGGATGTCGATGGACGATTTCGGCACCGGCTATTCGAGCCTGAGCTATCTGCGCAGCTTTCCGTTCGACAAGATCAAGATCGACCAGTCGTTCGTGCGCGACCTCGGCGCGAACCCGGACGCGCAGGCGATCGTGCGTTCGATCGTCAGCCTCGGCGTAGGGCTCGGCGTCACCATCACCGCGGAGGGCGTCGAGACCGAGGCGGAGCTGAGCTGCCTGCGCGCCGAGGGCTGCCACGAGGGCCAGGGCTTCCTGTTCAGCCGCGCGCGGCCGAACACCGAGGTCATCAGCCTGCTGAAGGCGCAGCGCGTCGCCACGGCGGCGTAGCGAAGCCGCCTCCACCGCGTCATCGCGAGCCACCCGGTCGGCGCCGAGCGCCGCCGGATGACAGGCTCCGCGAAGCAATCCATCCAGGGCGTGTACTCACAAAGCCGGTACGCGCGTGCGCGAGAATAGCGAGGTCCTGGTTGCCCTCAAAAGCAGACATCGACGATGCCTAAGTGAATGGCCGCAAAGGGCCAAAAGGCGACATCACCTGCCTCATTCCTCTGACGAGACACGTGTGAATAGCAACCTAATTAGAGCAACAACGACATACACAACAAAGCAAACAATCGTCGCCATTCCGAACAGGACGAGCACAAAAAGGGGGTTGTCCCCCTTCCCGATCCTGTCGGCGCCCTCTACTACATCGTACGCTACGAACAGTAATCGGATCGAAATAAGGAAATAGAAAGATAGGAAAAAGCACGAGAATGGCTCACTCCGAACGGCAAACATCACCATGGCCGGGAATAAGCAAAGGAACGGGTCAGCAGCCAAGACATGCCCGAAGTGCTTGTTCTCAATAATGGCTACCTCCACCAAGACCACTAGTGCCACTGCCAACGCACCCACGTTCGCAACAAGCGTTACGCGTGATCCGGTCAAGTCGATAGACGAACCATTCCCTGGCATAGCTGCTGCCTCACCCACAACTCCGGACATGCCGCTGCGCCGCGACAATTGTCGCTATGGGCCACAAGTAGTCGTCACTAGATTTTGCATCACTGCGGCTTAACGAAAACGCTGTAGCGGAAATTCGGGGGGTGAGGATCGACCCATTCATATCCCGGCGGTGGAGGCGGAAAAATCAGATCGTCAAGCTTGGGCAATTTGTTTTGCTTCAACCACGGCAAGTGAACCTCGATTGAGTGAGTGACAGGATCGTCGGTAACCTCAACCGTCGCTGTTTTGAGCTTAACACCTGAACCAAAAGCACCAGCTAAATTCGACGGGTCAACCACGGATATGCTTGTCGGGTTGTTTGGATCACTAAATCCTACGAGAACCGGAAGCTGTTTGAGAGAAACATCCGCCTTCGGCTTCAGTCGCTTTACTTCATCAAGATGGACCATGTACCTCTCGGCGGCTGATAATCGGTCGGGTGGGTTGCTGATGTAAGTGACCAGTCCCAAAAATGGATCCACTGCGTAGCCGCCGCCTCCACCCCAGCCGCGCGAGCGTATCCAACCAGGGGCAACCAGTGTCGCAACGAGCAGTCCTCGTTGTCCCAGATCGACAACAACACCTTCGCCGCTCAAAAACGATCCTATGTCCCATCCTCCAGAACCATACCTCAACTGAAAGGGACCAAAAGTTATAGTCTGCTCAGTCACGCTTGAGCCCGTTCGGACCCCTTCCGGCGTTTCCACCGTGAGCGTTAGTCGTAAGCGTAAGGAGCGGTCGTGGACGAAGAAGCCGGTCTTGATTTGCCAGCCCAACACCAACAAGGCGACAACCGTCAGCAAGATAGTAAGAGCGCGCTTGGTTCGTGGGCTCATCGACGGAACTCGTTAAACCGTCTTTAGGTTGCATGAAACAGCCGAAGCAACTCTTAACGCAGAGGGATAAACTTCGAATAATGGCGGGGTTCGGTTTCCGCTTTGGGTCAATCGCGTCGTCTTTACAGCCGGCCAGCTACTTCCGGTCGACCCTCAACTTCGGACATGTCGCTGCAGTGCGTCAACGGACGCGATGGGCCACCAGCGACATCCGCAGTTTGATTTGATAAGATGCAACCAAACCAAGGTGGTGCTCAACTGACATTTTCCCTTGGCTTGATAGCGAGAGACGCCAACGGAGACGATGGAATTGGACCCGGCACCCGCGGCTCGTCAGCTATACTTAGGCTTCTTGGTGGTCACTACGCTGCTCGCGAGCGTCTGCGCATTTGTTTGGTTTGTGTCCCCACTAGGCCTTGGCTTTCAGGCTGGGCCGACTGATCCGACGACTAGGAAAATTGCCTTCACAGCCTTCGCCGTCTCATATTTTGGTGGAATTCCTGCGCTCGTTATAGGGCAGGTTGCTTCCCCGATCTTCTGGTTCTACCGGCGCACACGAGGTGCGTACTTGGCTCCGCTAATTAGTATCGGTTCGTTCTTGCTCTGCGCCGGGACGTTTTGGTTCGTCTTTTTCAAGTTGTAGCGTCTTTCGTCAGCTTCGGGGTCACAAGGCGACACCCCCGCGGTCTACGCCGCGTGTCCGCTTACCTCTCGAAAGCGGACATCCCGGAATGATAAATACGCGCCCTAGCCTCACGCGCGGCTAGATGGATTGCTTCGTCGCTTCGCTCCTCGCAATGACGTGGAGCTAGGCTCCGCTATCTGTCGTCCGCTTCCTCAAATGATAGGTCAGCGCCAGCGCCACGCAGTGGCGCAGCGCGGGCTCCGGAAGCCTGCCCGCGACATCGAGCAGGATCGCGCGGTTGCCGCTGTAGCTGAGCTCGGGATAGAGCTCGCGGAAGGTCTCGACCAGATTGGTCTGGCAGTGGAAGTAGACCGCGACCTGGTCGGCGGCGGGCTTCACCTGATCGATCCGGACCGTGCTGCCGCTGCCGGTCTCCGGCGTGAGGTAGCTCGGCTGCCCCCATTTCAGCGTCTCTTCCAGCGCGCCGACGCCCCTCGTGGCCTTCGCGGTCTCGAAGATCAGGCGCCGTAGCGCCAGCAGCTTGGCCTTGACGGGGGCAGGGTAGGCGTCGAACAGCGCATCCGTCGCTTTCGCTTGCGGGCGTCGTGCCACCTTGCTGGTCGATGTTGCCGGCTTGCGCATGGAGGGCTCCGCGAGGACGACGTATCGCGCCAATCTACCATAGCGTCTTGAACGTCACATGGCGCGCCGTTCAGGCCGCGTTGCGCAGGCCGGCGAGGAACGTATCGACGCTGTGCGACAGCGCGGAGGCGTGATCGCCGAGCTGGCTGGACGTATCCAGCACGTTGCCGGTGAGGGCGCGGGACTGGCCGGCGGCCTCGCTGGCGCCCGCGATATTGGCGGAGACCTCGACCGTGCCGGAAGACGCCTGCTGCACGCTGCGGGCGATCTCCCGCGTCGCCGAGTCCTGCTGCTCGACGGCCGCCGCGATCGCGGTGGCGATGCCCGAAATCTCGCGGATGGTGCCGCTGATGTCGCCGATCGCGCTGACGCAGTTGCCGGTGGCGGACTGGATCGCGCCGACCTGGCCGGCGATCTCCTCGGTCGCCTTTGCGGTCTGGCTCGCCAGCCCCTTCACCTCGGCGGCGACCACGGCAAAGCCGCGGCCGGCCTCGCCGGCGCGCGCCGCCTCGATGGTGGCGTTGAGCGCCAGCAGATTGGTCTGGCTCGCAATCGCGCTGATCAGGCGCAGCACGTCGCCGATCTTCTCCGCGGATGCGGCCAGGCTCGTCACCATCTCGGTGGTCTCCATTGCCTTGGCCACGGCGTTGTCGGCGACGCGGCTGGAATGGCTGACCTGGCGGCCGATCTCGGTGATCGAGGAGGCCAGCTCTTCGGTGGCGGCTGCGACCGCATTGACGCTGGCCGACGCCTCCTCGGACGCGGCGGCCGCCGCTGCGGTCCGTTCGGAAGTGCCGTTGACGCTGGTGGTGATCTCGTTGGCGACGCGCTGCATGGCGCTCGACGACTGTGCGACGGCGGCGACCATGCCCTTGACGTCGGCTTCGAAGCGGTCGGCCATCTGCCGCTGCAGCGCCTGCTTGTCGGCCGCAGCCTTCACCTTGTCGGCCTCCTGTGCATCGCGCAGCGAGGAGGTTTCGAGCATGCCGCGGCGGAACAATTCGACCGCCTTGGCCATCGTGCCGAGCTCGTCGCGCCGCTCGCTGCCGGGGATCGTGACGCTGGTGTCGCCGCTGGACAGCCGGTTCATGACCGCGGTGATCGCGGTGAGCGGCCGTGACAGGCCGCGGCCGAGCAGGAACGCCAGCAACACGGCTGCGGCCAGGATCGCGACGGTGCCGAGGATCAGATTGCGCTGCGCCCTCGCCGCGGCGGCTTCATAGTCGCTGGTGTCCTTGATGATCTCGAGCACGGCGACCGGTTCGCCGGCATAGTTCCTGATCTGCCCGAGATAGAGCTCCACCGCATGGCCATCGAGCGTGGCGTCGCGCAGCAGTGCCGCCCCGTTCATCACGCTCTTGAGTTCGTCCGGGCTCGCGACCACGGTGTCGCCGAAGGTCGAGGACAGCCGCCTGAAGCTCTGGCCGTCGAACGAATGCACGGCGAGGTCGATGCCGAAGCGCTTCTTGGCGCGGTCGACGAATTCCTTGCCGAAGGCGGCGCCGACGTCGACATTGGCCAGCGTCTTGCCGTCATGCATGACCGGGGTCATGCCGAAGATCGAAAGCGCTTCGCGGCCGGGCTCGACGCCGACGATCGGCTTGCCTGCCTTGATCGATTCCACCACCGTCGTCCGCCGGGTGGAGGCGTCGTCGCCGAACAGTTTCGGCGCATGGACCCGGTAGAAGCTCGTCGCCGGCGCCTGCCAGAACGAGATCAGCGGGATGCCTTGCGCCTTCATCGCGGCCCAGGGCGCACCGAGCAGCTTTCCGAGGCCCTCGCGGTCGCCTTTGGCGATGGCATCTTCGACCGGCGGCAGGGCGGCGATCACGGCCGAGACCGCCAGCGCGGCGCGGCCTTCGTATTCGATCGCTGCAATCACGCTGTCATATTGCAGCTTGAGCTGCTGATCGAGCGCGAGCCGCGTCAGCGTGCGCTGCTGGCTGATGCAGAAGCTGCCGAGGATGGCGCAGGCGACTGCAACGGTCAGTGAAATCGCCAGGATCAGGCGGGCGGCAATCGATCGAAGCTTGAACATGGGGCCAGTGGAACTCCAGGCATTAGCGCCGGCCGCAAAGTCCCAGAAAAAGCTTAACAACCGGATGTTGTTGCCGCCGGTATCCGAACCGCGATCGTTGTCGCCGGTGCTACTTTCGTACTGTTTGCTAAAGCGCGATGAGACTGGGTTGAAGCAGTCGGACCGCCGCCCGAGGAACGGTTACCTGACATGCGACTAGATCGGCCGCTCCGACATGATCTGCTCGATCCACGATATAACCGCCCTGACCCGCGCCAGATGCTTAAGGTCAGGATGGACGATCATCCACATTTCACGGGAGAGAATCGATTTTGCGCCGCTTAAGCGCGAAAGTCCGGGAAAGCCATCCGCAATACGGCATGGAAGCAGCGACCGGCCAAGGCCGGCTCGGACGGCATTGAAAGCCAACTCCGAGTCGTTGACGGTGACAAACGTTTCCGAGGTCGGATCGGAGGCTATCGCTTCCGCCATCCAGCGTGCCTGCGGCAAGTTAGACCAGTAGGCATCATAGGTAATCCATGGCAAGCCGCGCTGCTGCGTTGACGCGGCATACACCGCAAATTCGAAGGTGCCGACGCGTCGAGCTATCACGCGATGCTCGCTTTCGGGCCGGGTCATACGCAGTGCGATATCGGCTTCCCGGTTTGTGACACTGAGATTGCGAGGGTCGGCAACCAGTTCGATCTGCAACCCCGGATGCGATTGGAGAAAGGCTGCCAACGCCGGAATCAGAATATGATTTAGCACCAGCGGCACAGCCGTCACGCGAACCTTGCCGACCTCGAGTCTGTCCGCATTCCTTACGCTGTCCTTGACAGACTCGACATCGAGTTCGATGCGCTCGGCCCGACTGATGACGATGTGCCCTCTGTCGGTCGGCGTCAGATGACCTGCATTGCGCTCGAACAAGCGGACGCCCAGCAGCCGCTCAAGGCGCGCAATTCGCCGGGCCACCGTGGTCTCATTAACCCCAAGCTCGCGCGCCGCGCCAGCAATGCGGCCCGTGCGCGACAGCAACAAAATGTAACGCAGGTCATTCCAATCCAGGTCCTGCATTTTTGCAGTTTAATACAGCAAACTTGTCGCTCCAGCAGCATTTTTGTCGGCTGTAGGTTCGGTGAGGCGCCGTCGCAGCGACCGGCGGAAATGGAAATCTCTGGAAAGTATCGGAAAGGACCCACGCAGGAGAGAGCTATGTCGGCTATTCCATACAAAGGGACCCTACTCACCCCGGCCATTTTCGGCCTGGCAGCCAACCTGGCATTGTTTTCGACGCCTCTCAGTGCCGCCGTATCCGGAGGGCAAAAACCAGTGCAAGATCCCATCACAGGTGACGAAGATCTGGGAGACCTGAGCCAACCCCAACAGGCATTGGCTCAATTCTACCGCGGCTTCAATACCCGTGATCTCAAGATGATCGACGAAAACTTTGCTCGTTCCGATGAGGTCGCGATCGATAATCCTCTCGGAGGCATTCGGCGGGGAGCAGATCAGCCACACGTGATGTATGAGGGAGTCTTCAAGAGTCCGGCGGACGTTCATGTTGTATTTTGGGACTACACCATACACCGCGCGGGCGATGTATTTTGGGCCGTTGGACGTGAACGCGGTACCTATCGCGAGGGTGATGTCGTAAAAGATCTCAACATTCGCACGACTCGCATCTATCAACTGGTAGATGGCCGCTGGCGGCAGATGCATCATCACGGATCAATCGAAGATTCCAAACTTCTCGGTGATTATCAAAGCGCAATACGATCCGCAGCGGCGAAAATCCACTAACGGGGCCGGCACTCGCCTCAAATTATTCGCGCTAACTAGGCCAGAAATGGCTCGATGATCGCTTCTGGCCCGTAGCTGACGGTCTGAATGACCTTCGAGAACGTCGGCTCTCCGAAGTGAACCGGAAGTCCCTGGGTTCGGTCGCGATCGACGGCTTTTGATCCAAAGCGGGCGTCCTTCTCAATGCGGCCAGCCGCAATCAGTCCTTCGCGATTTGAGTGTGAACAAGCCTCGCACATTGACCCCTCTATCGTTCGTGGCATCAATTCTTTGACGCGTAGATCGGCCTTGAGACCCCGCGCCGATCACCGTAGAGTTGAAGACCTGCAAACCGGTGACGAGTTGCGAACTCAGCGTAGGGAAATCACCGCGTCTAGAATTGAGAATAGCTTTTCCTATTGCCCCCTCGCATAGGTGACATCGTCATGAGCATGGGTTTAGACCGCAAACCGCGGGTACGCCGGACGACGCCGCCGTCGGAAAGTGTCGTTGCGAGCTGGTACGAGAACGCCAGTTTACTCGATAGCTACAGCATCGACTTGAGTGCATCGGAACAGCCGAGCATGCGCGAGCTGGCGACGCGGACACTCGTCAATCCACCCGCGTGGCAGAAGACGTTGATCGCGCTGCGCGACGCCATGGTTACGCCCTTTGGCATCAAAACCTCCGATACCGTCAGGACGTACCCCGACAGCCATGAACGGGTGGACTTCTTCCCGGTGCACTGGGAGGGCAAGGACGAAATTGTGCTCGGTACGGATGACCGGCACCTGGACTTCCGGCTATCGCTGCTCCGACGCCATTCTCCAACAGGCACGTTGCTCATCGCGACAACCGTTGTGCATACCCACAATGCCCTGGGCTTCACCTATCTCAACGCGATCAGGCCTTTTCATCACCTCGTGGTCAGGGCCAACCTGGCACGCTGTGCACAAACACAACTGCAGTAGAGCTGCATGGCGGATTCATGAGTACACGCCCCGGTTCAATCTGACGTCGTCGCGCTTTAGCGCGTCGTCGGGGGCACGGAGAGATTGCCCGACAGGATCGCCTTGCCGGCGTCCTCATACTGGGTGTCGCGGGCCTGGATCTGCTGCGCGATCGCATGCATGTCACGAAACCGCCGCTCGAACGGATTCTTCGCAAACACCGCCGTTGCCCCCGACATGTGATAGGCGATGTCGACCACGGCGGCCGACTGGTGGATGGTCCAGGTCGAGGCGATGCGGATCGCGATGCGATGTGCCTCGCTGATCGGATCGCCGCGGGCGAGATCGCTCCAGACGTCGTGGGCGGTCGCATACAGATAGGCGCGCGCGGCGCGCAGGCTCGCCTCGGTGCGGCCGATCTGGCCCTGCACGGCGTTGTTGTCGCGCATCGCTTTGAGGCCTTGCGGGGTCTTAGCGCGGGCAAGCTCGGTTGCCGCATCCAGCATGGCGCGCGCCACGCCGAGCGCGGTGGCGGCAAAGCCCATGCTGAACACCATGTTGGTGGAGAGCGTGTAGAGCGGCCCCGGCTCGCGGCACGCGGCCGGGTCGTCGCGCAACGCGGCGAACTTTTCCGGAATGAAGAGGTTGTCGACCGAATAGGAATCGGTGCCGGTGCCCTTCAGGCCGATCACGTCCCAGACGTCGTACATCACAGCCTGCGACACCGGAAACAGGATGGTGCGGATTTCCGGCGAGCCGTCGGCCTTCTTGCGTGGCGAGCCGTCGGCCTCGACGACGCGGACATGGGCGCCGAGCCAGCTTGCCTGCCGCGAGCCGGAGGCGAAATCCCAGCGCGCACTGGCGCGGTAGCCGCCGGGCTCGGCGCGCACCTCATGGGCGATCGCGCCCCAGGCCAGGATGCCGGGCGCGGTGTTGAATATCTCCTGGGCCGCGTCGGGCTCGAGATAGGCCGCGGTCATGGCGCAGACGCTGCACTGGCCGAGGCACCAGGCGGTCGATGCATCGGCCTTGGCGATCTCCTCCTGCATCTGCATGAACGCGTCCAGCGTCGCCTCGGCGCCGCCGAAGCGCTTCGGCAGCAGCGCGCGATACAGCCCGTTCTCGACCAGGGCCGCGGTGACGGAAGGCGTCAGCCGCCGCGTCCGTTCGATCTCGTCGGCTTCGCTCATGATCAGCGGCGCCAGCGCGCGCGCCCGCTCGACAAGGTCTACTGCCTGCGGCTTGTTCATGCGTGTCCTCGGCGCCCCTTCTGACGTTCTTGTTGGGCGGGGCGGGCGATGGTGGCCCATCCGGCAGGAGAGGGCAAGGCGGGGCGGCGCCGACGCAGATCAGCTATCCATCGCGGTCGCGCGCGCGATCGACGCATGCATCCGCGCTCAGGCGGCGGCGCGGCCGAGATCGAGCGACGGCTGGCGCTTGGTCGAGAAACTCAGCGCCACCGCGACCGCGGCAAGGCCGATCGCAAAGGAACCGGCGTGCAGCCACGTGTAGCCATGGAACGTGTCGAACACGTAACCGCCGGCCCACGGCCCGAGCGCCATGCCGAGGCTCGCAAAGGCCGACACGGCGCCGAACACCGTGCCCATGATGCGCGCGCCGAAGAACTCGCGCACCAGCACGGCATAGAGCGGCATCACGCCGCCATAGGCGAGCCCGAACACCACCGACAGCGCGTAGAACTCGCCGAGCTGCGCCACCGCAAGATAAGTCGCGATCGACAGCGCCTGCACCAAGAGGCCGCCGACCAAAACCGGCTTGGCGCCGAGCCGGTCGGCCAGCACCCCGAGCAGCAGGCGTCCGCCGAGCCCGGAGAAGCCGGCGAGGCTGTAGACCGTGACCGCGGTGAGCGGCGCGATGCCGCACACCATGGCGTAGGACACCATGTGGAAGATCGGGCCCGAATGCGCCGCGCAGCACGCGAAATGGGCCAACGCCAGCGTGATGAATTGCGGCGTGCGCAGCGCCTGCGCTACGGTCCATTCCGCTTGCGGCGCATTGCCAGCCGTAGGGATCGCGACGGTCGTTCCCTGCGGTGCCGGGCGTACCAGGAACGCTGCGGGGATCAGCAGCGCCCATGCGGCGATGCCGATGACGAGCATCGCGAAGCGCCAGTCATAGGCCGTGATCAGCCAGCTGGCGGATGGTGCGACCGTCAGCGGCGATACACCCATGCCGGCCGACACCAGCGCGACGGCGAGGCTGCGATGCTTGTCGATCCAGGCGCTCGCAAGCGCCATCATCGGCGCATAGAAGCTCCCGGCGGCGATCCCGATCAGCACGCCGAAGCAGAGCTGGAATTGCCACAGGCTCTGCGCCTGGCTTGCCGTCACGAGGCCAAGCCCGAGCAGCAGGCTGCCCGCCAGCACCACGATTCGGGTGCCGAAGCGGTCGGACAGCGTGCCCCAGGCGAACGCTGCAAAACCCATGCAGAGGAAATCCAGCGTCGCGGCGGCCGATACGCCGGCGCGCGACCAGCCCATCGCATCCGAGATCGGCTGCAGGAACACCGCGAGCGACAGCATGGTGCCGAAGCCGACGCAGGTCATCAGCGCGCCCGCGCCGACGACGACCCAGCCATAGTCGAACCGAGCGTCCTTGCTCATGCGTTTCCCCGGCGCTGTTGTTTGTTGTGGTGCGCGCAGGGAGGATGGTGGCCTATCCGAGGTCCAGGGGCAATATGACGGGCAACATGCCTCTTATTCCGGGATCAAGCGGATTGTGCGTTGCATGCGCAAGACGTCGCAGCGACGCGCGGCTAGCCGCAGTTCCAGGCGCGTCCGATCGGTGTCCAGCTCCAGCACGGGCCGTAGCTGCCGCCATTGTAGCGCCCGCCGCCGTGGAATCCGGGGCGGCCGAAATAGTGCCAATCCCCGCCATAGTAATATTCCGGCGAAAAGTCCGGGTAGCCGCGGGCGGCGCCGCGTGGGCCGAGCACCGGAATGGTTTCGTTGGGCGGCTGCCGGTAGCCGGGCAGGAAGCCATAGCCGTGCCAGCGGCTAGAGCCGTGCCGCTTCTTCGAGGAGGCGGCCGAGCTCAGGTCAGGCTGCAGCAGGGCGAGGATGACGATCGAAAGGGACAGGATGCGCAACATGATGGGAGCTTAGTCGGCGCGCTGCGCCGTGGCGATTCAAATCATGGTGCGTTTTGTTGCCGGGACAAGAATGGGCAACAAGCGCGCCTGCGACAGCGTGTCAGCTATCGGGCTACTTTGCATGGGGTTGTTTTCGAGATTTTCGACTAGGACCGGGCCGGCGCGCCTGTCGTCAAGCTGGCGACAGTCCGTGTCGTCGACTCAGCTGTCTACCTTAAGCGCGGCGATGAAGGCTTCCTGCGGGATGTCGACCTTGCCGAACTGCCGCATCTTCTTCTTGCCTTCCTTCTGCTTCTCCAGAAGCTTGCGCTTGCGCGTGATGTCGCCGCCGTAGCACTTCGCGGTGACGTCCTTGCGCAGCGCGCGGACGGTTTCGCGCGCGATCACCTTGCCGCCGATCGCCGCTTGGATCGGAATCTGGAACATGTGCGGCGGGATCAGCTCCTTCATCTTCTCGACCATGGCGCGGCCGCGGCCCTCGGCGCGGGTCCGATGCACCAGCATCGACAGCGCGTCGACCGGCTCGGCATTGACCAGAATCTGCATCTTGACCAGGTCGGCCGGCTTGTAGTCGGTCAGATGATAGTCGAACGAGGCATAGCCTTTGGAGACCGACTTCAGGCGATCGTAGAAATCGAACACCACCTCGTTGAGCGGCAGGTCGTATTTCACCATCGCGCGGGAGCCGACATAGGTCAGCTCCTTCTGCGCGCCGCGGCGGTCCTGGCACAGCTTCAGCACGCTGCCGAGATATTCGTCGGGCGTGAGGATGGTGGCCTCGATCCACGGCTCCTCGATCTCGGCGATCTTGACCACGTCGGGCATGTCGACCGGGTTGTGGATTTCGAGCTCGGTGCCGTCGGTCAGCTTCATCTTGTAGATCACGCTCGGCGCGGTCGCGATCAGGTTGAGGTCGAACTCGCGCGACAGCCGCTCCTGGATGATCTCCAGATGCAACAGCCCGAGGAAGCCGCAGCGGAAGCCGAAGCCGAGTGCGGCGGAGGTTTCCATCTCGAAGGAGAAGCTGGCGTCGTTCAGCCTGAGCTTGCCCATCGCCGCGCGCAGCGTCTCGAAATCGTCGGCATCGACCGGGAACAGGCCGCAGAACACGACCGGGATCGCCGGCTTGAAGCCCGGCAGCATTTCGGTGACCGGCTTCCTGTCGTCGGTGATGGTGTCGCCCACTCTCGTATCGGCGACTTCCTTGATCGCCGCGGTGATGAAGCCGATCTCGCCGGGGCCGAGCTCCTCGACCTGCTGCATCTTTGGCGTGAAGAAGCCGACGCGCTCGATGTCATAGGCCGCGCCGGTGCCCATCATGCGGATGCGGCTGCCCTTCTTCATCACGCCGTCGACGACGCGGATCAGGACGACCACGCCGAGATAGACGTCGTACCAGCTGTCGACCAGCAGCGCCTTCAAGGTCGCGTCGCGGTCGCCCTTCGGCGGCGGCAGGCGGGTGACGACCGCCTCCAGCACGTCGGGCACGCCGAGGCCGGTCTTGGCCGAGATCATCACGGCGTCGGAGGCATCGATGCCGATCACGTCCTCGATCTGCTGCTTGACCTTCTCGGGCTCGGCCGCCGGCAGGTCGACCTTGTTCAGGACCGGCACGATCTCGTGACCAGCGTCGAGCGCATGGTACACGTTGGCGAGCGTCTGCGCCTCGACGCCCTGGCTGGCGTCGACCACGAGCAGGGAACCCTCGCAGGCGGCCAGCGACCGCGAGACCTCGTAGGCGAAGTCGACATGGCCGGGCGTGTCCATCAAATTGAAGATGTAATCCTTGCCGTCCTTGGCGCGGTAGTTCAGCCGGACGGTTTGCGCCTTGATGGTGATGCCGCGCTCGCGCTCGATATCCATCGAATCGAGCACCTGCTCCTTGCCCGCCATTTCGCGATCCGACAGGCCGCCCGTCATCTGGATCAGGCGGTCGGCAAGGGTCGATTTGCCATGGTCGATATGGGCGACGATGGAGAAGTTGCGGATGTTCGAAATCGGGGCAGTTGTCATGGGGCGCGGGATAGCATCCGCACCCCCGCGCGGGCAACCATATTGCGGTATTTTGCAGGGATGTGACGGCGAATCACGGCCGTGTTTCAGTCAGATTCGCCATGATCGATTTTAGGGCACGTTTCTGCTAGGTGTTTCGGCCCCAAAACCGTGGACCTGACGATGCGCTGGACCCTTCTCGCCGCCGGATTGCTCGCCGTGTTGTTCGCAGCGCCCGCAGCCGCCGACAAGCGTGTCGCGCTGGTGGTCGGCAATTCGACCTATCAGAACGTGTCGCGGCTGCAGAATCCGAAGGACGATGCGCAGCTCGTGGCCGACACGCTGCAGCGGCTCGGCTTTGCACTGGTCGGCGGACAGGCCCAGGTCGATCTGGACAAGGTCGGTTTCGATGCCGCGATCCAGCGCTTCGGCAGCCAGCTGATGGGCGCGGACGTCGCGCTGTTCTATTACGCCGGCCACGGCATCCAGGTGCGCGGAACGAATTATCTGGTGCCGGTCTCGGCGAACCCTGTGCGCGAGGCCGATGTCGATTTCCAGATGGTCGATGTCGGCCTGGTGCTACGGCAGATGGAAGGCGCCGGCACGCGGCTCAACATCGTCATCCTGGACGCCTGCCGGAACAATCCGTTCGGCGGGCGCGGCTTGCGCGCCGCCGACGGCGGCCTTGCCCAGATCCGCGCGCCGGAGGGCACGCTGTTGTCCTACGCGACCCAGCCGGGCAACGTCGCGCTCGACGGCGATGACGGCCACAGCCCCTACACACGCGCTCTCGTCGACACCATGCAGAAGCCCGGGCTCGACGTGCTGCAGGCGTTCAATCAGGTCGGCCTCGTCGTCAAACGCGCGACCGGCAGCGCGCAGCAGCCCTGGGTCTCGACCTCGCCGATCGACGGCTCGTTCTATTTCGCCGGCAACGCGCCGGCTCAGGTTGCGACCGCCGATCCGCCGGCGACGGTGATCCCGCCGCAGCAAAATCTGCCGCCATCGGCGCCGCCGGTGGTGCGCACGCAATCGGATTTCATCATTGCGGATTCCGACAGCCGCCTGCTGTCGGAGAGCGATCTCAGGGTGCTCAGCAAGGACGATCTGCGGATCGCGCGCAATGAAATCTTCGCGCGGCGCGGGCGCTACTTCAACGCGCCCGACCTGACCGCGCGATTCAGCAGGTTCGCGTGGTACGTGCCCCGCTCATGGGATCCGCCGCTCAACGCGATCGAGAGCGCGAATGTCGCTCTGATCGATCGCTTCGAATCCGGTGGCGGCGCTGCGCCGAGCGGTTTCATCTTCCCGGATTCCGACCGGCGTCTGCTGACCCCGGCCGATCTGCGGCGGCTGTCGCGGGACGAGTTGCGGATCGCACGCAACGAGATCTTCGCCCGCAGGGGACGCTATTTCGATTCCGCCGATCTCAAGGCGTATTTTTCGCGCTTTCCCTGGTATGCGCCGAACAGCTGGAATCCGAAGCTGAACGCGATCGAGGAGGCCAATGTCGCGCTGATCGATCAGGCTGGAAAGCACTGAATGGCCGCGCGCGGCACGGCCTGCATTGTTGCTTTGCTGGCGCTGCTGCCGCCGTTTGCGCACGCCCAGAGCAAAAGCGAGCTGCTTGACCGCCTGGTGCGCGCCTATCCCGATGCGCTGTCCGGCCATGACGACACCGCGATCACCTGGCGCGACGGCACGGTGATGCCGGTCGATGACGGCGTCTCCGGCAAGCCGTTCGATCAGATGCTGCGCAATGCCTCGATCTTCGACCAGATGCGGCAGCCTTATCCGTCCGGGCCATCGGCGCCACCGGCCCCGAACGTCGATCCCGGCCGCTTCCGCAACGAGGCCTTCTTCAAGAAGATGTATGGCGATTGCAACACGGCGGAGGTCAGGCGGAACCTGGTGACCATCACCTGGCTGCCGCGGTCCTGGGCCAAGCCGGTTCAGGTCACGCGGGTCAACGGCGTCGCCGAGCGCCTCAAGCAGGTCTCCGCCGAGATCGACGCGCTCGATCCGGCGCTGCGCGCCGCGGCCTTTCCGATCGCGGGTGTGCTATCTTGTCGCGCCGTCGCCGATACCGGGCGGATGAGCATGCATGGCTATGCGGCCGCGATCGACCTCAACCTGAAGGTCTCGGATTACTGGCTGTGGGCGGGCAAGGGCAAAACCATCCCCTACAAGAACCGGATGCCGCGCGAGATCGTCGACATTTTCGAGCGCCATGGCTTCATCTGGGGCGGCAAGTGGTATCACTACGATACCATGCATTTCGAGTACCGGCCGGAGCTTCTCGAAAAATGAACCGGCCGGCTGGAGGCGTTCTCACGCCAAGCTGATTACACTGGCCACAAAAACGCGCTAAAGCGCGATGAAATGCTGGTGAGCACTCACTCATCGCCCCTTCCGCTTCCATTCGGCATGATCCTTCCGGGAAACCGCTTTCCACGTTTCCGGGTCACGCCTCAGGCACAGGCCATGTCGACCGCCACCACCCTCCCTGCCGCAAGGCGCACGACCCGCAGACTGACGATCCGGCGGATCGCCGCCTGGATTGCCTCGCGCGCCACCGATCCCAAGACCAGCCTGTGGCTGGTGATCGGCTTCGCATTGGTTCACGCGGTGCTGTGGACGCTGATCCTGGTCAAGCTCAAGGCTGCGCAGGACGTCCATATGGATGTCGCGGAGGCCTATGCCTGGGGCCAGCGCTTCCTGCTCGGCTATGGCAAGCATCCGCCGCTGTCGGGCTGGATTGCAGGGGTCTGGTTCAGGATCTTCCCCGTCACCAACTGGTCGACCTACGCGCTCGCGATGGCAACCGTCAGCTTCGCGCTGGTGGTGTGCTGGCTGATCGCGCTGCGCGTCGTCGATCGCCGCCGTGCGTTCTTCATGGTGGTGATGCTCGCGCTCTACCCGATCTTCAATTTCAAGGGTTTCAAATACAACGCCGACCTCGCGCAGCTGGTGCCGTTGCCGCTGTTGGTGCTGGCCTATCTGAACGCGTTCGAGAAGCGCAGCTTCAAATCGGGGCTCTGGCTCGGCTTTGCCGGCATGCTGGCGCTGATGACCAAGTACTGGGTGGTGACGATGATCGGCGCCGTCGGCCTTGCCGCGCTGATCCATCCGCAGCGGATGCAATTCCTGCGCTCGCCGGCGCCGTGGGTTGCGATCGGCACCATGATCGTGACGATGATCCCGCATCTGGTGTGGCTGGAGGAGGTGAACTTCGTGCCGTTCACCTATGCCGGCGACGTCTACGCGCTGTCGAGCCGTGAGCTCAACGTCCAGCTCGTGATCGGCTACATCGTGCACAATCTCGGTCTGCTCGCGATTCCGACCGTACTGGGCCTTGTGGCGCTGCTGCTGGGGTCGGTGCCATGGCGGCCGTCGGACGTGCTGGCGCGGATCTGGTCGCGCGGACCCAATCCGGCCGTCAATCTTCCGCAGGCGCTCAACATCTGGATCATCCAGCTGATCGTCGCGATCGGGCCGCCGCTCGGCGCGCTGGCGTTCACCGTCTACATCAAGACCGATTGGGGCATCCCTCTGTTCTTCCTGGTGCCGCTTGCGCTGGTTGCGATCCCCTCGCTGCGTTTCCCGCGCATGGCGCTGTTCTCGATCACGGCGGTGTGGTTCGTGGCCACGATCGTCACGCTGATCGCCGCGCCCAGCATCGCCACGCAGGAAATCGCCTCCAACCGTGTCGGCGGCTCGACCTACGCCGCGCGCTCTGAATTGGCGCGCGAGCTCACCCAGACCTGGCAGGACAGATTCCATTCGCGCTGGGCGGTGGTGGTCGCACGCTCCGACATCGGCGAGCCGATGACGTTCTACAGTCCGGATCATCCGGCCTCGCTCGTGCCGGGCGAAGCGTGGTCGTCGGGGCTGACGTCGCTCGACGAAGCCAAGCGTCTCGGCTTCATCGGCGTCTGCGACACCACCGATCCGGTGTTCCTGCAGCCATGCGAGGCATGGATGGCGGAGCATGCCAAGGATGCCGAGCCGCTGGTGATGAACACCATGCGCTTCTTCAACGGCCATCCCGGCCCGTCGACGGTGTGGAAGGTCTATCTGGTGCCGCCAGCGGAGTAGCGCCGCCTCAAAGGCCGCGAATTAGCCATCTCGTCATTGCGAGGAGCGATAGCGACGAAGCAATCCATCCCTGTACTTGCCGCGCGATGGATTGCTTCGCTTCGCTCGCAATGACGGGACGGATAGATCACGGCCGCTCAGGGAGAGGCAGCACTTACGTGCCTTCTTCGTTGAACTTGCTGGCGACGAGCTCGGCGATCGCGTCGAGTGCCTGCTGCGCCTCGTCGCCTTTCGCGGAGACCACGACCGTGGTGCCGGGCCCTGCGGCCAGCATCATCAAGCCCATGATCGAGGTGCCGCCGACAGTCTCGCCGCCGCGCGTCACCCAGATCTCGGCGTTGAAGCGCTCGACCAGCTGGACGAACTTGGCCGACGCCCGCGCATGCAGGCCGCGCTTGTTGACGATCAGGAGTTCGCGCGAAATGGCGCCCGCTGGCACGCCCGGGCCGACATGGTTTTCGCCCGGGGCCTCGCCGCTCATTTGCCTGCGAGAACGCGGCTGGCGATGGTGACGTATTTGCGGCCGGCTTCCTGCGCCATCGCGATCGCGTCGGGCAGCGAGCGCTCCTCGCGAACCTTGGCAAGCTTGACCAGCATGGGAAGATTGATGCCCGCGAGCACTTCCACCTTCGGGCGGCTCATGCAGGAGATCGCGAGGTTCGACGGCGTGCCGCCGAACATGTCGGTGAGGATCGCAACACCGTCGCCGCTATCGACGCGATTCACCGCCTCGATGATGTCGCTTCGACAGAGATCGGAATCGTCCTCGGCCCCGATCGTAATTGCTTCAATTTGTTTCTGCGGACCCATGACGTGTTCGAGCGCGGCTCTGAACTCGTCAGCAAGGCGCCCATGGGTCACCAGCACTAGACCAATCATCGGAAACTCCTCGCGGGCGCCCTTTGGTGCACCGCACGAACGCGCCACTTTGACCATCCAGAGGCCCTGCGCAAGAGGGCATCTTGGCTAGTCTCCCGGTTCCTGGCGGTAGAGAGGGGAGGCTGCGCCGGCAAAATCCGACGCGATAGTGGATGTGATATGGTTACCAATTCCCTTCCCACAATTGTCCGCAAGATTACGGGAGGATGAACTTTCAGGTTGTTGTCAGCGCAGCGACAACCAGCGGCAGGGGTTGGAAGCCGGCCGGCACAGGAATTCGCGGTATTGAAACACCATTAAGGCGGATCTTGAGCGCCTCGGGCGGCGGCAGCCGCTCGGCATCGTCGGCGGCAAGGTCGACGATCAGGCCGACCACGGCCTCACCTGCGAACGGACAATGGCGGATTCCGAGGCCTCGGATCTCGATCAGACCGGCCAATTGCTGTGCCGGGCGAACCCACAATTGTTCGCCGGCTGTGTCGAGATGGACACGGTCATCCCCCACTAAAATGGCCGGCGGAAGCGCTCCGGTGCGCCCGGCGAGAATCAGGTCGAAGGCCAGGCGCGACTTGCCGGCGCCCGACGGACCGCGGATCAGCACCGCACGCTCGCCGACCAGAACGGCGGATGCGTGCACGCTTGAATTGTCGCTCATAGGGTCGGCAGCCTGACCACGAAACGGGCGCCGGCGACCGTGGGCTTGCCGTCTTCGTCCGCAGGGCCCAGACGGTTCTCGGCCCAGATGCGGCCGCCATGCGCCTCGATGATCTGCTTGGAGATCGAGAGCCCGAGGCCGGAGTTCTGGCCAAAGCCCTGGTGCGGCCGGTCGGTGTAGAAGCGCTCGAAGATCCGCTCCAGCGCGTCCTCGCCGATGCCGGGCCCGTCATCGTCGACCACGATCTCGACCTCGCCGCGGGTGCGGCGGCAGATGATGCGCACCTTGTCGCCCGGCTTGGAGAACGATTGCGCGTTCGACAGCAGGTTCGAGATCACCTGGCCGAGCCGGGAATCATGGCCGGGCACCGAGAACGTGTCGGTCGGTCCGCGGCCTTCGAAGCGGGCTTCGACGGCGACGTCGTGGCCGAGCCGTGTCTCGTTGGCGACGCTCGTCAACGTGGTCAGCAGCCGGCGCAGATCGACGGGTGCCATATCCTGGCGCTGCAATTCGGCGTCGAGCCGGCTCGCGTCGGAGATGTCGGAGATCAGGCGATCGAGCCGCTTGACGTCGTGCTCGATCACGGCGAGCAGCCGCGCGCGGCTGTTCTCGTTGCGCGCCAAGGGCAGCGTCTCGACTGCGGAGCGCAGCGAGGTCAGCGGATTCTTCAGCTCATGGGCGACATCGGCGGCGAACATCTCGATCGCCTCGATGCGGCTGTAGAGCGCGTTGGTCATGTCGCGCAGCGCGCCCGAGAGATGCCCGATCTCGTCGCGGCGTCCGGTGAAGTCGGGAATCTCGACGCGGGTCTGGATGCGGTGACGAACGCGCTCGGCGCCGTCGGCGAGCCGCCGCACCGGGCCGGCGATCGTACTCGCCAGCAGCAGCGACAGCATGATCATGACTGCGGAGGCGACCCCGCCGATCTTGAGGATGGCGAGGCGCTCGGACATCACCAGCTGGTCGATGTCGTCGCCCTGCGTGGTCAGCATCAATGCGCCGCGCACGGCGCGGAAATGCTGCACCGGAACGGCAACCGAGACGATGATCGCGCCGCGATCGGTGACGCGCACCGCGCTGCCCTTCATGCCCTCGAGCGATTGCGCGACCTCGGAATAGCCCTTGCCGCCTTCGGGGCCGAGCTCGCGGTAGATCGGCAGGTCGCCGCGGTTGAGCCAGGTCTTGATCGTGGCCTTGGTCTTCTCGTACAGCGACGTCTTCTCCGACGGCGGCGGCAGCTCCATGCGAAGCACGTCGCCGCGCGCGAACAGGTTGCGGCTGTCGAGGATCAGGCCGCCGTCGCGGTCGAAGATGCGGGCCCGCGTCTTGGTCGGCGCGATCAGGCGGCGCAGGGTCGGCGCGACGCGCTCGGGGTTGATCGGGAAATCCGCCGATTCATCCGGCTGGCCGAAGCTCTCGCCGGGCTTGAGGTCGAGCAGCCGATCGGGATCGATGGTGACGGTGTTGCCTTCGACGGTCGCAGACGCCGCGATCGCCTCCGAGATGATCTCGGCATAGACCAAGAGGCTCTGCGTGCGCGCCTCGATCAGGCCGGCGCGGAATTGCGAGAGATAGAGGATGCTGGCGACCAGCGCGACGAGGCCGGCCAGATTGAGCGAGACGATGCGGCGCGTCAGGCTCGAGAACGACAGCGCGAAGAAGAACTGACCGGCGCGGCGCACCCAGCCGAGCGGGCGGCGCCAGCCTTTGTCCCGCGCCAAATCGTCGGCCACGGCCTCTTGATCGAGGAGCTGTGACGCGTCCTCGGTGTTCAGTCCCTGCTCGAGCTGCGTTCGATCAAGCACTGGCAAAGCTGCCGGTTGGTATGGATGTCGTCCCGCGAAGCAGACAGTCGCCCGAGCTTACCCCAGCCGTGCGGAGCCTGTCAGTTAACAAGCCGCCCGGGAAGCGCAGATCAGGCTTCCTTGAAGCGATAGCCGACGCCGTACAGCGTCTCGATCATCTCGAAATCGTCGTCGACCACCTTGAACTTCTTGCGCAGCCGCTTGATGTGGCTGTCGATGGTGCGGTCGTCGACATAGACCTGGTCGTCATAGGCCGCGTCCATCAGCGCGTTGCGGCTCTTCACGACGCCGGGGCGGGTGGCGAGCGCCTGCAGGATCAGGAATTCAGTCACGGTGAGCGTCACCGGCTCGTTCTTCCAGGTGCAGGTGTGGCGCTCCGGATCCATCCGCAGCAGGCCGCGGTCGAGCGCGCGGGCATCCGGCTCCTTCGGTGCGGCGGTCGGATCCTTCGGCTGGCCGCGGCGGAGCACGGCCTTGACGCGTTCCACCAGCAGGCGCTGGGAGAACGGCTTGCGGATAAAATCGTCGGCGCCCATCTTCAGGCCGAACAATTCGTCGATCTCTTCATCCTTCGAGGTGAGGAAGATCACCGGCAGGTCGGACTTCTGGCGCAGCCGGCGCAGCGTTTCCATGCCGTCCATGCGCGGCATCTTGATATCGAGGATCGCAAGATCCGGCGGTGACGTGCGAAACCCATCCAGCGCCGACGCACCGTCCGTGTAGGTCATGATGCGATAGCCTTCGGCTTCGAGCGCGATCGAGACCGACGTGAGAATGTTGCGGTCGTCGTCGACCAAGGCGATTGTGGGCATGAGCTGCTTTCACAATGAGAGTGGCTTAGACGGCGGGCACTCTGGCGACTCGCCGTAGAATATGGGCTTCGAACGCGGTCAACGAGCAATGCAAGCTGGGCTGAAGTGTGACCGAGTTCCGCAAAAAACGCTCTGCGACCCACGCGTTGAACCCCATATAGCACCCTGAGACCGTGAGAAAAGGCTCTTTTTTCAACGGGAACCGGCTCGATTCGCCTCCAAAATGACCCGATAGGCCCATGCAACCGACCGCCGACTTCGACCCCGCCCACCTTGCCCGCTCCCTGCTCCGCCGCAGCCGACAGGGCGCGCTCGCCACGCTGATGACCGGTTCCGGCGATCCCTATTGCTCACTGGTCAATCTGGCCAGCCACCCCGACGGCTCGCCGATCCTGCTGATTTCCCGGCTGGCGCTGCACACCAGGAATATCCTGGCCGACAACCGCGTGTCGCTGATGCTGGACGAGCGCGCCGAGGGGGATCCACTGGAGGGGGCCCGGATCATGCTGGCCGGCCGGGCGGAGGAGGTCGCGGAGGCTGAGCAGGATCTCGTCCGCCGGCGCTACCTTGGCGCTCATCCGTCAGCGGAAGCCTTTGTACAATTTAAGGATTTCTCGTTTTTCGTGATCCGGCCGAGCGGCGCCCATCTGGTGGCCGGGTTCGGCCGGATCGTCGACCTCAAGCCTGCGCAGTTTCTGACCGACCTCGGCGGCGCCGAAGCGCTGCTGGAGGCCGAGCCGGGCGCGGTGGCGCGTATGAACGAAGATCACCGCGAGGCCATGAACCTCTACGCCACGCGGCTGCTGGCTGCGGAAAGTGCCGACTGGCTGTGCACCGGCTGCGACCCCGACGGCATGGACATGCAGGCCGGCCGTGACACGCTGCGGCTCGATTTCCCCGAGCGGGTCAGCAACGGCACCGAGCTGCGCAAGATGTTGGTGCGGCTCGCCGGCGAGGCGCGCGCCAAGGAATAGAGGGGAGGGATAGGGAGACGACCTGTCGGCATCGAACGGCGGTGCTGTGCGCGACGAGGCATGGTGTCGCACGGTGCGGCTCCGCGCGCGTTGGCCGAGGCCGGGCGCAGCGTCTCTGACAGCGCGATCATTTCGTGCCGGCGCTGATATCATCGCCAATGGGCGCGATGCGGGTTGCGAGAATTTCCGGCGTTGCTGCTCCGGAGAATCGCTCGGATCGCGAGCTTCAACCGCTGACGTGCACGTGCAACGCGGTGATTGCGTTACCATCGATCGCTACGGTCGGTGATCGTGTTGCCGCCGAACGCAGCCCGCGTTGCGGAACATTCGCTGCTGCCGGGCATTGCAGTCATCCAGCTTCGACGACGGGTGTTGAGCTCAATCGCATGCAGCTCGATGCCGACCCAGTGGAGCAATCCGCGTGCAACACGATCGTGGACGACATGCCTGGCACTGCAGCGCGGCTTCAACTCGCGGCGGTCCTTCGCAACGACACATCCTCAGCGCGAAACGCATACCCGGCATTCTCCGTGCCTGCCGCGTTGCTCGGCGCGGATACACGCCAGTCGCTGGCACTCTTTGTGCATTGCAACGCCTTGCTCGCAGCGGGAAAGGCGACGAAACGTCGCCCGATCGCCGCGAAAACAACGAGAAAGCGAAAGCAAAGCGAAAGCGTTTCGCGCTGCGGTATTTGCGCCCGATGATGTGCCCGCCTTGGAATAAACCAAAAGCCATTCGACTGGCTTGGCAAGCCCGGCGATCCCCACTATTAGGTCGCCGGACCGGGGCCGAGAGGCTATATTATTCTGATGACGGTCACCGCGGCGGAGCGCGACTAGCGATGTTCGCGCGAACAAGGATACGCGGGTTCGAGGAGGTTCTTCGTGCAAGAGACGGGCGTGCATAACGGTGCCTTCGGCGCCGACAAATTCGGCTTAAAAAATCTCAAAGGCGTGCATTGGAACTATGGCGCGCCGCAGCTCTACGAGCACGCGTTGCGATCAGGCGAAGCGGTGCTCTCGGCCGATGGCGCGCTTTGCGCGGATACCGGCGTGTTCACCGGCCGCAGCCCGAAGGACAAGTTCACGGTCCGCGATGATCTCACCGACAAGAGCATGTGGTGGGCTGGCAACCAGTCGATCACCTCGGAGCAGTTCGCGACGCTGCATGCCGACTTCCTCAAGCATGCCGAAGGCATGACGCTGTTCGCGCAGGATCTCTACGGCGGCGCCGATCCGAAGCATCGCATCAAGACACGCGTCTTCACCGAGCTTGCCTGGCACTCGCTGTTCATCCGCACGCTGCTCATTCGTCCCGAGACGTCGGAGCTCGCGAGCTTCGTGCCCGAACTCACGATCATCGATCTGCCGAGCTTCCGCGCCGATCCGAAGCGCCACGGCTGCAAGTCGGAAAACGTCGTCGCCATCGATTTCGCCCGCAAGATCGTCCTGATCGGCGGCTCGCAATATGCCGGCGAGATGAAGAAGAGCGTATTCACCACGCTGAACTATTACCTGCCCGAGAAGGGCGTGATGCCGATGCATTGCTCGGCCAATGTCGGCCCGGACGGCGACACCGCGATCTTCTTCGGCCTGTCCGGCACCGGCAAGACCACGCTGTCGGCCGATCCCAAGCGCACGCTGATCGGCGATGACGAGCATGGCTGGAGCGACGACGGCGTCTTCAATTTCGAAGGCGGCTGCTACGCCAAGTGCATCAAGCTCTCAGGCGAAGCCGAGCCGGAAATCTATGCCGCCAGCAAGCGCTTCGGTGCGGTGCTGGAGAACGTCGTGCTCGGTGCCAATGATCGCGTGCCCGATTTCGACGACGGCTCGAAGACCGAGAACACCCGCTCGGCCTATCCGCTCGATTTCATTCCGAACGCCTCGCGCACCGGCTGCGCGCCGCATCCGAAGAACGTGGTGATGCTCGCCGCCGACGCCTTCGGCGTGATGCCGCCGATCGCCAGGCTGACGCCGGCGCAGGCGATGTATCACTTCCTGTCCGGCTACACCGCGAAGGTTGCCGGCACCGAGCGCGGCCTCGGCAACGAGCCGCAGCCGGAGTTCTCCACCTGCTTCGGTTCGCCGTTCCTGCCGCGCGATCCGTCGGTCTACGGCAACATGCTGCGCGAGCTGATCGCCAAGCACAATGTCGATTGCTGGCTGGTCAACACCGGCTGGACCGGCGGCAAGTACGGCATCGGCCGCCGCATGCCGATCAAGGCGACCCGCGCGCTGCTCACCGCGGCGCTGAACGGTTCGCTCCGCAATGCCGACTTCCGCACCGACAAGTATTTCGGCTTCGCGGTGCCGACCTCGCTGCCTGGCGTCGAGCCGCACATCCTCGATCCGATCAAGACCTGGGCCGACAAGGCCGAGTTCGACAAGACCGCACGTGCGCTGGTCGGCATGTTCCAGAAGAACTTCGCCAAGTTCGAAGCGCAGGTCGACGCCGAAGTCCGCGCCGCCGCGCCGGAAGTGAAGCTCGCAGCCGAGTAATTCGCGCAAGCGTATGCGATTTGAAAAGGCGGCCCTCGTGGCCGCCTTTTTGTTGCAGTCTCGCTTCCTCTATCCGCGCGACACTCCCTCAATCCGTCCCCCTGAGGAGGCCGCGAAGCGGCCGTCTCGAAGGGTCGGCGGCCACCAGCCGGGGCCGTCCATCCTTCGAGGCTCGCTCCGCTCGCACCTCAGGATGACAGGATTGGGACTACTCGCCCATCTCGGGCAGCATCGCATTGCTCGGCGTCTGCCTGTCGGTGATCTGCAGGCCGAACAGGCTGCCGATCAGTTCGACCGCGACGCGCGCGGTGCGGCCGCGCTCGTCGAGGAACGGATTGAGCTCGACGATATCGAGCGAGCGCACCAGTCCGGAATCGTGCAGCAGCTCCATAATAAGATGGGCTTCCCGATAGGTCGCGCCGCCCGGCACGGTGGTGCCGACGCCCGGCGCGACTTCCGGATCGAGGAAGTCGACGTCGAACGAGACATGCAGCACGCCGTTCTTGGCCCTGACGCGCTCGATGACACGGCGGGTGAGCACCGCGACGCCGAACTCGTCGATCTGGCGCATGTCCGCGATCGAGACGTTGCGCTGCCGCAGCAGCTTTCGCTCCAGCGGATCGACCGAGCGCGTGCCGATCAGGTCGAGCTGATCCGGCGGGATCGAGGCGCGCGGCAATCCGCCGAGCAGATCGTCGAGCCCGGGCTCGCCGCACAGGAAGGCAGCCGACATGCCGTGCATATTGCCGGTGATGGTGGTGGCCGGCGTGTTGTAGTCGGCATGGGCGTCGACCCACAGCGCGAACAGCGGCCGGCCCTTCTCCTGCC
Source organism: Bradyrhizobium quebecense (assembly GCF_013373795.3). Taxonomy (NCBI): domain Bacteria; kingdom Pseudomonadati; phylum Pseudomonadota; class Alphaproteobacteria; order Hyphomicrobiales; family Nitrobacteraceae; genus Bradyrhizobium; species Bradyrhizobium quebecense. Next base: position 7,677,648 of record NZ_CP088022.1, read on the forward strand.
AGTAGCGCGTGACGCCGTTGATCGACCCCATCGACAATGAGTGATCGCCGCCCATGAAGATCGGGATCGCGCCGGAATGCGCCAGCCAGTAGGCGCGCTCCGAGAGGGCGCGGGTCCAGGTCTTCACCTCGTCGTAGAACTTGGTATTTGCCGGCGCCGGACCGTCGGCGACCACAGCGGGGATCGCAAGGTTGCCGTGGTCGTCAACCCGGAAGTCGAGCTGCTCGAGCAGGCGCGCGATGCCCGCGGTGCGCAGCGCGTCCGGGCCCATCAGCGGGCCGGGCTGCGACGCGCCGATCTCGATGGGAACGCCGAGCAGGGCGATGCGCGAGGGTCTGGAGTTGTCGGCTTCGGACATGCGGCAGGGCTCCCAAAGGCGTGGAACAGAAGCGACGCGCCACTGTTCCCTCAACCCTTGAAATAGGCAACCCGGTCCAATCCGGCCATGTGGATAGTTGAGTTGTGCGTCCAGATTTGACGCGTTTTCTTCACCGCGAACCGGTGCCCACTTCGCTCGAAAACGCGCTAGGCCTTGAAATAGGCGATCTGCGTCGTGGTGGCGAGCAGGCGGCCGGATGGCGACCACAATTCGCCGTGCTGGTCGCCATAGCTCTTGTGGAAGATCTTGGCGTCGGCGGTGGCGAGCACGCGGGTGGTATCCTCCGCATCCATGTCGGCTGCATCGACGTGGAAATAGGTCGTCAACGACACCGTGCCGAACGGCACCAGTTCGTGCCGCGCGTGGAACACGCGGCCGAAGAACGCGTCCGACATCGACATCAGCGACAGCGCATCGAGCTTGCGCGGCACGCGGTCGGCGATCCAGAGTTTTGAATAGGGGCTCGACGGCTGCTTCGCGGCGCCGCCGCCGAGTTTCGGTTCGCCCTCGGCAAATCGGAAATCATACTGGTTGGCCCAGGTCATCGCGAGCTTCGGATAGGGCCGGAGTTCTTCGAACGGCACCGCGCCGGGAAACTCGGCGGGCTGATGCGACCACGACGGTCGGCGCTCGGCAAACACCGCGGTCGCCAAGGTCGTGACCTCGCCGCCGCCTTGCGTCATCTCGACCGACCAGTGCTGGCTCGAGCGATTGCTCCGCACCAGGCGGACGTCGAGATCGAACATGCCCTCGGCGACCGGCGCGCAGTAATTGACGGTCAGCGCCAGCGGATCGCCCGCGCGCTGCGGGTGCTGCATCAGGGCGCGCAGGATCGTCGCGGCGGTGCAGCCGCCGAACGGGCCGACGAACGCCCAGTAATCCGGGCTGGTTCGTCCCTGCCAGCGGCTGTCGCCGGCGGTGACGGCGGTAGCTTCGTCGAACAAATGCGGGGTCTTGGTGAGCATATTCTTCGGTTCCGTCATTGCGAGCGAAGCGAAGCAATCCAAAGCCGCAAAGCAAGTCTGGATTGCTTCGTCGCTTTGCTCCTCGCAATGACGCCCTTATCCGGACAAGCAATATCCCGGCAAGGAGGCGGAATTCAATGACGTCGGACGTCATCGATTTCCACGTCCCGGGACTGTCAGCCCTTCGCCTCGCGCTGGTTGCCGAGCTGCGGCGAGGCGCTCGGGTGCACCGGCACATGCCAGATGTCCTCGGCATATTCGCGGATGGTGCGGTCGGAGGAGAACCACGCCATGCGCGCCACATTGAGGATCGAAGCGCGGGTCCAGGCCGGCATCACCTGCCAGCGCGCGTCGATGCCGCGCTGTGCGTCGTAGTAGGAATCGAAATCGGCCGAGACCATGTAGTGGTCGAGGTAGCGCAGCGCGTGCCCGATCGAGGCGAAGCGCGCGGCATCGCCCGGCGAGAACTCGCCGCTCTCGATGGCGCGGATCGCGCGCTCGAGCCGCGGCGATTTGCCGATCACGTCGCTGGCATCGAGCCCCTGCTTGCGGCGGACCATGACGTCGCCGGCCTCGAGGCCGAAGATCGCGATGTTCTCCTCGCCGACATTGTCGCGGATTTCGATGTTGGCGCCGTCGAGCGTGCCGATGGTCAGCGCGCCGTTCAGCGCCAGCTTCATGTTGCCGGTGCCCGAGGCCTCCATGCCGGCGGTCGAGATCTGCTCGGAGAGATCGGCGGCGGGGATGATCACCTCGGCGAGGCTGACATTGTAGTCGGCGAGGAAGACGACCTTCAGTCTGCCGCCGAGCGAAGCGTCGTTGTTGATGACCTCGCCGACGTCGCTGATCAGCTTGATGATCAGCTTGGCGTAGCGATAGCTCGCCGCCGCCTTGCCCGCGAAGATCTTCACGCGCGGCACCCAGTCGCGTTGCGGCTCGTCCTTCATCGCGTGGTACAGCGCGATCGTCTCCAGGATGTTGAGCAGCTGCCGCTTGTATTCGTGGATGCGCTTGATCTGCACGTCGAACAGCGCCGACGGGTCGACCTTGATGTAGTTGCGCTCGCCGATCAGCCGCGCCAGCGCCAGCTTGTTGTGATGCTTGACGTCGCGGAAGCGCTTCTGGAATTCCAGATCGCTCGAGTGGGGCTCGAGCCGTTCGAGCAGCGAGAAGTCGTCGAGCACGGCCTCGCCGCAGGTCTCGCGCAGCAGCGCGGTCAGCCGCGGGTTGGCCAGCATCAGCCAGCGGCGGAAGGTGATGCCGTTGGTCTTGTTGGCGATGCGCTGGGGATAGAGATGATGAAGGTCGTGGAACACGGTCTCCTTCATCAGGTCGGAATGCATCGCGGAGACGCCGTTGATGCGGTGCGAGCCGACGAAGGCGAGCTGGCCCATTCGCACACGGCGGCCGCTGCGCTCGTCGATCAGCGACACCGAGGCGCGGTATTCGATGTCGCCGGGGAAGCGCTCCTCGGCGAGCGCGAGATGGGCCACGTTGATGCGGTAGATGATCTCGAGATGCCGCGGCAAGAGCCGCTCGAACAGTTCGACCGGCCAGGTCTCGAGCGCCTCCGGCAGCAGCGTGTGGTTGGTGTAGGACAGCGTCGCGACCGTGATCTTCCAGGCCTCGTCCCAGCGGAAATTGTGCAGGTCGACCAGGATGCGCATCAGCTCGGTGACCGCAAGGCTCGGATGAGTGTCGTTGAGCTGCACGGCCGCCTTCTGCGCGAGGTTGCGCAGGCCGCCGTCGGAGGCGAGATGCCGCTTCACGAGATCCTGCAACGAGGCCGAGACGAAGAAATATTCCTGGCGCAGCCGCAGCTCGCGGCCGGCCGCGCTCTCGTCGTTCGGATAGAGGAATTTGCAGATCGCCTCGGCGCGCGCCTGCTCGGCGCTGGCCGAGACGTAGTCGCCGGTGTTGAAGACGTCGAGCTGGAGCGGATCGGGCGCGTGCGCCGACCAGAGCCGAAGCGCGTTGACGTGCTTGCCGCGCCAGCCGACGATCGGCGTGTCGTACGCCATCGCCTCGACGGTTTCCGCCGGGTGCCAGGTGGCGCGGTCGCGGCCGCGGTCGTCGACATGCTCGACATGGCCGCCGAAGTGGACGTTGTAGACCACCTCAGGCCGCTGGAATTCCCAGGGGTTGCCGAAGGCGAGCCACTCGTCGGGATATTCCTGCTGCCAGCCCTGGTTCATGATCTGGCGGAACAGGCCGAAATCGTAGCGGATGCCGTAGCCGGTCGCGGGGATCGCCAGCGTCGCCATGCTCTCCATGAAGCAGGCCGCCAGCCGCCCGAGGCCGCCATTGCCGAGCGCCGCGTCCGGCTCGCATTTGCGCAGGTCGGAGAGATCGACGCCGAGGTCGCCGAGCGCGGCCTCGAACAGCGGCAGCAATCCCATATTGTTCAGCGCGTCGGTGAACAGGCGGCCGATCAGGAATTCGAGCGAGAGATAATAGACGCGCTTGGAGCCGGCGTCGTAGGTCTGCTTCTCGGCCGTCAGCCAGTGGTGCACGATACGGTCGCGCAGCGCCAGCGCCGCCGCCTTGTACCAGTCGCGCCTGGTCGCAACGGTGGCGTCCTTGCCGATCGCCAGCCGGAGCTTGGCGAGGATCGCGCCCTTGATCTCGGTCAGTGCCAGCTCGTCGATCGGCTGGTTCAATGCCGGGTAGTTTGTTTGTTCGTGCAAAGCGCTCAATCCCTGCCGTTCAGACTTCCGGATCATGATGCGATCATATTGTCCGGATCATGCCCCAAGTCGATGATACGCGCGTTGCATGGCAATCGAAACCGCCCGAAGCGTTGCCGTGCCTGGCGCTGCCGACATTTTATGCAAGGACCGGGCCGATTCAGATGCCTTCGGAACCGTCGTAGCCGGTGCTACGATCGGCCGTGAAGGCCGGGATTTTGCGGCAATTTGGCGGAGGATGCGTGATGAGACTCTTGATCGAGATCGCGGCCACGGCGTTGCTCATGGTGTGCATCACGGCGACCAGCGCAGCCTATGCGGCGGGCAAGCCTGGCCGCAGCGCCGACGGCCTGAGCTGCAGCTTCAGCGTGGCGCAGAATGCCTCGCCGGCCGCGCGCTGCGCCGCCATCAAGCGGCAATGCGGCGGCAAGTTTGACGCGAATGCTTGCGGTGACAAGCTGCTGTCCGCAGCGAATTAGGTCGCCGCACAACGCGCCTTCACGCGCAATCGGAAACACCGTGGTGATACGGATTTCCAAGGCTTAACGAGTTCTTTACAAACACAGCTGTCGCTCGTGGGGCGGGCACATTTTTCCAGCTCCGACGCATTTCATTCCGAAGCAATTTTTCAACGGGCCGCTGACTTAGTCAGCGGCCCGAATTGCTTTGTGGGCTGTGCGAACATGGCGACCGCTTTTCCTATGCGGCAAAGGCAGTCACCGCGATTCGTCGCCCCGGCGAAGGCCGGGGCCCATAACCACAGCCGTCAGAGAAGGTGGGACAGGTCGCTCCATTCCGGATTGTCTTGCTCGATCAGGCGCACCTTCCAGTCGCGGCGCCATTCCTTCAGCGCTTTTTCCCGTGCGATCGCCTCTTGTGGTGAAGCGTAGACCTCCATGTAAACCAGTCGCGTGACGCCGTATTTCTTGACGAATTGTGAGCCGCGTCCAGCGCGATGAAGCGTAAGCCGAGTGCAAAGATTGTTGCTGACGCCGATGTAGAGCGTTCCATGGCGGCGGCTCGCGAGAATGTAGACGTAATAGACTGCCGCATTCATTTCGGGGCACCGATCACGTGAGCTGTCCGATCGCGGTGGTTATGGGCCCCGGCCTTCGCCGGGGCGACGCTCATCGATGATACTAGAACGAATTAAGAACACTTTAGCAAGTCTTTGATATATCATTGTGATTCGGCGCCTGCGCCGACACAATATCTATGGTCTCTCAGTCTCCGCGAGGGCTACATGTCCGCTCAAAAATAGAAGTTGTGCCCATTTCATAAGGGTTTTTGTAATTTCGGATTTCATGCCCTACGTCTTTCCCCACGTCCGTCGGTCCACCAGCCATCGGGAAGCGTCTGAAAATATCGCGGCTAAGGGTCATTGACGGGCGAGAGGGCGAGGCGTAGCTCGCGGGACAGCACTCGCCCGGCCGCTCAGTCGGACGAACCTACCAGATGATAGCGCGCTACCGATCAACCGCCACGGGGGTGGAAGGTCGCCGCCCCATGTCTAAGCTCTCTCTTGCCGTTTCTCGTGACGAAGCTGCCTACGCGCTGAGCGTTGATATCCAGACCGTTGATCGCCTGATCAAGGCAAAGAAGCTCCGAGCCTCGAAGCTTGGTCGGCGCGTTGTCGTTCGCCTCGCCGATATTGAACGGATGCTCGATGCGAACGCGGTCAACCCCTCTTAGGCCGGAAGCTACTCGGCCCGAAAGATTCACGAGTGGTTGTCCGCGCGGTCTCGCTCGCGCTCAAGAGCTACTTCCGATGAGCCGCGCACACTGCAAATGATCCGGAAGAGGCTCGGTCAACCGGGCCTTTTCGTTTCGGGTCACGTGATCTATACGCCCCGGCGCAATTGCTAGTTGTTCCCCACATTTTCTTCGACTACCCTGTAGTCACGATCGAACATAGGCCCGAGGGTCGGCGGTGATGACGCCCCGATCTGTAAATATCTTCGATCCCGGCGCGCGGTGTTTCACATGCCCGCCCGTCCGCGACCCGCATGGCGGTTTTCGAAAATCTCCGTAGTAGGACAACGTCGGCGCTGCTCTTCCAAGAGCGCGCCGACCGTTCTCCGCCGATCTCGCGGGAGTTCGCATGCGTCGTCACGTCGCTCCAGTTCTCAAGCTCGCGCTGAGCCCCACGCAAATCGTCACAGCCTGCGGCGTGAGCCCGGCCGCTGTGCGTGAGGGCATCGCGAGCGGTGCGCTCATCGTGCACGACGTTCGCGGGAAACGCCGCGTCTGGATTGGCGGCCCCGGCGGCGTCGAGCAGTGGTTTAAATCTTTCCCCTTAGCAAAACAGAAAGTCTCGTCCCATGCCGTTTGAGTATCTCGACATCCCGAGGCTCGCGACCAACGCGGCCAGAGCCTATGTGCCGCGTCTGCAAGACAGCGCGATTGCGGAATTCAGCCAGCGTATTTCCGAGGAGGTCGCACGGGGCCTCTGGATACAGGATGGTCCCAACGCGATCGGTCCCGAAGGCCGCAACATCGAAGAGTACGTAGAGCATCTTGTAAGCACTAGACCGCACTGGCTTGTGCCGGCAGTCGAGACCAGCGAGGACGTTGATAATGTCTGGACCAGCGGCTCTTTGACGAAGCAGGGCGAGCGCTTCCGCGAGTTGCGGCGCTTCCTCGGCAACGACAAGGCCGCCAATGCCGCGCTTGCCGAGGAGGCCGCGTTGTACGGCACTACGCCCGGATCAACGAAGCCCGGCGTCAAGCCCGGTCCCGTAGATGAGAAGGCGAAAGCCAAAGCCGATCAAGCCAACAATGCGTACTCGCCAGCGTTCAAGGGCGACCGCTCCGCAAAGATCGCCTCCATGATCAAGGGAATGGGCGCGAAGACCGTTGCCGAGATCGCGGCGGCTGCCGGCTGTCGGATCGATGGTTCACCACTTCGGAAAGGAAAATAACAAATGGCTCCCAATCCCCACCGAACCCGCACGCCAACCGGTAACATCTTTCAGCATGGACAACTCAACGTGATGGGCGACGGCTCCGGATATCGTCAAACCAACATGCCCGACATTGCGCGAGCCGACGGCAAGCCGAAGAACATGGCTGCATCTCCGATCAAGCCGGGCATGAAGCGCCAGACGCAAGGCGCGCTGCATCCTCATCTGCACGGCCAGATGATCGACGACGAGACGGACGTGAAGCTGCATCTCAACGGTCGCAGCGTCAACGTCCACGATGGCATGGGAACGCATCGCGCAACCGCACATGAGCGCGGCATCGTTGCTCATGTCGAGGATGGCAGTCGTCATCTCCGCGCCGCAGGCGTGCTCGGGCGACAGGATCGTGTCGGCGAATTTGACACGAGCTTCGTTCAGAAGACGGTCGGCAAGGCGGCTTCGCTGCCCGCGTCGAAAGCTCGTCGAGATCGGTGACGACATGACGCGCGGCATCATTAATCGGTGGCAAGGCCACCATGGCTTCATTGAGCCCACATCCGGCTCAGAGCCGACGTGCTTCGTTCACGCGGATGATTTACCGCCTGAATTTCGTAGGGGACGCGCGCGACCCATTGGGCGTGAAGTCGAGTACGAACGGATCGTAACTTCGCAAGGGACACGAGCGTCCAACATCCGGGTTACCCGATGACCATGGGTGTGTTGACCGCATTTGACGGTGAGATCGGAATTATCACGGCCGACAGTGGTGAGCTTGTCGATGTGCACTGCATCCACATGCCCAGACGCCCAGAGCCGTTGGCGGGTCATCGTGTGTCGTTTGAAATCGTGCGCGAGCTAGAAGCGCCAGCTTACGCACGCGGAGTTTGGATCATCCTTGACGGAGCTAAGCCGCCGGCCGTCGAGCAGTGGGGGCGCAAGCTTCGAGGGCGAGCCGATGAATTGGACACCGCATGACGGCGTCATAGTGCAATGGAAACGGCACAAGACCAAACGGCGATATTGGGGCTTCATTGGGCGCGCCGATGGTGAGTTGATTTGGTTCGGCGAGGGCGCGCTCGATAGCAACGCCATCGATCGGCATACGTTCGGCAAGGGCGATCACGTCAAGTTCGCGCTGTTTCCAGAATGCCGAGATGGAAATCGTCCGACCGCGTGCAAGGTGTGGCTTGTGAAGCGTGCGCAAGAAAATGGAGAGCGAGATGTCGCATAAGAACCTCAAGATCAGCGCCGCGTCGCGGTCGCGCAAGCCAATTGTCGGACATGCTGACGCGAAGTCTGTTCACACGCATTCAAAGCGTGGCCGTCGCGGTCGTTATCATCCGCTCGACGTGAAGATGCCGGCCGCAAAGGTTCTTCCCGGCTCTCCGGGCAGCGGTGCGGCTCCGGGTGCCAATGGCCCGCCCACCACAGGGGCTTGGATGCCGGGCACATCAGGCGGCCCGATGGGCTGTTGATCAACACAATCATAGGAGGGTCACATGGCCACCAAAGTAGTTGGAAGCAAATTCAAGCCTGAGAATTCTTTCGGTCAGAACGGCTATCAAGGCGCGTTCAGCACGACGCCCGGCAAGCCGGAACCGCAGCTCATGGTGCGCGTCATCGCAACATCGATCCTGCGCGTATCGCACTGGGAAATAATCGGGCCGTTTCGCAGATCGCTCCGCGCGGCTCGCACCAAAGCTGATCAGTTCGGCGCGCACTTAACCCGCGTCCGGTGCGTAACCGTTGTCCGTGGCGTGCGGACCAAGGCCGGACCGTCATCCGATTGTTCGTCGCGGACGGTCCGGCCATTCAATCCAGATTGGTCGCTGTGCTCGCATACACCGATCAGTGCAGCGCTCTCACCAAATGCCCGGTGGTGAGGGCGCGCCAATTCGACAGAGGAGTGTCCCAATGACGGACCTTGTGATCTTCGATAAGTTCGGCGCAATCGACCATCCCGCTGTCAGCGCGGCCGATCTCGACGCGCTGACGCCCGATGAGAGGACTGCGCTCGCGACTGTCATCGAAACGGACGCCGCAGTGCAGGCCGCAGAACAGCGCGTGATCGATGCCCGCAAGAAAATGGCTTCGACAGCGGCAGAACATGACGCCGCTCTCGCCGCTCTTCATACGTTGCGCGGCCCTGTCGATCCTGTCGATCTCATCAAAAAAGTCACCATGCTGCATCTCGGCGTGGTTCAGCGCGACAGCACGACCGCCGAGCTTACAGCGGAGCACGCTGCCATCCAAGCCAAGGCGCGGAAGGCCGATGCCGAGTTGAAGAAGGCCGGCAGTCCCGGGCTCGATGCAGAACACGACCTCAGGAAGGAGTTGAAGACTGCTCTTGTGAGACTGGAGCGCGCCAAGGCGATCGAAGCCGCACAGGCTACCTATGACGACGCTGTCGTTGCGCTCGCCGAAATTCGCGCGGAGCACTACGCTGCGTCGGCCGCTGTTCATCCGGTGCGCGCCCGCCATGCAGACGCCATCGTTGCTTGGTCTCGCCACACTCGGAAGCTGACACAGCTTGATCTCGCCCGGGCCGCTGCCGAGCGCACCAATGCAGAGCGGCTTGCCGCAGCGAAAGCCAGCCCGCCGAGCACCGACCCGCGTGATCTTCCGATCGCGAAGGCATTCGCCGCGAAGAAGGAGGTCGCACGCTCGACGCGTCGCGCCTATCAGCCGGCCGCGTCGGTTCGCGGAAGCATCGTTCGCTGAGTTCGCGATGGTGTCCCGATGGCTCGCGAAGTTCTGGCGATGTTTAGAAATCATCCTGCGCGCTTGGCTGCTGTCGCTGCCGGCGAGCGCACATTCATCTCGGACCGCCCTTGCTGGCATCATCCTGCATCTCCGCGCTATGTCAGTCGTGGGCAGCGTTGCGTTGAATGCGAGCGCATCAGAGCCGAGGCGAAGCAACGCGCTAAAGCCGCGAAACGTCGGGCGAGTGTAAAGACCACATCAAAGCCTGTCATGCGTCCACGACTTCCCGAGCCGCAACAGTTCAGCGCGGTCTACCCGCACCGTAACAACACCCCAGAGAAGCACGTCGCGAACGTCGCGGCGGCTCATTCCCGGTTTGGATATCGGCCCGGACGGTTTCCCGCACGTCGTGCGCTGATCGAATACGAACGGCGCGACGTTGCACGGCAGAATTCCGCACTGCTCAATGACCTAATCAGGACCAAAACCCATGTTGCTCAGCGAACAAATGATGGTAGCGATTTGTGAGACCGTGGCGAGCGGCGTGCTCGTGTTGTCGAGGGCTGCCGAGATGAACGGCGTCTCCCGGCGCTCCCTCTGGAAATGGTTAGAGGAGAGCAAGCGCGGCGAAGATGAGCGGTACCTCATCGCGTTTCCGACCGATGAAAAGCGTCCTTTCCATGTCGCGATTGCTCGCGCTCGCCGGATGGCAGCGATCGATATCAGGTCAGAATTTGAAGCTCGCGCACTTCGCGGACATGACGAGATCGTACATTTCCAAGGTCAGGTTGTTTGGCAAATGGACCCGCGTGCTGTGGGGCTCGACCCCGATATCAGAGAAATGCTTGGCTACGATCGGGATGGCTATCTTCGCAACGAGCGGGGCGAATGCATTCCGGTGAAGCAGCACATCCAGCCGCCTGTCGCCGCTGTCGTTAAGGTGCTCGCCGCACACTTCAAACAATATGGGGACCGCGTTGAGCAGAACATCAACCTGCGCGGCGGCGTCACGCTCGGTGTTCAAGCCGTTGGAATGTCATCGCGTGCGGACGGTCCGCCGGCCATCCCGCCCGCGCCTCCGCGCCCAGTGCTTGACGTGACGCCTCCGCCGGCAGCGCTGCCAGTTCCGGAAGCGATCGTTGATGCAGAATTCAGTGAGCCGGACGCGACGGCCGACACGGCCCCGATGGTTGAGGAAGAGTTTGCCGCAGCACCGATGCCAGAGCCGACCAAGCCTGAGGTCGTGATCCGGGAAACACCGCCCCCGGAATATCAGCCTGTGATGACGGATCAGGCGCGGGACTTGCTTACTAGGTTGCGCGGTCCCGTAGGGTTGCGTTCCGCCAATCCTGTCGGGAGCATCAAGGCAACGAAGCCGATGAGGTCCGCATATGATTGATGGAGCCCTCAAAGCTCGCGGCGTCGCGGCATGGACAGCGCAAGCGCGCCAGCTTCACGACGAAGCCAACCGTTGCGCGGAAATTGATCTCGACGTGCCGACCTCGCTCGCGCTGCGTCGTGCGGCGTTCGCGGCGGAGCGGAACGCTGCCGAGTGGCAGCGCTATAAGGTCCGCCAGTGATTGACGATGACGACAGCGACGATGCTTTCAGTCTCGACGATGAGGCCGGGCTCGAAGCGCAGCGCGCGCCCGGGCTGGTCGTCCCGTTATTGTCGCCCGGTGACACTGTCGCGGAGTACGAGGAGCGCATGCGTAAGGCCCGCCGGCTCATTGACTGCCTTTTCGTCGATACCGATGAGAGCGGCGCGGAATACTGGGCTGATGCGCAGCACGCCGAACGGTGGCGGGTTGCCATGGGCTGGCCGGAAGGTCGGCCGCCGACCGTTGAAGAGGCCACGGCGTGGCAGGCTAACCGGGTCGCGGTCGCCGAGTATCGGGAGTGGGTTCGGTTGTACGGCCCCGGCGCGGCATCCTGAGCATGGTGCGTTATTTCGGGAGCGCGGCAGGGAAGGACCGGCCAAACGGAAGGCCGTTCCACGGGCTTCCTAAAGGCTTTCAGAGGGTTGCAATAAGTCCGAAACGGACTGATTACGTCAGATAACGATGTTATAGGACAATAGTACCGTCAAAGTATTGACATTGTTAACTATTTAGGCAAAACTGCGCCAGTCGGCAAACCACTCCCCGCCATGGTGCGGTCTACGGTTCCCGGCTGTCCCCCAACCGGATGTTGAAACGGGCCGCCTCTCGACAAGGCAGCCCGTTCGAAATTGTGCTCTCGCGGCCCGGCAAGGCCCGACAGCGCGATGACTGTATGAGGCAGCCATGATCCCGATCTACTCGACCCAGCGTGGGACTTCAATCGCGCATTCGTGCGAGTTGGAAAAATCTCACGGCGACTTTGCCGCGTTTATCGCGCCGTTGCACGCATATAAAACGACGCCGCGCGGCAGACTTCTCGAAACCCTCCGTGACATCCTGAGCCGGCACAACGCGCCTCGCATCGTCGAGTGGTGCGATCTCTATCGCGCACTCGTGAGACGCAATGCTGCATCCGACGAAGCCATCCTGACCGCTCGCCTTTTGTGGAGCGAGTACCGAAAATCAACCGCGACCGCGTCCCCCGGAAGCACAACCCGGAGGGCCCCCCATGCTTAACATCAGCGAACAGATTTTCGAAGCGGCCGGCCTGACACCGTTTGGACGCGAGCCCGACTTTGTGCTGCCGCGACCGCCGACGCCGAGGACGATCGCGAAGCTTGGCGATGTGCTGGACCGCGCCGAGCACGCCGCTGATCACGTCTGGGATGGTGACGGCGGAACGTATTGGGGTTCACCTGACACGATGCCCATTGAACGTTACTACGCGATTTGCGACCGCCGGCATCAGGCGGAGATCGAATACTCGCGCGCCGTCAACGCTCGTGACCATTTCGCGCAGGTTAGGGCGGAACAATCGAAGCGCACGCCGTCACACGAGCGCGTCGCCGAGCTGTTCACGGCAATGGCTCATGCAAATTATCACCTCGATATCATCGAACGATGTCGCCCAGACTTCGCCAGCGTGCGCGAGGCGATCGACGCGAAGGCGAAGGCTATCCACGCTGAACATCTCTATGAGATCGCACTGAGCAAGTATCGCAGCGCCGCGCGTGCCGCTCGGCGACAAGGCAAACCATTCCGTGACCGCCCCCGCTCGCGTCCTGTCCAATTCGACAGCGATGGACGCGCCTACTACCGCACCGGCCGTTACACGTCCCTCGACGGCGCGCGCATTCCAATCGTGGAGTACATCCAATGACCGATGATCGCATCATTGATCCGGGCAAGCCGTCAGAGACGGCGAGCGCGTTCAAGGCCGCTCGCTATCCGACGTTGATCAACCATCAAGACGAATGGCTCTCGTGGGACGGCAGCGTGTATCAGTCGATCGAGAACGCGACAATCGAGAGTGAGATCAGCGAGTTTTTGCAAGGCGCGAGGCGATGGCAAGCGCAGGGCAACAATCTGATCGCCGTTCCATACTTCGCCAAGTCGAAAGATGTCAAAGAAGCCTACACGCTGTTGAAGCACGCCTGTCATGTTCCATCGAACACGATGGCTCCGCCGTCATGGCTGCCCGGCGCGCCGAAAAAGCTTGCCGCGCTCAGCCCGCGCAACATCATCGCATTCAAAAATGGACTGCTCGATATCACCACGCGCAAACTCTACCCTGCAACGGCAAGTTTCTTCACGCGTTCGGCGTTGCCGTTCGACTTCGATCCGGGCGCAGCGAAGCCAGAGCGATGGCTTGCGTTTCTTGATGAGGTCACCGCCGGCAAGGGCGAGAACGGCGAGCCCGTTCCGCGTCCCGCCCTTGTGCAGTTGATCCGGGAGATGATGGGCTATCTGATCTCGTGCAATACTTCGCAGCAAGTGGTCTTCCATTTCTACGGGCAGCCCAGATCGGGTAAGGGCACGGTGCTGCGCGTGTTGCGCTCTATCGTCGGTGAGCGAAACACGGCTGCACCGACAGTGCAGAACCTGGCTGGCGAGTTCGGCCCGTCAAGTCTCATCGGAAAGTCGCTCGCGATGATCACAGACATGGCGACCGACAACCGGCAACATCTCAGCGCCGCAGCGTCACACATCAACGCGATCAGCGGCGAAGACCCACAGACGATCCGCCGCATGTATCGCGAGCCGTGGAGCGGCTACCTGCCGACGCGCTTCGTGCTCGTGTCCAATGCCCTGCCGAACTTCGGAGCACACACGTTGGCGCTCTCGACCCGGTTGCGTATCGTGCCGTTCGAAAACTCATTCCAAGATCGTATGGACGCCGACTTGACGGCGAAGCTTATCGCCGAGCGCGCCGGTATCATCCTTTGGTGCTTGGATGGCCTCGACGATCTCAACTTGACAGGCCGCTTTGACGAGCCCGCCGATTGCGCGACGTTGAAGGCGCGGCTCGTGCTGCGGAGCAACCCCATCGTTGGCTTTGTCGCCGAGTGCTGCACCGTGGCGCGAGAAGTGACGATCGACAAGGATGTGCTCTACGACCGGTATCTCGACTATTGCGACGATGTCCGCGTGAGACCGAAGCCAAAGGAGGATTTCTCCGAAGGCCTCGCCGACCTCTTCCCCTCCGTCTACGCGAGCAAACGGACGCACTCGCCGGGCTCAGCGCGCAAGGTGCCTTGCTATCGCAACATCGTGCTGAATGACACCGAGATGGCCCGGTTGTTCAAGACTGATCCGGGGCTCGCCGAGTTGGGCGTCGACCCGCTGTTGCGTGATGAGGCGGGCAACCTGATCTTGCGAGACGACCGAGAGCCCGCCTTCGAGTATTGACGAGCCGCAATAGTCCGCGAGGAGCACAAAAGCCGCCGCGCCGGGGGGGGGCGGCGCGACGGCTCCGGGCTGATACCCTCCTGAATACGAAAAGCCCCGGTCGATCAGCGCCGCTTTTTAGTGTCGTATGGCTGGCGCGTAAGCGGCGGGTAGATAACACGCTGTGCTTGATGCTCCTCGATCGCCTGCATAAGCTTTGGATCGTCAGCCGCCTTACCACGGTGAGGGCGGCTAGCTCTCTCGGCCCTTATGAGATTTTCTCCGGTAATCCGGCGCGTCAAAGTTTTCTTCGTCATCGGCGCGCCTCGTCTACTATCGCATTGAAGCGGGCACGCAGTTCGCCAACTGAGTAGTGATCGAGGACTTTTTCGTTGCTCCCTTCTTTGCCAATCGAGGTGAAGAAGTTGGCCGCGACCTCCAATGCTCGATCGGGCGCAAATCCCATGGCGACAAGATCAACGATGCCCTTGCCGCCCAAAGCCTTGAGCTGCATCTCGGCTTGCATAAATTCTATATGATCGACCTCGCGCTCCGTGAGATAGCGGCTTAGCGTCTCCTGCATAGTCACGGGTAGCTCCCTATTGTCGCCGGCTCTCCGGCTCGCATCGTCGGCAGCACTGAGCGGGATGCTCTGACGCTCGCGGCCGATGCCAATTAGGGACCGCGTCTTGATACTTGGCCGCGAGATAGGCCGAGCGAGCGCGGCGCGCAATGAGGCTTGGAAGCGATATCCGCTAATGTGGTAAATTTCGCACGGTACAACCACGCCGAGCGCGTTGTACCGTGCGCGAGCTTGTCCCGTGTACATGTTGATTGGGGTGAGGGGCCCATGGCTTCCGCTCAAGGCCCGTGCCGGCCGTGCCGTCTATTCCCCCTATGTTAGTGTTCGTTTTAGGAGGAAATATAAAGAGGGGTAGGGATCGATCTCACGCCGGCACGGGCCGGCACGATGATGTTGCCCTGCCGGTTGGCTCGGGGAGGGGTTCAGCGCGAATTGCACGCTAGATCGGACCAAAGGGACCAATAGTTCAGGCTTATCGCTCGTCTGAGGCGCGATTAACTCTTTGTTAACCTTAATGAAGTGTTAAAGCCGCTCGCTTCGCCCTCGCCGGTATTAACCTAAACTCTAAACCCTAACCCACGTTAGGGCTCTCCCGAGGGATTAACTACGCTGCTAGGTCGCCCTTGACATGCTATGACCTGCGCATGCGCCACGTGGGACCGTGGTTAATGTCCCTGCTGCATAGGTATTCGCTACCACCTCGTATTGTGCAGCGTAATCAACGCGATGCAGGAAATGTGTCATAACACCGCATACGCGAACGGGGGGGGTATGGTTAACGGCGGTGCGGAGCTACCGGGTAGGAGCCCCATTTTGGGACATCGCCCAGAACACCATGCCCCCGCAAGGGCACGTTGTTACTGCTGATTAGGTCCATAATCTCACGTAGAAAATCCCGGGAAATAGCCTAGAAACTTGCCCTGAATTCAGGTCAAATCGCTGGTTCCATCGAACCGGAAGCCTAGAAAAACGTTGCAAAAGGGCTGGGGAAGTTCTATTTTTCCCAGAGATCGCTGGATATAGGGCGTGAGCATAACCAGCCCCGCCTAGTGAAAACTAGGACCGTCTGAACAGACGGGCAGCCCCCTAATAAGGGGTCAAGAGGTTCGCCCCGAGACACTTAGGTGTCGAGCAGGCCCGAAAGGGCCTGTTTCTATTTCTACCACGGCGTTCTGCGGTTTTGTGCGTAGATGCGTGGGGGAAGCTTTCCCTTCAAGACCAGCCCAACCAAGTTAACGAAGCGGACTTCGCCATAGGTGGCCACGTGCTTGTCGTCGGTCCGATGGAAACCTGTGCGCACCCGCATCCACAGTTTAGCGTCTGCGCGGCCTTTCAGTTTTTCTAAGCTCAAAGAAATGACGTGGTGGCGGCCCTCACCCAAATCCACAGTGATGACTAGATAACGGTCGCCCTGTCCCATCCACACTTTGCCGCGCATCGCGCGCTCGATGCATCCCCACATCTCCAACGACGCGGCATATCGCTTCGTGCAGAAGCGTCCGTCTTTCCGGCTGCACCCGGGAAAAACTGGTCTCTTGTCGTCTGGCTCTGGGTCCGCCGTGAAGCAATGATCGGAAAACGTCACGAAGATCGAAACGTCAGCGTCGCCCACCCGCACCGTAATTATACGGTCGTCGAGATGACTGAGGTCGAAGGTCTGGTCTCCGGTTTGAAAGGGCTCCCACGGCACTGAAATCGATCCTTCAACTGTTCACGCTACGGGTGCTAGTCGTAAAATCGGAAATTCGCAACGACACAACGTTGCCCCAGACTAAAAGGCCAAGTGATGTTGCGTGCAGTCGCTCGCCCTCTTCGTGGTGCTGCCGCCCGGCACGGCTTGGAGACAGGAGATCGTGATGGACGAACCGCCGAGCACCAACGATGGCATGTTTGTAGAAACCGAGGCCTTTAAGGCGTTGGAGTTCTACGTGCGCAATTACACAGCGCTGACGTTTGTTGGATTGGGATCGGAAAATAGGGGGATTGTGTTAGGGAGCAAACCTTTTGTGTGTCGCTATTGTCGAGGAAAGCCTCCAGAAAAAACGTTCAAGAAAACCGCTCATGCCGTCTCGCAATTGCTCGGCAACAGAATTTTAGTGTCGCTCTACGAATGCGATGACTGCAACAAACGCTTCGGTGGCTTTGAAGACGACCTTGGCAAAATGACTTTGCCAATGCGAGCCATCGGTGGCGTCATCGGTAAGAATGGCATTCCGAAAATACCGCTAGCAAGCCGTAGTGGTATGCGGAAGCCCACCTTGGAACACAAGGACGGCAACTTGAACTTCTCACATGACGCTGGCGACGACGTTGGTCTCGTTGACGATCCGGTGAATAAAACGCTGACGCTTACCTATAACGAGCAACGCTATCGTCCGCTCGCTGCTTACAAGGCGCTATGCAAATCCGCATTCGCGCTGCTGCCCGATGACGAGCTCATGAATTTCGAAGAACTCCGACAGTGGCTTCTTCAGGCTGATGTAACGACTGGTATGGTCTATGGCCGCAATTCTTACATCTTGCACAAAACGTTCGTTCCAGCTCACAAGCCATTCAAGCAACCCGTCGTTTGTTTGCTCAGACGCAATTCTCAAATCGATGCTCCTTACATTTCGTTCTTCATCGCGTTCGGGAACGTGAGTTATCAGATATTCTTGCCTTGCCCGTCGAAAGACGCCCATTTGACTGGTAAGACTATCACGACACTGGCTTACCCTCACTTCTTTCAGCTAAAGCCGTGGCTCATCCCTGCTCCAACGGTGGCACGGACTGAAAATCTTGGCTCGCCGGATCAAACGGCAAATCGGCTCGGGCGGTTAGGTTGGCGCTACGATCAGAAAATTAAGGTCAGTTAGAAAGAGCCTGACATGAGTGATCTGCAATCGGTAACTTCTATGAGGATTGACGATCCTAAGATCGTTACTTTGCGAGCCATGGTGACCGCAGCGATGGAAGAATTCGACTGGGCTGTCAGGTTCTACGAAGTGTGGAAGATCGCCGCTGACGACAAGGACCTTCACGCTCGTATGGGCACGTCCTTCGCCACGCACGCATTTCTCATCACGCGAGCCGCCATCCGTCGCGAGATGTTGCTCGCGCTCATGCGCCTTTGGGACGTTAAATCCAAAGACAAGGCCAAGAAAAATATTCGCATGGATTGGATCGCGGACGCTGTCGGCGACAGACAGGTCATCGACGCCCTAGCATTGGCTAGAGCGGAGAATTTTGGGCATTGGCCGGGAGTATTTGAAGGCATGCGCGCAGAACTTGACGCGAAAGCGGTCGAGGTGATCAATCTCGTGCGCAAGTATATGGAGGGCGGCTCCCATCACGCCGCACGGAGAAAGCTCACCACCTTGCGGCATCAGCAGCTAGCTCATCGGCAAATTGCGGCAACGGCCGAGAGCGCGCCATACGAAAACGAGATTGAGGAATTTTATCGGGATAGCGCGAAGCTAGTCCAAGTACTTTGCTCGCTTGTAAATGCAACGGCTTTTGATCCCGAAGACTTCGCCGGGGTCTATCGGCATTATGCAACACTCTTTTGGGCTGGCGCACGTGGTGAACAAACCGAAGGCCATCCAAATTACCCGAGATAGCCGCCCCGGAGGCGTCTTTGCGCGCCGGATTGAAGTCGCGCACCTCGTGCCGGTTCGAGAAGCGTCACGAGAACGCGCCCGTCTGGCAGCTTGGTCGCTCTTCCCGACTGACCGAAACCGCTAGCTTCGAAGCTCGTCCAAGAACCGCCGCTCGATCTCTCCTAGAGAAGTGAGCACATCGTGAGCGACTACGGCAGCTTTATCGATTGCCTGCGCATCTTTCTGATCAGCGAATTTATGGCGCGCGGCCAAAATCATGCAAACATCAATCTCGCGTCGATTTTCTGAGCTTAGTGCCGCTCCAAACATAGCCACGTAGTCGCGTAGCTTTTGTTCGATGCCGGCAAGGTCCAGCGCAGCAGCAACCATTGCTTCCTCCCATAAAACGCGGGGGTTGAGTTCTGGTTCGATAGTTCGATGTAGGGCAATAAACGCAGAAGCGGCCTCGATCTCTTTCTGAAACAAAATCTCACGCTTCTTCAAGTTGAGTTTGTGCGTTTCCGTCTTTTTGGCCAGCTCGCCTTTGAGTTTTTCGGTTTCTCGCCCAAGCTCGGCCTTATGGCTTTCGATAGAGCGGTCTGCGACCAATTTAGAAACGAACGCCGCCGCAGCAACAGTCAAAGCACCAATGCCGCCGAACAGGCCTGCCGCTTTCAGTAAGAGGTCCCAAACCTCCGCTTGCGTCAAGTTCTGTCCTTTTATCCCAGAAGGAATTTAGGTCACTCAGTTAGAGACGAGATCAATTGCGCAGCGAGCCTAGCCGAACTTTCCCCTAAGTCTCAAGAGGCCGGTGGCTCGTGTAGGCTGTCTCTATACCGTTTGTTCACCGGTCTCGGCGGCACTCCCGCGGGGCAGCGTATCCGCCTGACGCCGTTGCGCCGTTCTTAACCCGGTAGCGGCGGCTTTTGTTTGTTTGCAGCGGTGGCGGCCCCAAAGTGCAGTCTGATAAGCACTCGCATGGAGGCGAGAGAAGGCATCACAGCTTTTCAAGCTCGGCTAGAAACGCCGGCATCGCATCGGCGATCTTATTGTAACCATCTTTGAATGTGAGCAGGCCCCCAATCAGCGCGTTCACCAATTGATTGCCGCTGCGCTCCGTATGAAAGCCTCGACCATAGTGCACAATGAAGTTTTCACGATCGATCCTCGAATATAGGCCCGACACGCCGAGCCAATTAGGATGCGCGGCCTCGCTCAACGAGTTATAGGCGTCTTCAAAGCCCGGTATCTTCTTGTCCAAACGCT
Source organism: Bradyrhizobium quebecense (assembly GCF_013373795.3). Lineage (NCBI taxonomy): Bacteria > Pseudomonadati > Pseudomonadota > Alphaproteobacteria > Hyphomicrobiales > Nitrobacteraceae > Bradyrhizobium > Bradyrhizobium quebecense. Next base: position 7,697,481 of record NZ_CP088022.1, read on the forward strand.
TTACAAAGGTCAGGACGTTGATCGCCTCCGGCCCGTCCGCCCAGCTATTTTTCGAACCTGCGAACATCCGCATGAGAGCGTCATTGAGGGCGGCTGGCGTGTAGCCCTTCCGGTTATCCAGAATTTCGAGCAAGTACCACGTCATCGCGGCGCTTTCGGCGATACTGCGAACGAGTAAAGCTGCGACCGTGAAGTCTTGCCTTTCAAGAGCATCGCAGGCACCGCGCGCCAACTCTTCGGTGCGCCAAATTAGGGCTTCACGAACTGTGAGAAGTTGGAATGGTGCCTTGGACCGAACGCCGAGCGCCGCAATTTCGATTTTGTCCCGCAGGCTCGCGCTCAAACCAGCGGCAAGCCGTCGCGCTTCGGCTAAATCTTCGGTCCACAGTTTGGGGACGGCGTGATGCGACATCGGCAGGCGGCCAGTCGCGTTGCCCGGTTGTTTGGCCTTTTCGCTTGACGAGGAAGGGGCGTTGCCCGCGACATCAAGAGAAAGTTGCTCTTGCGAAATGCTTGCGATAACCGAAGAGAGGTTGATCTTCTCTTCGGCCTTCGCGCGGGCGTGGGCCGACATGAACGTGAGCAGGAGATGAAGTCCAGCTTTGTCTGACACGTTGATGAAGTCGCTACTCTTATTTACGAAAACGACCGACTTCTTTCTCTCTCGTAGAAGTTCAATTACGTTGCTGAGTGTTCCCGTGCTTTTGCAGTCCCAGATCATCAAGCCGTAGTCGCTCGTCCGAGCCATCTCCAAATCTTTAGCGGTGAAATAGGCTCGACTACCGGGCTTTGCTTTCGAAGTGACGTTTTGAACTGGCCAGTTGGCCACGTTGTTTCGGGGCAATTCTCCGGTGCAGTACACGGTGACCTTCTCCGCTTGATAGGCATGCAGACATTTTTGTATCGAAGTGTCGGCCCCATCGGCGTCTCCGACCACAACGTCGAGGTCTGAAGATACGATCCTACCGATCCTCTCTTGCACCTTTTTGTGCAAGCGATTGATCGATATTGATCCAGCGATGAAGACCGTTGTCATACTCTATTTCCAAGTTACCGAAGCGGCATACACGTTGCCAATCTTCTTGTATGTCTTCAACGTTTTAGCCACTGCGTCCATAGTCGCGCCGGTATCGAACAAGTCGTCGAGCAGAAGGGCGTTCCAACAACCTTCATTTGCGATGGCGGGATTAATGCTGAAGCGACCGTTTAGAGCTTCATCTTTCTCCTGACGAGTGTTCAAATTCTTGAGTTGCGGGCTACCTTCCGGCGCTGGCGCTTTGACAATGATGTTGTCGAATACGGGCATGCCCGCAATTCTGCTAAGCTCTTTGGCGATTTCATTAACGGGCTGCCGATCGCGCGTCGTTGATGCGGGCATAGGGACTATGAGGCCGACCGTTCCGAACATCGGTAGCAGCGACGCCTTGATCTGCGCGGCGAGCGGCGCGACCTGAGACCAATCGTTGCGATACTTCAATTGAAACAAGGCCTCCCCGGGCTCTGAGCGTTTCGTGTCAAACATTGGACGCCCGTATTCGTTATACCCAATGAACTCGCTCGAAAGTGTGTGTTTGTTGAGCGCGTATCCACCGTCCCAACTGCCTTCGAGCTTCTTAAGCTGCACTTTCATGCGGCGCGTCCTTGTCAAATGCTTTGCCGGGTATTTGAAGGCAACCTCAAAAGGGTGCTTATACAAAGTCCCAATGTTGTCCGACAGTGTGTCGGCTCCCATTCTAGTTGCGACACAACCTTTTCGGGAGAGGTGGATCGCGAGCATTAGACTTTGTGATCAATGCGGAGTGGTCTCGAAGACGCCCGCGCTCATGCAGAAGTCGCTATATTTGGCCGCCGCACACGAAGTCCGACCATGCGGCCATGATCTCGCGCCGCTTCTCCAGTTGTGGCGACCGTTGGTAAGCCGCCCGGACCTTGCCGCGTGTTAGATGCGCAATGCACATGTCGGCGAGATCGGCCCCGTAGCTAGTCGCGTCAATGACCCAATCGGAGAAGGATGAGCGGAAGCCGTGCACGGTGAAACCGTTCCCGTCGTTGGTCTTCAAGGTGTCGAGCATGGCGTTCTGGCTGCTCACGCTGAACAGTGGCACATCGTCGGCTCGGCGCTTGCCGAGTAACGACACGGCGGCCGGCGAGAGCGGCACGTGATGTGTGCGCTTGCCCTTCATCCGGTCTTTCGGGACAACCCATGTCACCACGCCATCAACCTCTTTGATCTCTCGCCATGTTGCCGGGGCCTTGGTCTCCTTGCCCTTGTATTCTGCGCCGATCACTTCGTCGGTGCGTGCGCCGGTCAGGATGGTGAAACGCAGCGCGTGAGCGTCATCGCTGTTGAGCTTAGCAATGCGACCGTAGAAGGCCGGTACGTCGCGCCACGGCATCGCCTCATGATGCTCTTGCTCATCGGCGACCTTGACCACACGGAGCTTGCCAGTCTCGGCGTACCGGATGACGGCCTCGATATAGAAGCCGACATCCCGGCGCGCCTTGGTTTGCCCGTCCCATGTCGCCAATGCCTTGTTTTTGGCGTCCTGATCTATCTCGGGCAGCCGCAGCGCCGTGAAGTCCGGTATCTGGTCGAACAGGAACTCGTAGCGGCGAAGCTCCCGGGCCCGGTTGGAGGCGGCCCAGTGCGGTGACTTCGCGGCGAGGTATTCGGCCAGCGCATCGGAGAAGAGCTTGCCTTTTGGTTTCTCTGCGAACTTGGGGGCCCGGAGAGTAGCGAGGAGGGCGAAGGGGTCTTCGCCGCGCCGGGCGGCCTGCCACAGCTTGGCGGCCGTCTCCCGGGCTTCCCGGATACTGTAGCCATTGGCGGAACCAATGCTTCGCCAACCGGCCTTGTAGCGGTACATCCAAGACGCCTGCCCCGGGGCGGCGACCTCCAGATAGAGCCCGCCCCCGTCGCAGTGACGGCCGGGCTCGCGCATCAGTGAGGGATGCACGTTGTCGCCTGTCTTATCGGTCGGGAGCAAATGGTCACGCATTGAAAATCCTCGCTTGCAAATCGCGCCCGACGCACTCAGAATGTTTACCCTTTGTTCGCATGTGGGTGGTCTGATAGATCGGGTGCTCCATACGTTTTTCCCTACGCAATTCCCTACGTCGGGCAAGCTATCTGGAGATATCCTAACAAATCCCTACGAATAAAAATACAGCAAAATCAGGCGATTAGTGGTGCGGCGTCATCCTGAGTTATCCCGAGATATCAAGTTCTGAGGTCTACATGTCCACCATCGCCTTTGACCAATTCGCTCTGACCCGGATTGCCGATTTCGCGCGGTCGCTGTCGCGGCTGCACCAGGCCTCGCGGCGCCAGCCGATCGACGATGACCAGCTCGACCGCGAGTTCAACGCGGTCTGCATGTCGATCTGGGGCTACACCACGGATGATTTCAGCGACGAGCTGTTCTCGGACGAGGATCACGCCTGGCTCGATACGCTCGATGAAGCGCATGCGCGCATATTCGCCGGCGAGCAGGGCTACGACCTCGTCGACGATCACGGCATGCTGACGGACTGGTGGGGCTATTGCTGGATGATCCTTGCCGAGAAGCGCGGCCTCCTCAATCCGGAGAACCGCGCCGCCGCGCGGGCCGCGATCGAGGAGAAGTACATGGCCGCGCCGAATGTGATCGGCGTGATCGTGGCGCGGTAGCTATCCCTCCGTCATTGCGAGCGTCAGCGAAGCAATCCAGCGTCCCGCAACCCAAGTGTGGATTGCTTCGCAATTTTGTCGCGAGCTCCTCGCAATGACGAACGCAAGCCGTCAGTTCGCCTCGGCCCGCTTGCCGGGCTTTGCGGCGTTACCCTTCGGCGCCCCGGGCGATGGTGCCGATGGCGCGACATCGCGGCTGGTTTCCGGCAGCGGCGGCGTCGCCGGCGATCTCGGCGCTGACGGGAGCGACCTTCATTTCGCCGAGCCGCGCGCGAACCGCCGCGGTCAACCCGGGATAGGAGGCGATCGGCGTGAAGTCGAAGGACTGCTCGTTGCCGACGCGGACGCCGGTGTAAGCGACGAGGCCGTCGGTGGTCGCGATCACGTCGCCGGCACGCAGCGAGGCATCGAGCGCGAGGTCGACGGGCGCGAGCCCGGCCGGGTCGCGGCCGTTGCAGGTGCAGTCGGCGCGCAGCGCCTTGCGATAGGCGAAGGCATTCTCACTGTCGGCGTAGCGCTCACCCGTAGCCGAGGCGGAGCTGTCGATATGGCCGCCGTAATAGACCTTGGTCGCGCTCGCGGGACAGAACGCCTGGCAGAGCTGCGCCGGCGTCGCGTTGCCGCGCATCGTCAGCGGAAAATACTTGCCGTCGCAGCTGCGCACGCAATAGGCCGGCCCGGAACCGGCCACGCGCGGCGCCGAGACCGGCGCGGACGTCTGCCGTTCCGGCTGCTGGTTGAGACCGAACGGATCGGCGAAGAAATTGGCTTGCGGCGGGGCCTGCCGGCCCTGCTGCCTCTGGGAACCGCCGAAGAAGAAGTCGAACAGCCCTTCGGCCAAGACGGGAGCGGGCACGACCAGGACGGAACCCGCAAACGCAGCGGCGGCAAGCATCACGCGGCGCCGCATGCGCCGATCACTCAACTCTGTACGCAACGCCAACTCCACCCGACGCGCCTCGCCGCGGCGACAAGGTGCCCCGGCGGCTTCACCTTAAGGCGGGATGGTAAACGAGCGATTGATTAGGGGTGACGGCGTCACAGGAAGGCGAGATGGCGCGGACCTTCTCCACCTCGCCCCGCCTGCGGGGAGAGCATAGGCCGCCTCCGGCGGCCGTCCTCAAGAACGCCGAAGCAAGGCTTCGGCTATGTCGCATGAAGTATTAGCGAAATGCGATCCGGGTGAGGGGGTACAGGTCTCACCGCGTTCACGGCTCATGGAAGCAGCCCCTCACCCCGACCCTCTCCCCGCATCCGCCTTCGCACGAAGGCGGGCTTCGGCGGACAAGAGAGCGGGGCGAGGGGGAAGAAAAGACCTCAGTCCTTCAAGAACTCGCCGGCCTTGTACAGCGCGCGGAACGGCAGCCCGGCTTCGGCGAACGTCTCGGTAGCGCCTTCCTCGCGGTCGACCATGGTGAACACCAGTGCGATCTCGCCACCGGCCTCACGCACGGCTTCCACCGCCTTCAGCGCGGAGCCGCCGGTCGTGGTGACGTCCTCGACGATCACGATGCGCTTGCCCGCCAGGCTCTCGCCCTTGGCGAGCCCTTCGACGGCGAGCCGCGCGCCGTGCTCCTTCGGCTTCTTCCGCACGAAGAAAGCGGCGATCGGATGACCCTTCAGCCATGACAGCTGTGCAATCGCGCCGGCGAGCGGCACCGCGCCCATCTCGAGCCCGCCGACGAAATCGAGCCGGTCGTCCTTCAGCGCATCATAAGTGAGCTCGGCGAGCAGCGCTGCGCCTTCGGGATCGAGCATCGTCGGCTTCAGGTTGAAATAGAAATCGCTCTTGCGGCCCGACGCCAAGGTGATCTCGCCGCGGCCGAACGAGCGCTTGCGGATGATCTCGGCGAGGCGGGCACGGGAGGCTGATTTGGACAAAGGCTTTTCCCTTGGGGGTTTTTTGGGGCTTCTGAGGCGGCCGGCAATCTATCGGCGGTCTCTCGCACATTCCAGCGGGTAAATCCCGCCGTCAACAGTGCCCGCGCCGCCATTTCAGCGCAGCCGTGTGCGGAAAGCGCGGGTTGTGCGGCCCCCGGCTTCCCCCTAAAGCAAGCGCCAAACACTTGCGAGGGAAGCGGAAATGACCATCGAGCTGCACACCTGGAACACGCCCAATGGCCGCAAGATCTCGGTGGCGCTGGAGGAAATGGGGCTGCCCTACAAGGTGATCCCGGTGAATATCGGCAAGGGCGAGCAGATGGCGCCCGCGTTCCTCGCGATCAGCCCGAACAACAAGATCCCGGCGATCGTCGATCCGGATGGTCCCGGCGGCAAGCCGGTCAGCATCTTCGAGTCCGGCGCGATCCTGCTCTATCTCGGCGAGAAGACCGGCAAGTTCCTGCCGAAGCCGCTGGCGGAGCGGATCCCGGTCTATGAGTGGCTGATGTGGCAGATGGGCGGTTTCGGCCCGATGCCGGGCCAGGTGCACCATTTCATCGCGCTGGAGAACGAGCAGGACCGCGCCTATGGCCTCAAGCGCTACATGGCGGAGACGCGGCGGCTCTACGGCGTGCTGGATCGCCGGCTGGATGGCCGTGAATTCGTCGCCGGCGATCTGTCGGTGGCCGATTTCGCCATCCTCGGCTGGGCCTGGCGCCATCCGCGCCACAAGGTCGACCTGGCCGACTTCCCCAACGTCAAGCGCTGGTACGATGCGCTGATGGCCCGCCCGGCGACGAAGCGGGGCATGGAGGCGAAGCTGGATTGATCTTCTCCCTCGCCCCGCTCTTGCGGGGAGAGGGTCGGGGTGAGGGGCTCTCTCGGCAAAGAAGTTGGAAGTTGTATTCGCGGTGGCTCCCCCTCACCCGGATCGCATCTGACGATGCGATCCGACCTCTCCCCGCAAGCGGGGCGAGGTAAGAGAGCAAGTCACGCCCGCCGCGCCTCGAGCGCCATCTTCATCGCAAGTCCCGCGAGCACCGTGCCCATCAGCCAGCGCTGCACCAGGAGCCAGGTCGGGCGGGTGCCGAGGAACACCGCGATCGAGCCGGCGGCTAGCGCGATCAGCGCATTGACGCTGACGCTGATCACGATCTGGATCGAGCCGAGCGCGAGCGACTGGGTCAGCACGCTGCCGCCGGCGGGATCGATGAACTGCGGCAGCAGCGCCAAATAGAGCATCGCGATCTTCGGGTTGAGCAGGTTGGTGATGAAGCCCATCGCGAACAGTTTGCGCGGGCCGTCGACCTTCAGCGCCTTGACCTGGAACGGCGAGCGGCCGCCGGGCTTCAGCGCCTGCCACGCCAGCCAGAGCAGATAGGCGGCGCCGGCGAAACGCAGCGCGTCATAGGCGTAGGGAATTGCAAACAGCAGCGCGGTGATGCCGAACGCCGCACACAGCATGTAGAACACGAAGCCGAGCGCGACGCCGCCGAGCGAGACGATGCCGGCCGCCGGCCCCTGCGTGATCGAGCGCGAGATCAGATACATCATGTTCGGCCCAGGCGTCAGCACCATGCCGAGGCAGATGAGCGCAAAGCCGAGCAACGCGGATGTGTGGGGCATGATGGGTCTCGCAAGGGGATACACACACTGTCTAGCGTGTCATCCGCCGCGCGGCCATGTTGGAATTGCTCTCGGAGCAATGCGGTTCGGCAAGCGAGATGCGAGGGCTCCCTCTCCCGCGTGCGGGGGAGGGCGGGGTGGGGGTGTCTCCGCGCAGAATCTTTGAGCGGAGAGAGCCCCCACCCGCCGCGCTCTTTGAGCGCGTCGGCCTCCCCCGCAAGCGGGAGAGGCGAAGAAAGCTAATGCGCCTCGTCCCAGTTGTTCGCGGCGCGGGCATCGACTTGCAGCGGCAGCGACAGGATCACGGCCGGGAACGGCGCGTCCTGCATCACCTTCTGCACCACCGGCAGCGTTGCCGCGACCTCGTTGTCGGGCACCTCGAAGATCAGTTCGTCGTGCACCTGCAGCAGCATCTGCGCCGAGAGCTTCTTCTCGGCGAGTGCGTCCTCGACCCGGATCATGGCGCGGCGGATGATGTCGGCCGCGGTGCCCTGCAGGCGCGCGTTGATCGCGGCGCGTTCGTTGAAGGCGCGCACCGAGGCGTTGGACGCCTTGATGTCGGGGTAGTAGCACTTGCGGCCGAACAGCGTCGTCACATAGCCGTTGCGGCGGCAGAAGTCCTTGGTCTCGTCCATGTAGGCGCGGATGCCGGGGAAGCGCTCGAAATACTTCTTGATGTAGGCGGAGGCTTCCTCGCGCGCGATGCCGAGCTGGTTGGCGAGGCCGAACGCCGAGATGCCGTAGATGATGCCGAAATTGATCGCCTTGGCGCGGCGGCGCACCTCGCTCGGCATGTCCTTGATCGGCACGCCGAACATTTCGGAAGCCGTCATGGCGTGAATGTCGAGCCCGTCGCGGAACGCCTGGCGCAGCACCGGCACATCGGCGATCTCCGCGAGCAGCCGCAGCTCGATCTGGGAGTAATCGGCCGACACCAGCTTGTGCCCGGGCGTCGCAATAAAGGCGCGGCGAATCTTGCGGCCGTCCTCGGTCCGCACCGGGATGTTCTGCAAATTCGGCTCGTTCGACGACAACCGTCCCGTCGTGGTCGCGGCCAGCGCGTAGGTCGTGTGGACGCGATGGGTCTGCGGGTTGACGTAGGTCGGCAGCGCGTCGGTGTAGGTCGATTTCAGCTTCGAGACCTGGCGCCACTCCAGAATCTTCCTCGGGAATTCGTGGCCCTGTTCGGCGAGCTCATCGAGCACCTGCGCGGTGGTCGACCAGGCGCCGGTCTTGGTTTTGGTGCCGCCGGGCAATCCCATCTTGCCGAAGATGATGTCGCCGATCTGCTTCGGGCTGCCGACATTGACCGGCTCGCCGGCGATCTCCTGGATCTCGGCCTCGACGCGCGCCGCGGTCTGGGCGAAATCGCCCGACAGCCGCGACAGCACCTGGCGGTCGATCGAGATGCCGCGGCGCTCCATCCGCGCCAGCACCGACACCAGCGGCCGCTCCAGCGTCTCGTAGACCGTCGTCATCCGCTCGGCGACGAGGCGGGGCTTCAGCACCCGCCACAGCCGCAGGATCAGGTCGGCGCTCTCGGCCGCATATTCGGTCGCCTTGTCGATCGTGACCTGATCGAAGGTCAGCTTGCCCTTGCCGCTGCCGACGAGGCCGCCATAGCTGACGACCGCATGCCCGAACCAGCGCTCGGCGAGCGCCTCCAGCGCATGCGAGCCGCGGCCGGCATCCAGCGCGTATGACATCAGCTGCGCGTCATCGATGTTGCGCAGCGTGACGCTGTGCTGCGCCAGGGTCACCGAAGTGAACTTGACGTTGAAGCCGACCTTCTGGATGCCGGCGGACTCCAGCAGCGGCCTCAAGGCCTTCAGTGCATCGGCGGTCTTGATCTGGCCGGGCGCGAGGCCGGCATCGAACAGCCCGGCGCCGCCACCAGCCTGCCGGTGGCTGAGCGGGACGTAGCAGGCATCGTTCGGCGCCACCGCCAGCGCCAGTCCGGACAGTTCGGCCTGCATCGGGTCGATCGATTCCGACATCGCCTCGATCGCGATGTAGCCGGTGTCGTGCGCGCGCGCGACAAAGGCGTTGAGCTGATCGAGACTGCCGATCGCCTGGTAGGCCTTGCGATCGAAGCCGGTCTTGCGGATCGCTTCGCCGCGGGCCTCGGCCAGCGTTGCCGGCGTGCCCTTCAGGCTGGAGTTCTTGTCGTCGCGCGCGCCAGTCGGCTTGGCCCTCGCAGGTCGTGCTGCGGCTGATGTCGGAGCGTCTCCCGGCGCCGGCGTCACATCCGACGGCGGCAGCGGCGAGAACACGCTGGCGCCGCTCTTGTTGCCGGGATCGGCATCGACATCGGCGGGGTCGATCTGCGCATAGTCGGCGACGCGGCGGGTGAGGGTGGAGAACTCCATCGCCTTGAGGAAGGCGATCAGCCGGCGCGAGTCGGGCTCGTGCACCGCGAGGTCGTCGAGCGGCACCTCGAGATCGACCTTGTCGTCGAGCAGCACGAGCTGGCGCGAGATGCGCGCCTTCTCGGCGTTCTCGAGCAGCGCCTCGCGCCGCTTCGGCTGCTTGATCTCGCCGGCGCGGAATAGCAGCTGATCGAGATCGCCATATTCGATGATCAGTTGTGCGGCGGTCTTGATGCCGATGCCGGGGACGCCGGGCACGTTGTCGGTGGAATCGCCGGCCAGCGCCTGCACCTCGACCACCTTTTCGGGCGGCACGCCGAATTTCTCGATCACCTCGTCGCGGCCGATGCGGCGATCCTTCATCGTGTCGTACATCACGACCTTGTCGTTGACGAGCTGCATCAGATCCTTGTCCGATGACACGATCGTCGTGGTCGCGCCGCGCTCGGTGGCGAGCCGCGCATAGGTCGCGATCAGATCGTCGGCCTCGAAGCCGGCCTGCTCGAGGCAGGGCAGCTCGAAGGCGCGCACCGCCTCGCGGATCAGGGCGAATTGCGGGACCAGATCGTCGGGCGCCGGCGGCCGGTGCGCCTTGTAGTCGGGATAGAGCTTGTTGCGGAACGTGACCTCCGACTTGTCGAACACGATCGCCAGATGGGTCGGCCGGTTGTCCTCCGGCATGTCGCGCAACAGCTTCCACAGCATGTTGCAGAAGCCGAGCACGGCATTGACCTGCAGCCCGTCGGACTTGCGGTTCAGCGGCGGCAGCGCATGATAGGCGCGGAAGATGTAGCCCGAACCATCGACCAGGAAGACGTGGTCGCCCTTCGCCGCGGCCTTGGTTGTCACGGGCTTGGCGGCGACGGGCATGGTTGCGGTCTTCGGGGCTGGTTTGGCGGGGTCTTTGGAGGCTGTTTTCGGCATGGCCGAAACTTAGGGATTTTTGCGCGGATTGACAGCCTTAGTGTCATAGAATTGGCTGGTGCCACACAACCAAATCGTCGTCCCGGCCCCGGTGCGCAATTGCGCACTAGGCCGGGACGACATCAGGAGAGCTACGCCTTGTCCCCGGTCGGCGAGAACAGATAGCCGCCGCCGCGGATGGTCCGGATCACCGACGGCTTGGTCGGGTCGAATTCGATCTTGCGGCGGATGCGCATGATGCGCAGGTCGACCGCGCGATCGAAGGCTTCCGCGTCGCGCGCATTGGCGAGTTCCAGCAGCCGCTCGCGCGACAGCACGCGCTTCGGATTGGCCGCGAACACCTTCAGCAGGCCGAATTCGGAGGCCGTCAGCGGGTGCTCATTGCCCTCGTCGTCGCGCAGCGCCTGGGCCTCGAGATCGAGCCATTTGGTGCCGAATCGCACCAGCTGCTCCTTTTCGGCCTTGGTGCTCGCCGATTCCGGCGCAGCTGATTTCGCGGGCCCGCTCCGCCGCAGCACCGAGCGGATGCGCGCCATCAGCTCGCGCAGTTCGCAGGGCTTGGCCACGTAATCGTCGGCGCCGAGCTCGAGCCCGACGACCCGATCGATCGGGCTGGCAGTAGCTGTCAGCATGATGACGGGGACGTTGATCTTGCTCTTGAGGTCGCGAATGATCGACAGACCATCCTCCTCGGGCATGTTGAGGTCCAGCACCACGAGATCGGGCGTGCTGCTCTCGATCTCCTTGCGCAGGCTCTTGCCGCCATCGCACAGCGTCACGCCGAAGCCGTGCATCTTGAGGTAATCGCCGACCATCTCGCGGGCCGGCGCCTCATCGTCGACGATGAAGATATGCGGGTTCTGGTTCATGATGTCTCTGTCGCCGGCAGTGTAACCGTAAAGGTCGACCCCTGTCCGGGGCCCGGGCTCTGTGCGGTCACATGGCCGCCATGCATGTCGATGATGCGCTTGACGATGGAAAGGCCGAGGCCGGTCGAGCTTTCGCCCGCGGTCGGCTTGGCCGATAGCCGCTGGAACCGGCCGAACAGCCGGCCGAGGTCCTCGGGGCTGAGGCCGGGGCCCTGGTCGGCGATCCGGATCACCGTGTCGTCACCCTCGTGGCTGACCGCGACCGTGATCTTGCCGCCGATCGGCGAGTACTTGATGGCGTTGCTGACCAAATTGTCGATCGCTTCGCGGATCCGGTCGCCATCGCACATCGTGACGAAGTGCTGCGGCCCCGAGACCGAGATGCTCTGCTGCTTGTTGACGGCCGAGGGCAGGTTGGCCTCGGTGACCTCGTTGACGAGGGCCGCGACGTCGACCGCCTCGCGTCGGATGGTGATGTCGAAGGCGTCGGCCATCGCATCCGAGATCAAATGGTCGACCATCGAGGTCAGCCGCTTGGTGGCGTCCCTGATGTGCTCGACCTGGGCGGTGACGTTCTCCTTCGGCGAGCCGGCACCGATCAATTCGGTCAGCATCTCGGTGCGGCCGAGGATCACGCCGAGCGGATTCTTCAGATCGTGGGCGACGGTGCCGAGGATTTCGTTCTTGAAGCCGTTGGCGCGCTGCAGCCGCAGCCATTGTGCCGACAGCCGCCGGTTGGCCTGCATCAGCGCGCGGGTGCGCTGCGCGACGCGGTCCTCGAGCTGGGTGTTGGCCTCTTGAAGCTGCTGGTAGAGGATCACGTTGTCGAACGCGATCGACAGCCGGCTCGAGAAGATCTCGACCAGCGCGCGGTCGGTGTCGGAGAGCTGGCGCTCGGCCTGTAGCAGCACCACAACCTCGCGGCCGCTGCCGGTGCGTGAATAGAGCACGCTGCGGTGGTCGGCGAACTCGTTCTTGCGGCGCTGGAACGCTTCCTCCACCATGTGCCGCAGGTCGGGATCGAGCGCCTTCGAGGACGTCGTGCCGATGAAGCGGCTGTAGCAGCCCGAGCATGCCAGCACAGAGAAATCGGCGGCAGCGGCGTTGCCGTCGTCGCGCAGCACCAGAATGCCGGCGCAGTCGACATTGAGCAGCGAGGCGAGTTGCGTCAGCACGCCCTCGGCCAGCCGCTGCATCGACTTGAAGTCGTACAGCGTCGAGGCCGCGTCGATGATGATCTCGAGGCCGCGCCTTGTCTGCACCATGCGCTCGAGCTGCTGGTAGCTGCGCAGCGCGGCAGTCAGCGAGGTGAACAGCTTGTCGGCGGTGAGTTCGGTCTTCGCCTTGTAGTCGTTGATGTCGTATTGCACGATCACACGCCGCTCCGGCGCCTGGCCGGGCTGGCCGGTGCGCAGGATGATGCGGACGGTCTCGTTCTTGATCTCGTTGCGGATGTATTCGACGAGCTCGAGGCCGGCGACGTCGGTCTCCATGATGACGTCGAGCAGCACGGCTGCGATGTCGGGGTTGTCCCGCATCAGCGTGCGGCCTTCGGCCGCGGAGTAGGCCGACAGGATCTCCAGCGTCGCGCCGTTCAGGTTGTAATCGCTGAGCGCAAATCGGGTGCCTTCATGGACGGCGTGATCGTCGTCGATCACGGCGATCTTCCATTTCCGTACCGGCGAGTCCTCCGGGGGGCTCTCGGTGTCGTCGATCAGTTGGAGGACATCGTCCTGTTCGGCCATTGACTGGTTCCGTCGGCTGCTGCGTCAGTGATCGTGGGCTCGCCCATGGCAGCCCCCTTGGCGATCCTGGGCATGATAATGCGAAAAGTGGTGCCTTGTCCTACCCTTGACTCCAGCATCATGCGTCCGCCGAGCTGCTGGGTGACGAGGTTATAGACGATATGGAGGCCGAGGCCCGTACCACCTTCGTTGCGTCGGGTCGTGAAGAACGGGTCAAACGCCTGTCGCTGCACGTCCGGCGTCATGCCAGCCCCGTCGTCCGCGAAGATGATCTCGACATCATCGGTGCCGCGACCGCGCGCCGAGATCGTGATGTTGCCGGAGCGGCCGTTGGCGAAGGCATGATTGACGGCGTTGAGGAAAAGATTGGTTAAGATCTGGCCATAGGCGCCGGGATAGCCGTCGATCAGGAGCCCATCGGGCACGTCGACGGACAGCGCGATCGCGGCCTTCTTCAGCACCGGCCGCAGGCTCGCGACGATCTGGTCGGTCGATTCGCTCAAGGCAAACTGGCGGCGTTCGGCGTGCGAGCGATCGACGGCGACCTGCTTGAACGACTGGATCAGTTCGCCGGCGCGCTGCAGATTCGAGACTAGTTGCTGCGATGCGTCACGCGAGGCACGCACGAATTCGTCGAGCCTGGAGCGGCGCAGCGGCTCGGTCTTCAGGTCGTTCTCGAACATCTCGCTGCGGCGGGCAAAGCTCGAGGCGACCGTCAGGCTGATGCCGATCGGATTGTTGACCTCATGGGCGACGCCCGCAACGAGCCCGCCGAGCGCGGCGAGGCGCTCAGCATCGATCAGGTTCTGCTGGGCGGCGTTGAGCTCGAGCAGCGCGCTCTCGGCCTTCTCCTTGGCGGTGCGCAGCTCGTCCTCGGTCTTGCGCTTGGCGATCGCGTTTTCGCGGAATACCTCGACCGCACGCGCCATGGCGCCGACCTCGTCCTTGGCCGATGTGCCCTGCACCGGCCGGTCGAGGTCGCCCGAGGTGATGGTGCGCATCGCGGCCATGATCTGTGCCAGCGGCAGCCGGATCGACAATGCGATCATGACGCCGGCCGACATGATGACGCCGAGGAAGATCACGGCGATCGACAGCACCCGGCGCGAGATCGACGTCAGCGTCTTGTCGAACGTCTCCTGCGCCTTCTGCTCGCGCTGGCGCATCTTCACCGAGAGCTCGTCGATCGCGCCGATCGCGTCGGCCTGGCTGGCGTCGATCGAGTTGCGCAACAGATCGGTGCGGTTGGTGAGCTGTTCGCTGAGCTTGCCGAGACCGTCGCGCAGCTCGGCGGTCTTGACCTTGAGCCGCGCCAGCGCCATGCGCTGCAGATCGTTCTCGGCCAGATCGGTCATGACGGGAATCGTCTTCTCGATCGTATCGATGTTGCGGCGGGCTTCCTCGGCCGACGAGGACGCAAGCGAGAGGTAGTAGGCGTTGGCGGCGACCAAGAGCGAGGTGAAGGCTTCGCGCGACTTGCCGAGCGCGGGCCAGATCAGCGCGTCGCGATGGCCGGTGGCGCCCTCGATGATCGAATAGAGCCCGGCCATGTCCTTGGTCGGGGTCAGCACCTCTTCGTCATAGGTCTTGGAGATCTTGGTCTGCACGGTGCGCAATTCACCGAAGCCGTCGAGGAAGCGGCTGGTGACGCGCTCCAGCTGCTCGACCGAGCCCGACAGCATCGGGTCGGTCGAGGCTCGGTTGGTCAGCGTGCCGAGCACGGCCTCGCGCAGCAGCAGGATTTCCGCGAACAGGTCCGGGCTCGGCTGGTTGATGTAGCGATGGATCAGGTTCTGCAGACGGCTGGTCTCGCTCTCGAGCTTGGCCAGGATCTTGTCGGATTCCCGGACCTGGCGGACATCGTCCCAGGCCGAGCCGAGCACCTTCGAGCCGTTCCAGATCAGCACCGCGAGCACGATCACGACGGCGGAATTGAGCAGCGCGATCGAAAGAATGCGCCAGCGGATCGGCACCGCACGCAGCAACTGGACGATGCGGAAGCGGCCCTGCGGTCCAAAGGCCGCCCGCGGTCGCATCGTCCCGTCCTGTTTGGGCGCGTCCAAGATCCGGTCACTCCATGTTGCGGATGCGTTCGATCAGCGCTGCTGTCGCCGGATCGCGCTCCGCCTTGGCATAGATGCCGGCCATCGCCGCCTCGAACGGCTTGCGGTCGAAATCGGTCACGACCTTGACGCCGGTCTGCTCCGCCTGCCTGCGCGAGCGCTCCTCGAGCTCCCGCCACTTCTCGCGCATGTAGATGCTGGAGCGCTGCGCGGCTTCGCGGAAGATGATCTGCTCATCCGGCGTGAGGCTGGCCCAGGCCTTGCGCGACATCACCAGCACTTCGGGGCTCACGGTGTGCTGCGTCAGGGTATAGTAGCCGGCGTATTTGTAGTGGCCGGTGGTGACGAAGGACGGCCAGTTGTTCTCCGCGCCATCGATCAGCCGGTTGGCGAGCCCGGTCAGCACCTGGCCGTAGGCCATCTGGATTGGCTCGGCGCCAAGCGCGCGGATCATGTCCGACATCTGTGCGGATTGCTGCACCCGCAGCCGCAGCCCCTTGAGGTCGTCGAGCGAACGCACCGGGCGGACGCTGTTGTAGATCGAGCGGGCGCCGGAATCGTAGAAGGTCAGCCCGACGAAGCCGTGGGCTTCGAGGCTGTTCAGGATCTCGTTGCCGATCGGTCCATCCAGCACATGCTGCAGGTGCTCAAGGGATCGAAACAGGAACGGCATCGCCAGCACGTTCACGGAAGGCACCATGGTTCCGATCAGCGCGACATTGGTCCGGTTCAGGTCGATGGCGCCGGCCCGGGTCTGCTCCAGCGTCTCCTTTTCCTCGCCGAGCTGGCGGGAATGGAAGACCACGATGCGATGCCGGCCGCCGGTGCGTTCGGCGATCAGGCGGTCCATGTAATTCAGCGCCTGGACCGTCGGATAGTCTTCATTCTGGGTATCGGCGGTGCGGAATTCGCGCGCAAAAGCACTCGCCGAGACCGCTGTGCATAACAGCGCGACGGCAAGCGTTATTGTCCGCGAAAGGCCGGCGCGGCGGTACACTGGCTACAATTCCCCTTGTGATTTGTGTCCGGGGCGGGAGCAAAAGGTTCAACGCTTTTAGCAGAATGGCGATGGTTCGCCCATCGGCCATACATTAAAACCGAGCTGCAACCTGCGGTGTCGATTGAATCTATGGTTGTAGCGCCTTATGACCGCGTGTTGGCATCCGGGAACGGTTGGTTGTGAAGCTCGCCTTGAATGTCTTGCACCTCGTCGTCGCGGCCCTTCTGCTTGTGGCACCGGCACGAGCGGCGACCGAGATCATGTGGTGGCACGCGATGTCGGGCGAGCTCGGCAAGCAGCTCGAGAAGCTCGCCGCCGACTTCAACGCCTCGCAATCCGACTACCGTATCGTGCCCGCCTACAAGGGCAACTACACCGAGACCGTCACCGCGGCGATCTTTGCGTTCCGCTCGCGCAGCCAGCCGGCGATCGTTCAGGTCAACGAGATCGCCACCGCAACCATGATGGCGGCGCGCGGCGCGATCTATCCGGTGTTCGAGCTGATGCGGGATCAATCGGAGGCGTTCGCGCCGTCGGCCTATCTGCCCGCGGTGGCGGGCTACTATGCCGATGTCGACGGCAACATGCTGTCGTTCCCGTTCAACGCCTCGACGCCGATCCTGTACTACAACAAGGATATGTTCCGCTCCGCCGGGCTCGATCCGAGCGAGCCTCCGAAGACCTGGCCGGAGCTCGGCATCGTGGCCAAGCGGCTGCGTGCGGCGGGTGCGATGTGCGGCGTGACCACGTCATGGCCGTCCTGGATCAATGTCGAGAACTTCTCCGCGTTTCACAACCTGCCGATCGCGACCAAGGCCAACGGCTTCTCCGGGCTCGACGCGCAGCTGATCTTCAACAACCCGCTGGTGGTGCGCCACATCGCGCAGCTCGCGCAGTGGCAGGCCGACAAGACCTTCGACTACAGCGGCCGCGGCCAGGCCGCCGAGCCGCGCTTTCAGAAGGGCGAGTGCGGCATCTTCATCGGCTCGTCGGGCACCCGCGCCGACATCAAGGCCAATTCGAAATTCGAGGTCGGCTACGGCATGATGCCGTATGATCCCGACGTACAGGGCGCGCCGCAGAACTCGATCATCGGCGGTGCGACGCTGTGGGTGCTGCGCGACCGGCCGCGCGCCGAATATGCCGGGGTGGCGAAATTCTTCGCCTACCTGTCGCGGCCCGAGGTGCAGGTCGCCTGGCACCAGAACACCGGCTACCTGCCGATCACCCGCGCCGCATTCGATCTCAGTCGCACGCAGGGATTCTACGAGCGCAATCCCGGTGCCTCGATCTCGATCGAGGAGGTCACGCTGAAGCCGCCGACCGACAATTCCAAGGGCATCCGGCTCGGCTCGTTCGTCCTGATCCGCGACGTGATCGAGGAGGAGCTCGAGCAGGTGTTCACCGGCAAGCGTTCGGCGCAGGCCGCGATGGACAACGCCGTCGAACGTGGCAACCGTCTGCTGCGCCAGTTCGAGCGCGCCAATCCGGATCGGTGAGGGTGGTGCGCTCTCTCCTGCGTCATTGCGAGCGCAGCGAAGCAATCCATCGCGCCGCCTGCTTCGAACATGGATTGCTTCGTCGCTTCGCTCCTCGCAATGACGATTGAAATATGACCGCGCTTTTGCCACCCATCACCGACTACGACACCTACCGCGCCTGGCGCGGCGACACGTCGCGCTGGCTGCCGGTCGTGCGCGATATTGCCGATCGCCACGGGCTGTCCTGTGGCGCGCCGCACGTGTTCTCGACCGGCACCAACCTCGTCGTCGGGCTCGACGGCGACCTGATCCTGAAACTGTTCCCGCCGTTTCTGCGGCCGCAATTCGTGTCCGAACGCAGCGCGCTCGCGCAGCTGCGCGGACGGCTCGGCATTCCGATCCCCGACGTCATCGCGGAGGGCGAGCGCGACGGCTGGCCGTATCTCGTCATCACGCACCTCGCCGGCACCGTCGGTTCGGAGGTATGGCCATCGCTGTCGGAGGCCGAGCGGGAGCGCGTGCTCGCCGAGATCGGCGCCGTGATCGCCGAGGTGCAGCGCGTGCCGCCCGGCCGCCTGCTTGCGATCGAGCCGCGCTGGGAGGCCTTCATGCGCGGGCAGATCGCGCAGTGCCGGGCGCGGCATGAACGGCTCGGCCTGCCGGCGAAATTGCTCACCTCGCTCGATGATCTCCTGCGTGACGCCGCCGAATTGATCCCGATGCACACGCCGCCGGTGATCCTGACCGGTGAGTACATCCCGGAGAATTTCCTGCTGGGCCGCCGGGCCGACGGTTGGCACGTCGCCGGCCTGTTCGATTTCGGCGACGTCCGGACCGGATGGGGCGAGTATGATCTGCTCGGCCCGAGCGCCTTCATGGCCGCCGGGCATCCGCGCCGGGTGCGCAGCCTGTTCGACGGCTTCGGCATCCCCCGCAGCGAGGTGACGTTCGTATTGAAGCGGCGGTTGATGGCGCTCTTGATGCTGCACTCGGCCAGCGATCCGCTCCGGCACATCTGCGTCGCGGGCTGGCCGGACCGGGTCGACGATCTCGTGCAGTTGCAGGAGTTGGTCTGGCCGTGATCTTTCGCCGCAGAGAGCCAAGGCGTCTTGAGCGAAGTGGATGCCCCTTCGCGCAACGCAGCCGCGTCAAGAAGCGGCTCTAGGGCGACACAATCTGGCGCCAAGTCTTTACGAACTGCTCGCGCTTGACAAGATCCAGATAGGCAAGCGCCGGAAGGCCGAGCGTTGGAAAATT
Source organism: Bradyrhizobium quebecense (assembly GCF_013373795.3). Classification (NCBI taxonomy): domain Bacteria; kingdom Pseudomonadati; phylum Pseudomonadota; class Alphaproteobacteria; order Hyphomicrobiales; family Nitrobacteraceae; genus Bradyrhizobium; species Bradyrhizobium quebecense. Next base: position 7,716,366 of record NZ_CP088022.1, read on the forward strand.
GAGCAAGCCGGGCTTCTCGGCGACATATCGCGTCTTCATTTGCTCGCGGTCGGTGCCCACGCCGGCGATCGATAATCCGAAGCCGTTGGCGACCACGGCCTGACCGGGCTCGGAGAGCACATAGTCCACGAAGGTTCCGGCCAGTGCGGGGTGTTGCGCCCGTCGCGGGATGACGATGGTCCGGGACACGACCGTCACATAGTCTTCCGGCACCACAATGCCGAGGTTCGGATGCCGCTCTGCCTGCCGCAGAGCGTAGGAGCCGAGAACGTCATATGCGATGAGCGTGTCGCCGCGGCTGAGCGAGTCGAGCATGTCCTGCGTGCAGCAGAAGAGCTTCGCCTTGGTGGTGCCAAGTGCGTGCGCCAGGCGCCAGAAGTTGGCCGACAGCATCGACTCGGTCGTTGCGAACAGATAACCGACGCCACTGACGCCGATGTCGTAAGTCGCGATCTTCCGGCGGAATCGCTCCGGCGATCGCTCCAGCAACCGGATCAGGTCCTGATGCGACTTCGGGACCTCGTCGCGATCGAGCATGTCCTTGTTGTAGACGATCACCGCCGGCTCCACGGTGAAGCCAAAAATCTCGTCGCGCCAGACCGCCCAGTCCGGCAGCCCGCGTGTGGCGATCGCGGCTCGCTGGACATGCCCGTCATTGGCGAGCTTGACCTGGAGATCCATTGCCGAGCTGATCAGGAGATCGGCGACGGGCCTGTCGCTCGGCGCGCTGGCGCCCTCCTGATAAAGCGGTACCGTCTCGTAGAGGCGGTACTGGACCTCGATGTCCGGATGCTCCTTCTGGAAACCCTCAATGACGGGGCCCATAGCCAGGATATCCGCCGTCCCATGAATGAGCAGCGTAGCAGTGGGGCTCGCAGGCGCGTGGAACACGTTCAGCTCGTTGATCGACTTTGACTGGTCGGCACGGCAGCCGCCGCTGACGAGAAACAGCCCCACGATGAGCGCGATGCATCGCATGGCGTTTCGCGCGATGGGCGGTGACGGCTTGGCGCTCATGTCGCCCTCGGCAGGATTACCCGCGCCAGAAGGCCGCCCCCGGGGCGATCGAGCAAAGCGAGATTGCCGCCAGCGGCCGCGGCTGCGTTCTTGGCAATGTTTAGGCCGAGCCCGGTTCCGGCGACGTGGGTTTGCTCCAATCCGCGCTGAAAGCGCTCCAGCACGCGGGTTTTGTCCCTGTCGGGGATGCCTGGGCCGCGGTCAGCCACGTCGAATTCGATGGTCGAACCATCGGGCGACGTGCGCAGATCGATATCGATGGTGCCGCCCGGAGCATATTTCAGCGCATTGTCCAGAAGGTTGCCAATCAGCTCGCGAAGAGCCAGAGGGGCCCCGCAAACCGGAAAGTCGTCGTGGGTGGTCGACAGATCAGCCAACCTGCAGCGCTGCATGTTGTCTTTCGGCAAGCGTTCCACGGCCTCAAGATAGAGCTCGAGGAAATCGCAACGCGGGTTGCCGGACGTCTCGATATGGTGGGCTATCGCAGCGTCCGCCAGCAGCTGGTTGACGATGCGCGTCGCGTCGATGGCGTTGGCCAGAATCCGGTCGGTATAGTTTCGCAGCAAACCCGGATCCGGTTCGGACGCCGCGACCTCGGCCAACGCGCGGATCGAGGCCAGCCGTGTCCGGATGTCATGCGTGGTATCGACGGCGATGCCGCGCAGCGTATTGAGCACGCCGTCGAGCCGCTGCATGAAGTCGTTGAGACTTGAGACGAGCGAAGTGACTTCCCTCGGAACTGGCGTCCGGATCGGGGTCAGATCGCCGGGCGCGCGCCGGGTCAATTCCGCCTCGAGCGTCACGAGGGGCGCCCAAGCCCTGTTGAGCCCCTTTGAAATGAGCAGGCAAATCACAATTCCGGCCAGCGCCATCGGCGCGAACGAATTCTTGAGGATGTCGGCGGCGAGCTGCGAACGGGCTTCCCGCGTCTCGGCGACGCTGACGCTGACCCAGCCGGACCGGTCGCCGAAATCGATGTAGCGCCAGACCGTGCCGATCCGGACCGCAGCCTGTGAGTATGTAGCGTCGGAAAAAGTCGGTGATCGGTCGCGATCGGAACCCCTCGCGGCGTCGGGCAGGTCGGCATAGCCGGTGATCAGGGAACGATCCGGTGCTCGGACGGCGTAGAAGGCCCGCGTCTCGCGGGCTGCGCCGAGGATTTCCAGCGAGGCCAGCGGCAGCTCGACGGTGAGTTTTCCATCCTCGACCCGGATACTGTCGGCAATCGAGAACGCGGATGCGGCGAGAACGCGATCGAATGCGGTGTCGGCGGCATTGAGAGAGAAGTTGCGCACGTAGATGAACAGGCCGACGCCGAGAATCGCCAGCAGCGAAATCGCGCCGAGTAGGATGTCGCGCTTAATTGAGGTCTGCGGTCGGCGCATCGTCAGCCTTCGCCACATAGCCGACGCCCCACACGGTTTCGATGCGGAGCCTCGAAGCCTTCAACCGGCGCCGGATGCGCGAGATGTAGAGTTCGAGCGCGTTCGGGTTGACGGCGTTCTCGTAACCGAAGAGCTGATCGATCAATCGCTCTCGCGGCACCACCAGTCCCGGTGACAGGACCAGGAGCTCCAGCAGGCGAAATTCTCGCCGCGTCAGCTCGATCCGGGCGCCGGCAGCGGTGATCGATTGCGCCGCAATATCGATGGCGACATCGGCGATCTCGATCTTGCTGGTCGGAATACCGCTGTGCCGTCGCACGACGGCCCGCATCCTTGCCTCCAGCTCGCGCAGGTCGAACGGCTTCACGAGATAATCGTCCGCGCCGATGTCGAGCACGCTGATCTTGTCGCCGACGTCGCCTCTGGCGGTGATCACAAGCACCGGCGTGCGAATGCGCCGGCTGCGCAGAAGCTTCAGCAGGTCCGAGCCGCTCATGCCGGGCAGCATGAGATCGAGAATGATCAGATCGAAAGGGTCTTCCTGAATGCGGCGGGACGCGTGCCCGCCATCGGTCAACCACTCGACCGCATGCCCCTGACCACGCAGGCGCGCTGCGATCGCCGCGCCCAGATCCGCCGTGTCTTCGATCAGAAGCGCACGCATGATTTCTTGCGCACGTTAAGGCATCCCCTCAAGGAAGACGGAAATTCTCGTCTTCATGGTCGACGCGACAGAATTATTCCACTGTTCGCAGCCGATCGTTTCCTGTCGTTTTCGGGGCGCCATTTCGCTGGCGCGCGTTCTTCATCGTTTGCTCAACTAGATCAGCTGCAGCGATCCGGTCAAGGGCCGTTGCTTCGCCCAAGGCCCGAGAACGGCCCGAGACCTGAAGTTCGATGCAGCTGCGAAGTGATCGCGGCCACCCACCGCGTTCGCGCCGAAGGGTGTGTTGATCCTGCAACGGTGATCGTTGAACGGCGCTACGCGACGGCGCGGACATGACAGGGTTCTGACAGCTATCGACGCCAGTTTCCCCGAGCGAAGCAAAAATTCTCTCAGGGGGCGACATGAACCAAGCAGTGCAATTCCGGCAGCCGGCGGCTGAAGCTGTCGTGGGAACCCGCGTGCGGAGCAGGGCAGGCGCCGCGAGCCGATATTTCTGGGCAGGCGCGTCGCTCACGGCGATCGCCTTGCTGACATCGTCGCCGGCGAAGGCGACGGATGACGTCGGCGAACTCAAGGCCGAGATCAGGGCGCTCAGCAAGCGTCTGACCGAGCTCGAGGAGCAGAAGAGGAAGGTCAAGAAGCTCGACGACCGGGTCCAGAAGGTGGAGCGCGCGCAGGAGGCGCATGCCGAGGCCCCGGCTTCCGGCCCGACGCCGGCCAAGGCCGGGCCGTGGGAGAGCTTCAAGACCGGCAGGCCCGTCCACATCTTCGAAACCGACAACACCGACGTTCTGCTATACGGCGTCATCGAGCCGACACTTGGCTACACGACCAATGTCGATGCCGCGGGGCGGACGACCTTCGGTTTGAACACCTCCTGGTTCAGCGGCAATCGCTGGGGCATCTACGTCACGCAGAAGATGTTCCCCGAATACGGCTTCAATCTGCTGGCGCGGATGGAAAGCGAATTTGAGTTGCCCAGCGGCAACATGGATACGCCCGGTGTGCTGTTCAACCGCGACGCCTGGGTCGGCTTCGAGAGCCCGCTGCTTGGCAAGTTCAGCGTAGGCCGGCAGAACACGCTGCCGCGCGACGTGGCCAACATCTGGGGCGACCCTTACGGCAGTTCTTCGCTCAGCACGAACGAGGGTGGGTTCACCAACGTCAACAATTTCAAGCAGCTCATCTTCTATACCAGCGGCGGCAACGGAGCCGGGGGGCAGGGCGACACCCGCTACGACCAGGGCCTGGTCTGGAAGAAGCTGTTCGACAACGGGCTGTATCTCGGCGCAGCCTACAATTTCGGCGACGGCAACGGCCCTGGCGGCCCGCTCGGCAGCGGTCCGATCCCCGGCGCAGGCCTCGATAAGGGCAGCACGGAAGCGGTGGCTGCGGGCTACAATTACGGCCAGTTCCACGTTTCGACCTTCTACACGCGCGCCAACGTGCTGGAGATTCCGACCATCGGTACCACCAATGTCGGACACATCCATCAGTCCTGGGGCGCCGGCGGCAACTGGGATGGCGGTCTGCTTCGCCTGAACACCGGCTACATCCACTACAACGCCGATCAGGGCGTGGTCGGCATTCGCAACGACGATGTGGTCACCGTGTCGGCGAAGGTCACGCCGTCAAAGCTCTACGACGTCGAAGTCGGCTGGCAGGACTTCTTCGCCCACAATGCCGCGTTGACCGCATCCGGCTTTACCTTCGTTCCGTTCAAGGACGCGAGCTCGGCGACCATGACCGGAACCGGCACGCGCATGACCACCTATGCGTCGTTCATGTATCACCCGATCCCGAACGTGGACGTCTATATCGCGGGCGATCACTTGAAGACGACGGGCGGGTACAGCGCCAGCCAGGCACATCTGCACGATACCGCCGACGAGGTCGTGACCGGCGTTCGCTACAAGTGGTAGCGGATTGCGGCTTCCGCGCCTCGCGGGAGCCGTGACGCCGGAGAGATGCCCCTCGCACGGCGTCGGACAATCCCGCTCCCCTGCCGCACGTCTCGCGGCAGTGGGACGTCGGACATCAAAGGCATTCAGTGCTTCGCACTGCGGCCGAACAATCGCGCCCGAAGGCGCGCCGGCGATTGCAGTCGTCGGATGAAAATCAATGGGAGAGTGTAATGTTGGACAAATCCCCGTCCGGGAGTGTGACCTGGAATGACCCGGTCGCGCCCGATACGTCCGCCAAGGCGGCCGCGCCGGTGCCGTTCTGGCCGGCTGGCTGGTGGCGCGTGATGGATTTCAACATCGGAATCATTTCGCTTCCGATCTTTGCCATCCTCGTCGGCCTGCTTGCGATCCTGACGATGGAAGGCCAGATCAAGCCGGATGCACCGACGATGATCGCCGTGCTCGTGCTCGGCGGGTTCTCCTGCGCGGAACTCGGCAAGCGGCTGCCCATTCTGCGCAATGTCGGCGCCGCAGCCATCTTCGCGACCTTCATCCCGTCGGCGCTGGTCTACTACAAGCTCCTTCCAGGGCCGATCGAGAAATCGATCGTCGAATTCACCAAGGCCACCAATTTTCTCTACATTTACATCGCCGCGATCATCGTCGGCAGTATCCTTGGCATGGACCGCAACGTCCTCATCAAGGGTTTCCTCAAGATCTTCGTGCCGCTTGGCCTTGGCTCCATCGCGGCCGGCGCGGTCGGAACGCTGGTCGGCACGCTGCTCGGGCTCGGCGCCTACAAGACCTTCTTCTTCATCGTCGTGCCGATCATGGCCGGCGGCGTCGGGGAAGGCGCGATTCCGCTTTCGATCGGATATTCGGCCATCCTCGGCCAGCCGCAGGGAGATTTCTTTGCGATGGTGCTGCCGCCTGTCATGCTCGGAAGCCTGACGGCCATCCTGTTCTCCGGCATGCTGAACTACGTCGGCCGGAAGTATCCGCAACTGACCGGCGAAGGGCGGTTGCAGCCAGGCGGCACTAACGTGCTCGAGGCGGCTTCGACCGACATGCACGACGACACGACGACCTCGGCGATCGATATCCCGGCGATTGCCGGGGCGGGGTTGACCGCGATCGTGCTCTATCTGCTCGGCGTCATGCTCAACCATTTGATCGGATTGCCGGCGCCCGTCGCGATGTTGTTCCTTGCCGTCGCCGCCAAATTGTCGAGCGCGGTGTCGCCCCGGCTGCAGTCGGGTGGCCTGATCGTGTTCCGGTTTGTCCAGATCGGGATGACCTATCCGCTGCTGTTCGCCATTGGCGTGTCTCTGACGCCATGGGCGAAGCTGATGTCGGCCTTCACGGTGCCAAATCTGATCACGATCGTCGCAACCGTGTTCACCTTGATGGCCACAGGAGCATTCGTCGGGCGCCTCATGGGCATGTACCCGATCGAAACGGCGATCGTGAACGCTTGCCATTCGGGGCAGGGCGGCACCGGTGACGTTGCGATCCTGACGGCCGCCGATCGGATGCAGTTGATGCCGTTCGCGCAGATCGCGACCCGAATTGGCGGTGCAATCACCGTCACCGCCGTGCTGGTGCTGTTGCGCGGGATCAACTGATCGTTGCGGGATCCTTCGCCACAAGGCGGTGGAGCGCTGCACCCAAATTGAGCAAACAGGGGGCCTTTGTATGCAATAGGTCGTGGCCGGTCTTGCTGCCCGGTGTGTCCCTTTCGTGGCATTCCGCAATCGCATCAGCGGGTTGGTTGGCGTCAGCGCACCATTAGCGTTTGGCACAATCCTTGCGATCCTTGTTCTAAGGCCGTTCTCAAGGGCGTTGGAGCATCACATGAAGCGTCGCGATTTCCTCAAATCGGTGTCCGGGCTGGCAGCGGGGGCGCTGGCGCCGACCGCGCCCGCGATCTGGTCGCCGGCCAAGGCCGACGCGCGCTCCGAGACGCTGCTGATCGTCTCCGAAGGCGGTCCGAACAATCTCGATATCCACGGCGTCGGCACCAACGTGCCCGGCTACGAGGTGTCGTGGAATTGCTACGACCGGCTGATCAGCCATGAGATGAAGAGCGGTCCGGGCGGCGTGCCCTATTACGACCGCGACAAGTTCAAGCCCGAACTCGCCGAGGACTTCAACATCGGCGACATGTCGGTCACCTTCAAGCTGCGCAAGAACGCCAAATTCCACGACGGCACGGCGGTGACGGCGAAGGACGTCAAATGGTCGCTCGACCGTGCCGTCAGCGTCGGCGGCTTCCCGACCTTCCAGATGAGCGCGGGCTCGCTGACCAAGCCCGAGCAGTTCGTCGTCGTCGACGACCATACGGTGCGCGTCGATTTCCTGAAGAAGGACAGACTGACGATCCCCGACCTCGCGGTGATCGTGCCCTGCGTCGTCAACTCCGAGCTGGTGAAGAAGAACGCCAGCGAGAAGGATCCGTGGGGCCTCGAATTCACCAAGCAGCAGACCGCGGGCTCCGGCGCCTACAAGGTGACCAAATGGACCGCCGGCACCGAAGTCATCATGGAGCGCAACGACGATTGGGTCTCTGGCCCGATGCCGAAGATCAAGCGCGTGATCTGGCGCATGGTGCCGCAGGCCGGCAACCGCCGTGCGCTGCTCGAGCGCGGCGATGCCGATATCTCCTACGAACTGCCGTTCAAGGATTTCCAGGAGATGAAGACGAACGGCAAGCTCAACGTGGTCTCGCTGCCGTTCTCCAACGGCATCCAGTACATCGGCATGAACGTGACCAAGCCGCCGTTCGACAATCCGAAGGTGCGGCAGGCGATGGCCTACGCGATGCCGTATCAGAAGATCATGGATGCGGTGCTGTTCGGCCTCGCCAACCCGATGTTCGGCGCGGCAAAGGACAAGCCGACCGAGGTCGCCTGGCCGCAGCCGACCAAATATGTCACCGACATGGAAAAGGCCAAGGCGCTGCTCGCGGAGGCCGGCTATGCCAACGGCTTCGAGACCACGATCTCGTTCGACCTGAACTTCGCAGGCGTCAACGAGCCGCTCTGTGTTCTGGTGCAGGAGAGCCTCGCGCAGCTCGGCATCAAGACCACCATCAACAAGGTGCCCGGCGCCAACTGGCGCACCGAGCTCACCAAGAAGGAGATGCCGCTGTTCACCAACGTGTTCTCGGGCTGGCTCGATTACCCCGAGTACTTCTTCTACTGGTGCTATCACGGCAACAATTCGATCTTCAACACCATGAGCTACAAGTCGCCGGAGATGGACAAGCTCATCGACGGCGCGCGCATCGCCGCCGCCAACGGCGACACCGCGGCCTACGACGCTGATGTGAAGGGCTTCGTCGATCTCGCCTTCGCCGACATCCCGCGCATCCCGCTCTATCAGCCGTTCGTCAACGTCGCGATGCAGAAGAACATCTCGGGCTACGAATACTGGTTCCACCGCCGGCTCGACTATCGCGCGATGGCGAAGGGGTAAGGCGCGCATGCTGATGGTCCGCCACGCATCGGTATTTGGCGTTCATTCACGTGAGGTGAGCACATCCCTCAGGCTCCCTCCCCCCTTGCGGGGGAGGGTGGGGAGAGGGGTACGCCGCATACTCGAAAGAACGACATCGACCGAGATCGTGTCCAACCGTTCGCTGCATCAGGAGCGGATTGGCGGCGCGCGCCGTTTGGCATCGGAGCAAGCGGCACCCCTCTCCCCAACCCTCCCCCGCAAGGGGGGAGGGAGCCCTGCTAATCCCGTCGTGGCATTGCAGTCGCAAACAGCGAGGCGCGCATGCTGACCCTCATCGGCAAGCGGCTGCTGTTCGCGATTCCGTCGCTGATCGGGGTCGTGATCGTGACGTTCCTGCTGACGCGTGCGCTGCCGGGCGATCCCGCGGCGTATTTTGCAGGGCCTGCCGCGACGAAAGAAGCGGTCGACCAGATCAGGAAGAAGCTCGGCTTCGACAAGCCGTTGATCGAGCAGTTCGTCCGCTACACCAACGATCTCGCCCATGGCGATCTCGGCACCTCGCTCACCACGGGGCAGCCGGTGGCCGCCGAGCTGCGCAACCGCCTGCCGGCATCGGCCGAGCTCACTCTGCTCGGCCTCGTCGTCTCGATCGTGATCGCGATCCCGCTCGGCGTGCTGGCGGCGACGCGGCCGGGCTCCTGGATCGACCATCTCTGCCGCGTCACCACGACGGCGGGCGTGTCGCTGCCGGTGTTCTTCACCGGCCTCGTGCTGGTTTACGTGTTCTATTTCCGGCTCGGCTGGTCGCCGGCACCGCTCGGCCGGCTCGACGTGTTCTATAGCGCACCGCCGACCGTCACCGGCTTCTACCTCATCGATGCGTTGATCGCGCGGGACTTCGAGGCATTCCGTTCGGCGCTCAGCCAATTGATCCTGCCGGCGGTGACGCTCGCGATCTTCTCGCTGGCGCCGATCGCCCGCATGACGCGCGCCTCGATGCTGGCGGTGCTGGCGTCCGACTTCGTCCGCACCGCGCGCGCCAGCGGCCTGTCGCCCGGCAAGGTGATCGTGACCTACGCCTTCCGCAACGCGATGCTGCCGGTCATCACCACGCTCAGCATGGTGTTCTCCTTCCTGCTCGGGGCCAATGTGCTGGTGGAGAAGGTGTTCGCCTGGCCCGGCATCGGCTCCTACGCGGTCGAGGCACTGATCGCGTCCGACTTCGCGCCGGTACAGGGCTTCGTGCTGACCATGGCGGTCATGTACGTGCTGCTCAATCTCCTGATCGACATCCTCTATGGCGTGATCGATCCGCGCGTCAGGCTGGAAGGCTAGGGAGGGGCGTATGAGCACCGTTGCACCGACCGTCGAACCCGCAGGTCCCGCCCGCACCTCAGGGCTCGCCGCAGTCTTCGAGCAGACCCGCTATGTGCTGGGCGAAAACAAAGTCACCGGCTTTGCTTTCGCGCTGCTGGTCGTGATCATGTTTGCCGCGCTGTTCGGGCCTTATGTGGTACCTTATGATCCACTTGCTTCCGACACCGCGGCTGCATTGAAGCCGCCGTCCGCCGCGCACTGGTTCGGCACCGATCAGCTCGGCCGCGACATCTTCAGCCGCGTCATCGTGGCAACCAGGCTCGACACCTTCATCGCGGTCGCCTCCGTCGTGCTGGTGTTCCTGATGGGCGGGCTGGCCGGCATCGCCGCCGGCTATTTCGGCGGCTGGACCGATCGCATCGTCGGCCGCATCGCCGACACCATCATGGCGTTTCCCCTGTTCGTGCTGGCGATGGGCATCGTCGCGGCGCTCGGCAACACCGTGCAGAACATCATCATCGCGACCGCGATCGTGAACTTTCCGCTCTATGCCCGAGTCGCGCGCGCCGAAGCAAACGTCCGCCGCAATGCCGGCTTCGTGCAGGCGGCGCGGCTCTCCGGCAACGGCGAGTACCGCATCCTGCTCGGGCACATCCTGCCCAACATCATGCCGATCATGATCGTGCAGATGTCGCTCACCATGGGCTATGCGATCCTCAACGCCGCGGGACTCTCGTTCATCGGCCTCGGCGTCCGGCCGCCGACCGCGGAGTGGGGCATCATGGTTGCCGAGGGCGCCGGCTTCATGGTGTCGGGCGAATGGTGGATCGCGCTGTTCCCGGGCCTCGCGCTGATGATCGCGGTGTTCTGCTTCAACCTGCTCGGCGACGGCCTGCGCGACATCGTCGACCCGCAGCGGAGGACCTGATGACTGTCTCGACACGGTATCAGGTTACTCCTCCGCTACTTTGCATGGGGTTGTTTTGCCGATTTTTGGATGACGCATTGCATGAGGGGCGGCGCACATGACCGCCCAGCCCCTGCTCGACGTTAGCGACCTCACGGTCGAGTTCACGACCCGTCGTGGCATCGTCAAGGCGGTGCAGCACGTCAACATATCGGTGGCTAAGGGCGAGACCGTCGGCATCGTCGGCGAGTCCGGCTCGGGCAAGTCGGTGACATCCTATGCCGTGATGCGCATCCTAGATCGTCCCGGCCGGATCGCCGACGGATCGGTGATGTTTTCCGGCATCGACGTCAAGGCGGCAACCGAAAGCCAGATGCGTGATCTGCGCGGCCGCGAAGTCTCGATGATCTTCCAGAATCCGCGCGCCGCCCTCAATCCGATCCGCAAGGTCGGACACCAGATCGAGGACGTGCTGCGCCAGCATGTCCAGCAGGCGCAGGTAACCGATCGCGGCGAGACGGCGATCGAGGCGCTGGAGCAGGTCAAGATCGCGCGTCCGCGCGAGCGCTATCACGCCTATCCGTTCGAGCTCTCCGGCGGCATGTGCCAGCGCGTCGTCATCGCGCTTGCACTGGCCTGCAACCCGCAGCTTCTGATCGCGGACGAGCCGACCACCGGCCTCGACGTCACCACCCAGAAGGCGGTGATGGACCTGATCGTCGAGCTGACCCGGCGCCGATCGATGTCGACGATCCTGATCACGCACGATCTAGGCTTGGCCGCCGCCTATTGCGACCGCGTCGTGGTGATGGAGAAGGGCCGCGTGGTCGAGACCGCGAAGTCGGCCGACATCTTCGCCGCGCCCCAGCACGACTATACGAAGAAGCTGATGCGCGCGACGCCGCGGATCGGGGTGTCGCTCCGGGATCTGCTGCCGGAGGAGGAGGCGAAGTCTCCGCAGCAACTGTCTGTCATGGCCGGGCTTGACCCGGCCATCCATCAATCTTCGCAAGAGATGTCTTCCTCGATGGACCCCCGGGTCAAGCCCGGGGGTGACGAGAGAAAAGAACCCCTCCTGCTGGTCGAGAAACTCGTCAAGGAATATCCCCGCCAGGGTGCAGGCTCGATGCTCACAAAGCTGTTCGGCCGCAAGCCGCCGGTCGAGGAGGAGATCTTCCGCGCGGTCGACGGCATCAGCTTCTCGATCGACCATGGCGAGAGCGTCGGGCTGGTCGGCGAATCCGGCTGCGGCAAGTCGACGACGTCGATGATGGTGATGCGGCTCTTGGACCAGACCTCCGGCCGCATCATGTTCGATGGCGAGGACATCGGCGGCATCATGCCGCAATCCTTCGCGCGGCTGCCGCGACGCAGCCAGATCCAGATGGTGTTCCAGGATCCGACCGACAGCCTCAATCCGCGCTTCACCGCGGCGCGCGCGATCGCGGACCCGATCATGCAGCTCGGCGATATCAGGGGGCGCGACGCGCTCCGCGACCGCTGCGAGGAGCTGGCAAGGCTGGTCGGCCTGCCGGTCAATCTGCTGGATCGCTTTCCGCACCAGCTTTCCGGCGGCCAGAAGGCCCGTGTCGGTATCGCGCGTGCGATCGCGCTGCACCCGAAACTCGTCATCCTCGACGAGCCGACCGCGGCACTTGACGTCTCGGTGCAGGCGGTGGTGCTCAATTTGCTGCAGGACCTCAAGCAGTCGATGGGCATGAGCTATCTGTTCGTGTCGCACGATCTCAACGTGGTGCGCCTGCTGTGTGATCGCGTCATCGTGATGCGCAGCGGCCGCATCGTCGAACAGGGCACATCCGAACACGTCTTGGGCAATCCGCAGGATGCCTATACAAGGGAGCTGCTCACGGCGATCCCGCATCCGCCGTTGCCGGTGTCTTGAATAACTCGTTGGGAGCGAAATGGACGATCATCTCGACGATTACATGAACGCCGTCGCCCGGACGATGGCGTTGCCGCTGGAAGACGCCTGGCGTCCGGCGGTGCGCGCAAATCTCGAGGTCGCGCTGCGGCTGGCGCGGCTGGTCGACGACTTCCCGTTGCCTGACGACCTCGCGTCAGCCGCCGTCTATTCGACCTGAGATCGCGATGTCAGAGACTCCCGCTGCCATGTCGGCCGCCGAAATCGCGCAGGCCGTATCGAGCCGCAAGATCACGGCCCTTGCCGCGACCGAAGCGGCGCTCGCGCGCATCGCGGCGCACGACAAGGTCCTCAATGCCTTCACCGACGTCACCGCCGATCGCGCGCGTGCCAGGGCCAAGGCGGTCGACGCCGCGATCGCGGCGGGCCAACCGGCCGGCCCGCTCGCCGGCGTGCCCTTCGCGGTGAAGAACCTGTTCGACGTGCAGGGCCTCTCGACCCGCGCCGGCTCCAAGATCAATCGCGACCTGCCACCGTCGCCGCGCGATGCCACGTTGATCGAGCGGATGGAAGCGGCCGGTGCCGTGCTGGTCGGCGCGCTCAACATGGGCGAATACGCCTACGACTTCACCGGCGAGAACGCCCATGACGGTCCATCGCGCAATCCGCATGATCCGACGCGGATGGCCGGCGGCTCCTCGGGCGGCTCCGGCAGCGCCGTCGGCGGCGCACTGGTGCCGATCGCGCTCGGCTCCGATACCAACGGCTCGATCCGGGTGCCGTCGTCATTCTGCGGCACGTTCGGCCTGAAGCCGACCTATGGTCGGCTTACGCGCGCGCGCTCCTTTCCGTTCGTCGCAAGCCTCGATCACCTCGGCCCGTTCGCGCGCAACGTGAGAGATCTCGCGCTCGCCTATGACGTCATGCAGGGGCCTGATGCCGACGATCCCGCCTGCATCGTGCGATCGGTCGAGCCGACCGTGCCGTTGCTTGCCAATGATGTCGGCCGGCTGCGCGTTGCGATTGCCGGCGGTTATTTTCAGCAGAATTTGTTGCCGGAGGCCGTCGAAGCGGTCGCGCGCGTGGCAAAGGCGCTCGGCGCCACCCAGACCGTGGAGCTGCCGGAAGCGGCGCGCGCCCGCGCGGCCGCATTCATCATGACGACGACCGAGGGCGCCGCGCTGCACCTCGATCGGCTGCGCGAGCGGCCCAACGATTTTGACCCGCCAGTGCGCGACCGCCTGATCGCGGGCGCGATGATCCCGGCGGTCTATGTCGACAAGGCGCAGAAATTCCGCCGCTGGTACCGCGCCAGGGTGCTGGAGCTGTTCCAGTCGGTCGACGTGATCCTGGCGCCGGCAACGCCGTGCACGGCGCCGAAGATCGGCCAGGCCACCTTTACGCTCGACGGGGTCGAGCTTCCGGTCCGCCCCAATATCGGTATCCATACCCAGCCGATCTCCTTCATCGGCCTGCCGGTGGCCGCCGTGCCGGTGCCGCTTGAACCGATGCCGATCGGCGTGCAGATCATTGCCGCGCCATGGCGCGAGGACATCGCGCTGCGGGTCGCTTATGCGCTGGAACAGATGGGTGTCGCCACGGCTCCCGCGCCAAGAGGAATCTAAGATGGAGATCGATCTTCCCGACGTGCGCGCCGAGGTCACCGCGCAGTTCGAGCGCTACGAGAAGGCGCTGGTCTCGAACGATATCGCCGTGCTCGACGAGCTGTTCCGCAAGGACAGCCGGACGCTGCGCTATGGCATCGGCGAGAATCTTTATGGCTACGCCGAGATCGCGGCGTTTCGTGCCGGGCGGCCGGCAGCCGGGCTGATGCGCAGGATCGACCGCACCGTGATCACGACCTATGGCCGCGACACCGCGATCGCCTCGACGCTGTTCTATCGGGAGAGCGCACCGGGGCGGGTGGGGCGGCAGATGCAGACATGGATTCGCTTCGCCGAGGGCTGGAGAATCGTCGCCGCCCATGTCAGCGTCATTGATGAAACAAAGGGGGCTTGAACCAGGGTGATTGAAAGGGCGTTTCAGCCATGAGCCTGGACGATCTTCCGACCCGCGCGCCGCAGCCGCAGGGCACCGAGCCGGAGCCGCTGGTGCGGCGTGTCGATCGCGCGTCGTCGCTGGTCGACAAGACGACCCGCGCCGAAGAACTCCGGCTGCAGCTCGCCGACGAGATCGTGCGCGGCACGCTGCCGCCGGGCGCGGGGCTCGATGAAACCGATCTGGCGCGCCGCTTCAAGGTCTCGCGCACGCCGGTGCGCGAGGCGCTGCGGCAGCTCGCCGCCAGCGGCCTGATCGACGCGCGCGCGCATCGCGGCGCGGTGGTGGCACGGCCTTCACTCGAGCGGCTCACCGGCATGTTCGAGGCGATGGCCGAGCTCGAGGCGATGTGCGCCGGCCTTGCCGCCGAGCGGATGACAGCGGCGGAGCGTCACGCGCTGGAGGCGGTCCATGAGGAGCTGCGGGTGCTGAGCTACACCGGCAATCCCGAGCGCTTCCACGAGGTCAATGAGCGCTTCCACAACGCGATCTACGCCGGATCGCAGAATGCCTATATTGCCGAGATCACCTTGGCGACACGGGTGCGCGTGCAGCCGTTCCGCCGCGCCCAGTTCCGCAACCTCGGGCGGCTGGCAAAATCCCACGCCGAGCACGACCGCGTCGTCGTCGCCATCCTGCGCGGCGACAAGATCGGCGCGGCCGCCGCGATGCGCGCCCATATCGAGCAGGTGCGCGGGGAATACGAGACCTACGCGGTGTCGGTGTAGATCCTGCTACCTCGCCCCGCTTGCGGGGAGAGGTCGGATCGCATGGAGCGTAGCGTAATGCGATCCGGGTGAGGGGGTACAGGTTTATCGACAAAGCAGTGCTCGCCGAGAGAAGCCCTCACCCCAACCCTCTCCCCGCAAGAGCGGGGCGAGGGGACGCATTTCCGCTGCGGCTAGGCCTTCGCCCTCTCCGCCATGAACGCCCGCCAGCCGCCATAGGCCGAGATATCCTTCGCGCCCTTGATCGCGGCGGGCTCGACGATGAAGCCCTTGGCCTGCCGTCCATCGGCGAGTCGGAGCGTGCCGATCGCCATCGGCGGCGGAATCGCGGCGACGAATTTTCCGAACGCGGCCGGCGACATCGCCCACAGCTCAAGCTTGATCGCATGACCCGCACCCGCCTCGATGCGCAGCATGCCGGGTTTCGGTGGCGTGGTGTCGAGCGCGTAGAGTCTGTAGTCCGCGGCGGTGACCGTTTCTTCTAACAGGCGCGCATCGAGCGTGGTCAGTTCGTGATTCAGCGCCATGCCGGAGAGATGCGCGCCGACCACCGCGATCGTGATCTCGTCGCCGCGGGCCCGCGCCGGGACTGCGGTGAGCGGCGGCTGCGGCACCGACTTGGCGCCGAGCGCCAGTCCGGTGTCTGCGTGGAATACGCGGCCGATGCCGGCAAGCGCGGCGTCGCGGCCGGCCGGAGCGAGCAGCGTGATGCCGAACGGCGCGCCGTCAGGCCGCATCGCCGCCGGCAGCGCCAGGCCGCAGAGATCGAGCAGGTTGACGAAATTGGTGTAGGTGCCAAGCCGCGAGTTGAGCTCGATCGGGTTGGCCAGCACGTCAGCCGTGGAATAGACCGTCGGCGCTGTCGGTAGCACGATCGCATCACACTGCGCGAAGGTGCGCGCGGCAACGCGGCGCAGCGCCTGCAGGCGGTAGAGCGCGGAAAAGGTATCGGCCGCGGTGGGCCGCGCGCCGCCGATCGTGATCTCGCGTGTCACCGGATGGATCGCGTCCGGCGACGACGCCAGGAGGTCGCGGATCACGAGATAGCGCTCGGCGACCCATGGGCCCTCGTAAAGCAACCGCGCGGTCTCGTAGAACGGCTCGAGGTCGAATTCGACGAGTTCGGCGCCGAGCCCCTGCCAGCGCTTGCAGGCTTCGCCATAGGCTTTCTCGGCCTCGCGATCGCCGAAGAAGATCAGCTGGCCGCTCTTGGGAATGCCGAGCTTCAGCTTGGAAGGAAAGGCCGCGAGCGGTGACAGCGGCCGGTCGCGCGAGAACGGATCGGCTTCATCCGGCCCGGCCATCACGGCAAGCGCGGCCATTGCGTCGTCGACGGTGAGCGAGAACACCGAGATGCAGTCGAGCGTGCGGCAGGCCGGCACCAGCCCCGCGTTGGAGATCAGCCCGAGGCTCGGCTTGAGGCCAACGATGTTGTTGAGCATCGCCGGCACGCGGCCGCTGCCCGCGGTGTCGGTGCCGAGCGACAGCGGCACGAGACCGGCGGAGACAGCGACCGCGGAGCCCGAGCTCGATCCACCCGGTACGAGATCGCCGCGCACCGGATTTTGGGGAATGCCATAGGGCGAGCGCACGCCGACCAGGCCGGTGGCGAACTGGTCGAGATTGGTCTTGCCGATGATGATGGCGCCGGCCGCGCGCAGTCTGGCGACTGCCGTGGAGTCCTGCGCAGGCATGTAGGAGAACGCTGGGCAGGCGGCCGTGGTCGGCAGCCCCGCGACGTCGATATTGTCCTTCACCGCGACCGGCACGCCGTAGAGCGGCAGCGTCGGATCTGTGAGCCGCGCGGCCTCGGCGAGCGCCTCCTTCTCGTCGCGCAGGCTGATGAAGATGGCGGGATCGTTGTGCTCGCGGATGCGGTGGTAGCTGCGCGCCACCGTTTGCGCTGGCGTCATGGTTCCGGCGCGGTGTGCGGCAACGATCGCGGCGACAGTTTCAGTCACGTGGTTGGCCTCGTCTCTGGCGCGGCAAGGCATCGGATGCCCGCCGCGAGGGAATTGCAGCCCAATCGAAGCAAGCAATGTGCCATTGTGTACAATTTACCTGCGCCTGCGGCACGACAGATTATTGCACAATATCAGTTGCTTGAAATGGTCGCGGGGAGCTGAAGCGGGCTCGCTTGAGAGTGCGTCTGCTCAATTTTAAGGCAAGCGTGACCAAGCCGAAATCCGATCGGTCGATCAGGTGAAGCAGGCGAGGATCTGCAGCAGTTGCTCGCGGTTTTCCTTGCCGATCTTGTCGGCGACATGCCGCTCGTGTTCGGCGGCAAGCCGCTTGAATCGGGCCAGCGCGCTCTTGCCGCGCCCGGTCAGATGCAGCGCGTGGGAGCGGCGGTCGGTGGCGGAAGGGATCCGGCTGACGAAGTCGCGCTCCTCGAGGCTGTCGAGCAGGTGCACGAGGCGCGCGCGCTCGATCCCGAGCCGCTTTGCGACCGCCATCTGGCTGAGGCCCGGATTGGCCCCGATCACGGTCATGACCGAATATTGCGTCGGACGGATATCGACCGTCGCCAGCGTCTTGATGAAGTCCTGGAAGATCCAGAGCTGGAAGCGCCGCACCGCATAGCCGGCGTGGCCGACCAGCGCGTCGAGGCCAATGTCATCGGCGGCGTCGCCGCCATGCGTGCGGCCATTCGCCGCTCTCGTTCCTGTCGCCTTGCGCGACGTCTGTTGCTTGCTCGCCATGCCCAAGGCTAGCGCGCCCGAGACGGGAGGGAAAGATTGTTGTTGACGACAACAATTGATGTCCGCAACATTATGGCAAAGAGCCCGGCCGGGACCGCGATGTCGCACCATGTTGCGGCGCGATCCCGAAAAGACACGGGCGAGGAGGAAACCATGACGACAGCCGCCGCCAGCGGAGACGATCCGCACCGCCTGTTCGCGACGCCTGCGATTGTTGCCGATATCAGGGA
This sequence comes from Bradyrhizobium quebecense, assembly GCF_013373795.3. NCBI lineage: Bacteria > Pseudomonadati > Pseudomonadota > Alphaproteobacteria > Hyphomicrobiales > Nitrobacteraceae > Bradyrhizobium > Bradyrhizobium quebecense. Next base: position 7,734,622 of record NZ_CP088022.1, read on the forward strand.
CGACGGCAGCATCCTGGTCCGCTCCACCACGCCGCTGAAAGCAAGCGCCCGCTGCGTCGGCGACTGGCTGGAGCACTGGGCACAGCAGGCGCCGGATCGCATCTTCCTCGGCGAACGCGCCAACGCCGAGGCGCCCTGGAGCACCGTCAGCTATCGCGACGCGCTCGGCATCGTGCGGCGGGCCGCGTCGTGGATCCTGGCGCAAGGGCTGAGCACTGAACGGCCGCTGGTCATCCTCTCCGACAACGGCATCGATCACGCATTGTTTGCGCTTGCCGCCCAGCATGTCGGCGTACCGTCGGCAGCGATCTCGCCGGCCTACTCGCTGATGTCAAAGGACTTCGACAAGCTGAAGAGCATGATCGCGCTGCTCGATCCCGGTGCAATCTATGTCACGAGCACGAAGCCATTCGCGGCGGCGCTGACCGCGATCCGGTCGCTGCATCGCGCAACCATCGTCAGCGGCAATCCCGACGATACCGATGCGCTGCTATTCCGATCCATTGTCGCGACGCCGGAAGCATCAGAGGTCGCCACGGCCTTTGCCGCGGTGACGCCGGACACGATCGCAAAATTCCTGTTCACCTCGGGATCGACAGGCACGCCGAAAGCCGTGATCAACACCCAGCGCATGCTGACCTCGAGCCAGCAGGCCAAGGCGCAGACCTGGACGTTCCTGGAGCAGGCCGGCGAGGAACTGATCATATTGGACTGGCTGCCCTGGAGTCACACCTTCGGCGCCAACCACAATTTCAATTTGGTGCTGCGCAACGGCGGCACGCTCTATATCGACGGCGGCAAGCCGGCGCCCGGCCTGTTCGCGACCTCGCTCGCCAATCTGCGCAGCGTGGTGCCGACGGTCTATTTCAACGTGCCGCGCGGCTTCGACATGCTGATCGCGGCGCTCCGCACCGACGAGGAATTGCGCCGCAAGTTCTTCGAGGGCACCAAATTCGCCTTCTATGCCGGCGCGGCGCTGCCGCAGAATTTGTGGGACGCGCTGGAGGAATTGTCGCTGCAGACGATCGGCCGCAGGCTGCCGATGGTGTCGGCCTGGGGATCGACCGAGACCTCGCCGCTGGCGACCGACTGCCACTTCCTGGCCAAACGCTCCGGCAATATCGGCGTGCCGATCCCCGGCACCGAGCTCAAGCTCGTGCCCTCAGGCGACAAGCTCGAGGTCCGCGTGCGCGGGCCTAATGTCACGCCGGGTTACTGGAAGGCGCCCGAACTCACCCGAGAGGCCTTCGATGACGAGGGCTTTTACAAGATCGGCGACGCCGTCACCTTTGCCGATCCCGACCGGCCCGATCTCGGCCTGTTCTTCGACGGCCGCGTGGCCGAGGATTTCAAGCTCAATTCCGGCACCTGGGTCAGCGTCGGCACCCTGCGCGTCGCCGGCATCGCGGCGCTGGCGCCGCTTGCGCAGGATATCGTCGTCGCGGGCCACGGCCGCGACGAGGTCCGCTTCCTGGTGTTCCCGAACCTCGCCGCCTGCCGTTCGCTTGCGGGACTGCCCGAGAGCGCCGGCGCCCAAGAGGCGATCGGCCATCCGGCGGTCCGCTCCGCGATCGGGCAAGGGCTGGCACGGCTGAAGGCGCAGGGCGGCCATTCCTCCGGCCATGCCACCCGCGCGCTGCTGCTCGCCGAGCCCGCCTCGGTCGACGGCGGGGAGATCACCGACAAGGGCTACATCAACCAGCGCGCCGTGCTGACGCGCCGCACCGCAGCGGTGGCGGTCTTAGAGGACGACGCGTCGTCCGAGCCGGTCGCCTGCGCGGGCTGAGATTACGGTAAGAACAGGCGGACGCAGAGGCACCAGCGGATGGGTTCCCTCCCCCCTTGCGGGGGAGGGTTAGGGAGAGGGGTACCGCTTGCTCCGCTGCCGATTGAATACGAAGACGCGCGTTGGTCGCTGAGCCGAGTCGTTGATACGGCGTCGCGCAATGTCTCGATCGAGCCCTGGGCCACCCCTCTCCCCAGCCCTCCCCCGCAAGGGGGGAGGGAGCCTGAGAGGCGTACTCACCTTACCTGGACGACGTCACAACGCTCTGCTCGTGACTCATCGCCGCATCGCAAGCGCGCACCTTTATAGTTGCCATAGCAACTAAGGCGTGCGAACTTGCGCCCAGTCAGACGGCGGGCGGTCAACGCCCTGCATATGGGAGGACGAATGCTTGCGCAGCACGGCGCAATCAGCACGGATTGGTGTCGAAAGGCTTTTGGCCGCTGCGGAACCGCAGGACTCCGCCCGCGGCGCCGCCGCACGGTCAGCTCGTGCTTGGCCCGGTCACGGCGCCGAGATTCTCATGCAGCCGGCGCAGCAGGTCGATCAGCACTTCGCGCTCGTCCTTTTTCAGGCACGACAGCAGCCGCCGCTCGCGCTCCAGCGCCGCGACGATGACCTTGTCGTGGATGGCGCGGCCGCGCGCGGTCAGGGTGATCGAATGGGTACGGCCGTCATCCGGCGCGGTGCGGATGGTCAGCAGGCCGCGCTTCTGCAGCGCCGCGAGGTTGCGGCTGACCGGCCCCTTGTCGAAGCCGATCACCTGGCAGATCCGGGAGGCGGGAATGCCCGGCTCGATCGCCAGTTGCGAGATGATTCGCCACTCGGTGACGTTGACGCCAAAATTCTTCTGGTAAAATGCGGTGGCGCTGTTCGACAGCTTGTTGCCGATGAAGGTGATGAAGGCCGGCACATAGCGATTGAGGTCCAGCAGCGGGCCATCGGTGGCATCTGCGGGATCGGCCGCTCTTGGCCGGCGGGGCTTTCGGGGGAGGGGCTGGCTGCTCATTTCCCAAATCATCGCTGCGAAACTGTTCGGGAGCAAGTGACATGCGGCCCGTGTTGACAAGTTCAAACCTCGGGAGGTCCCGATGACTGCAACAGAAGGTGCGTCCGTCCCGCATCTCGACGTCGATCCGTTCGCGCTCGAATTCTTCGCCGATCCATTCCCGACCCATGAGCGGCTGCGCGAGGCCGGGCCGGTGGTCTATCTCGACAAGTGGAATGTGTATGGCGTGGCGCGCTACGCCGAGGTCCATGCGGTGCTGAACGATCCCGAGACGTTCTGCTCCAGCCGCGGCGTCGGTCTCAGCGACTTCTCCAAGGAGAAGCCATGGCGGCCGCCGAGCCTGATCCTGGAGGCCGACCCGCCGGCGCACACCCGCACCCGCACGGTGCTGAGCACGGTGCTGTCCGCGACCGTGATGAAGCAGCTGCGCGGGCGATTTGCCGCCGCCGCGGAGGCCCGGGTCGACGCGCTGCTGGAGAAGCGCAGTTTCGACGCGATCGAGGATCTGGCGGAGGCCTATCCGCTGTCGATCTTCCCGGATGCGCTGGGCTTGCGGCCGGAGGGCCGCGAGCATCTGCTGCCTTACGCAAGCCTGGTGTTCAACGCCTTCGGACCGCCGAACGAGCTGCGCAAGCAGGCGATCGAGCGCTCCGCGCCGCACCAAGCCTATATCGCCGAACAGTGCCAACGCGACAATCTCACCCCGGGCGGCATCGGCGCCTGCATCCACGCCCATGTCGATAGCGGTGCCATTACCGCGACCGAAGCGCCGCTTCTGGTGCGCTCGCTGCTATCGGCCGGTCTCGACACGACCGTCAACGGCATCGGCGCCGCCGTCTACTGCCTTGCCCGCTTCCCCGACCAGTTCCAGAAACTCCGCGGCGATCCGACGCTGGCGCGCAACGCCTTCGAGGAAGCGGTGCGGTTCGAAAGTCCGGTCCAGACTTTCTTCCGCACCACGACCCGCGACGTCGAGCTCAGCGGGGCCAGCATCCCCGAAGGCGAGAAGGTGCTGATGTTCCTGGCTGCGGCCAATCGTGATCCGCGCCGTTGGGAAGCGCCCGATAGCTACGACATCACGCGTCGCACGTCGGGTCATGTCGGCTACGGTTCGGGCATCCATATGTGTGTCGGCCAACTCGTCGCCCGCCTCGAAGGCGAAGTGATGATGGCGGCGCTGGCGCGTCGTGTCGCCAGGATCGAAATGTCCGGCGAGCCGAAGCGCCTCTTCAACAACACGCTGCGCGGGCTGAGCAGCCTGCCGGTCGAGATCACGCCGGCCTAAACAGAAGCTTAGTACCGGCAATAGGTTGGTTGAGGAAACATGGGAGGGGATACGATGAGGGGCTTTGGGGTTGGGCGATCTAGGATTGGACTTGCGCTGGCATTGGCCTGCGCCGCGGGCAGCGCACGCGCGGAGATCTCCGGCAATGTCGTGCGCGTCGGCGTGCTCAACGATATTTCCGGCATCTTCCAGGACACCAACGGCATGGGCTCGGTGGAGGCCGCGCGGATGGCGGCGGAGGATTTCAACGGCGGCGGCAAGGGCATCAAGGTCGAGATCGTCTATGCCGATCACCAGAACAAGGCCGATGTGGGATCCGCGATCGCGCGCAAATGGCTCGATGTCGAGGGTGTCGACGCCATCGTCGACGTGCCGAACTCGGCCGTCGGCCTTGCGATCAACACCGTGCTGCGCGACAGCCGGATGACGTTCCTGGCGTCGTCGACCGCGAGCTCCGATCTCACCGGGAAGGCCTGCTCGCCCAACACCATTCAATGGGTCAATGACGCCTGGGCGACCGGCAACACCACCGCGGCCGCGATGATGCAGCGTGGCGGCAAGGACTGGTATTTTGTGACCGTCGACTACGCCCTCGGCAAAGGCATTGAAGCCGAGGCAACGAACTACATCGAGAAGCACGGCGGCAAGGTGCTGGGATCGAGCAAGCATCCGCTCGGCACCTCGGACTTCGCGTCCTTCCTGCTGCAGGCACAGAACTCGAAAGCAAAGGTGATCGGGCTCGCCAATGCCGGCGGCGACACCATCAACGCGGTGAAGCAGGCGGCCGAGTTCGGCATCCAGCAGGGCGGCCAGACCATGGTGGCGTTCCTGCTGTTCGTGAACGATGTCCACGGCATGGGCCTGAAGGTCGCACAGGGCCTGCAGCTGCTCGAGGCCTTCTACTGGGACATGAACGACGACACCCGTGCGTTCGCAAAGCGCTTCGCCGCGCGGCCCGGCATGAACGGCAAGATGCCGAGCGGCAACCAGGCCGGCGTTTACGCCTCGACGCTCGCCTATCTCAACGCGGTCGCCGCCACCGGCAGCGACGACGCCAAGGTCGTGGTGCCGCAGATGAAGACCTTCAAGGGCAAGGACAGACTGTTCGGCGAGACCACGATCCGCCAGGACGGCCGCGTCATCCACCCGATGTACCTGTTCGAGGTGAAGAAGCCGGAGGAGTCGAAGTACCCCTACGACTATTACAAGCTGATCGCGACCATCCCGGCCGATCAGGCGTTCCGCCCGCTGGCCGATGGCGGGTGCTCACTGGTGAAATAAAGGACGGCTGCCGCCCGCGTCTCTGTTCGCCTCGCCCCGCTTGCGGGGAGAGGCCGCCGCGCTCGAAGAGCGCGGCGGGTGAGGGGGACTCTCCGCGAATTGCGTTCGTGGATGGAGCCCCTCACCCCAACCCTCCAAGAGCGAGCTTCGCTCGTCTCGACCCCGTAAGAACGGGGAGAGGGAGAAGAAACTACGCCGCCTTCGGGCTCGCCGTCTTCACCCGCCCCAGCATCTCGGCCGCCGTCATCACATGCGCGGTTGAGAACGCGAGGATCGTCAGCGTGGCGCGATGCACGTCCTCAGCGGACAGGACGCCCTGGCCGACGTCGGGATAGTCGAACGTGCCTGTCGTATCCGACAGGAAGACGACCTTGTAATTGTGGAACATGGCGTCCCGCGCGGTGGCGTGGCAGCAGTTCTCGGTGGTCGTTCCGAGATGATCACCGTCGTGATGCCCCATTCGCGCAGGATGAGGTCGAGGTCGGTGGCGAAGAACGCGCTGTAGCGGTGCTTCTTGATGACGTGCTCGCCCGGTGCGGGCGCGAGGTCGTTGAAGATCTCGACTCCCGCGGTGCCGTCGACCAGCGATGAGCGGTCGGCGATCGGCGAATAGAGATCGTCATAGAGCCCCATATCGCTGCCGTCGCGGCGATGCACATGCGCGGTGTAGATGACGCGGATGCCCTGGTCGCGGCAGGCCTTCAGCGTCTGCGCCAGCCGCGGCACCATGGCGGCGGCCTGCGCCGAACGCAGCTTGGCGCCCTCGGCCACGAAATCGTTCTGCATGTCGACAACGATCATGACGGTTCGCGCCGGGTCGATGATTTCGCACATGGTAGCCCATGTGGTGTCTCCTCTCCTGTGGGAGACATTTTCTACCTCCGTCGCGGCGGCGGTTCTTGGCTGCGCCGGCCAGTTGCTGGACTCTGCTTGCCAGAAACGGGGGCTGGACGCAGAATATCCCCCTGCCGGGTTGGGCGGGAGCAAGGTCCGATGCAGACCCCAGATCATACCGTCATCGCGCAAACGCTTGTTGCGCCGGGTGACAGCTTCGACCGCTGGCATCACGTCACCTGCCGCGAATTCTCGCTGACCGAATGCCGCCGCGTCGCCGATGAGGCGTTTGCCGCGTCGATCTCGATCCGCAATTTCGGCCCGCTTGCGATCAACGACATCTGGTCGTCGACGCCGGCCGCCGACCGCATTCGGGTGATGCGCAGTGCGAGCGACGTCCGTCGCGACCCGCGCGATTATTTCATGCTGTGGCTCACGCTGCGCGGCGAGGTCAGCTTCGCGCAGGGCGGCCGCGAGGTGCGCATGCGCCGGGGCGATCTCATGCTGCATGACCAGGCGCAGCCATTCACGCTCGAATTCACCCCGAGCGCGCGTTCGATCATGGTGTCGATCCCGCGGCCGCTGCTGCTCGCGCGGCTGCCGGATGCGCAGCGGCTGACGGCACGGCGGGTCGGCAACGCGTCGAAAGTGGGCGCGCTGGCGGGATCGTTGATCCGCCGGCTGACGCGGCTCGATGACGACGCCGGGCCTGCGGCGATAAGGCTTGGCGCCTCAATGCTCGATATTTTCGCGACGACGCTCCAGACCGAACTGACGGACGATGTGCCGCGGCGCGGCGACGAACGGCTGGCGCGGGCCAAGGCCTATATCCTGGCTCATCTCGACGATCCCGGACTCGATCTCGATACGATCGCCATCGCGCAGAACATGGCGCCGCGCACGCTCAATCGCCTGTTCGCGCGCGAAGGCACGACGCCGATCCGCTGGCTCTGGCAGCAGCGCCTCGCCGGCGCCTATCAGGCGCTGGCCGAACGGCGCTTCAGCCACGTCACCGATGCGGCGCTCAGCTTCGGCTTCAGCGACGTCTCGCATTTCAGCCGCGCCTTCAAGGCCGCGTTCGGCCGCTCGCCGCATCAGGTGATGGGCTGACGCTGTATCCGTCAGTGCAGCAGCGCGGCGGCATGGAGCGATTGCAATCCGTCAACCGGTTCGCATTCTGCTCCGCTTTATCCGGCCCGCCTCGCGCACAAGGCGAGAAGCGTGCCGGGATCGGCAGCACCCGATGCTGCGTGCAGCACCAAAGATGTTATTTCGGCGGAGGCGCCTTCGGAAAGGCCGACACCATCCGGATCTTCCAGTTTCCGCCCTGGTTGATATACGCGCCGGTCCAGCGGCCAACCACATCAAGCGGCTCGCCATTCTGGTTCTTGCCGGTGATGTGATATTCGCCGGTCGCGAGAGCCGTATCGGTGCCCAGCGGCATGGCCTCGTCGACCGTTATCTCATTGTGGTTGAACCCGGCCTTGAAGATGCCTTCGTAGGTCTTGGCAATGTCGGTGTGCGACCCGGTGGCATTGACGACCATGCCGCCCGGCGCATAGAGCGCAGCGATTCCGGCACCATTCTGCTTGTTGAAGTTGTCGGCGTAGGCCGCCGCGACTTTCTCGAATTGTTGCTTCAGACTTTCGTCGCCAGCGGGCGCGGCCGCAGGCATCGCGAGCAACGCAATGAACAGATATAAGGCGGAAGACATTCGCATTGCATTCCCTCCCTAAAATCATTGTTGAGTATCTGTCTCGGCCAGCCGGGACCGCGATGGTGTAGCACATCGGCCATCGATGAGAGTTGCCGGCTCGCCGCGATACGGCAATGCCGCTGGCTAAGAGGGAGTAGTCCCGCCGGCGGAGCCGCGGGGCTCCACGATCGCCGCATGCGCTGCTGCGCTCGCGCGGCACAAGGAGAGCCACGATCCGAAGTTGTGAGGAAGCTTACCTCACGGCGCGCACGCAAAACTCGACGCCGCGGTGACCGGTCCCGCTTTGTAATGCGGCCAGGCCGGCCAGCGGCACAATGGCAGCGCGCGGAGGGTGTCGAAGGCCGGCGCCTCGGTCTTCTGCTCGCGCACTTCGAGATCGCCGGGCGCCTTGCCGTTCTCGACCCAGTCGACCAGCACGGCCAGCATGTCGACATTGGCGGGTGCGCCGGAGCCGACATGGTCGACGCCGGGCGCAGTGTAGAGCCGGGCGAACTCCGCGACCTTGTCCTTGCCGAGCGTCTTCTCGACGTTCTCGAAGTAGCGGATGCCGGCATAGGGGCTTTGCGCGTAGTCGGCCATGTGCTCGAGGATCACGAGCTTGCCACCGCGTGCGTGGAAGCGCGTGAGGTCCGGATCGGTGGAATCCATCAGCGCGGAGACTGCCAGCACGCGCGCCTTGTGGTCCTCGGGCTTGTAGGTCGTGACGTCGAGCTTCGGATCGCGGGCGAAGACATATTGAATGCCGCCGGCGCCGTAGATCCAGGCGATGCCGTTGGGCGGTGCGGGTGGCTGCGCCGGCGCCGTGGTGCCGAGCCACCAGGCCTTCCAGCCGCCGGTCGGGCCGAATGCGGGCGTATTCTCGCCCGACACGCCCCAGCCTGGATAGTCGTCGAGGCCGTTGGTGAGCGGGAACGAGAATTTGTACGGCGAATGTAGCGTTTCGATCGCGGCGACCTGCTTGTCGGTCAGGCAGTCGTCGCCGCTGTGGCCCGCGGCGCATGCCAGCGTGGCCGGCTTGAACGCGGCCTTGCAGCCGACGGGATCCTGCACCAGCGCGTCATCGGAGCCGTCCTGCGTGTCGCAGGCCTTCAGCACGGCGTCGGCCACGAGTTTGACCTGCGCCGGTCGAATCCAGCCGTCGCCCATCGTCACGAGGCCGGAGCGGGTGCCGGCGTGCTGCAACCCGACCCAGTTGATCACGGGTACGCGCGCGAAGATGCCGTCGAAATCGTCGGGATAGCGCTGCGCCATGGTCAGCGCCTCCCGGCCGCCTTCGGACGATCCCATGAAATACATCTTCGCCGGCGGCTTGCCGTAGGCGCGGACCGTCAGCGCCCGCGCGGCGTCGCGCACCTTCTTGTAGGCCTTGTGCGAAAAATTCTCGAACGCCTCGTCGTTGAGCGCGAACAGCTGCGGCGGCTCGCCGGGCTTCTGCTCGTGGCCGGAGTCGGTGCCGACGGTGACGAAGCCGAGCGCCAGCGGCGAGGCCTTGTCGAAGGGATAGGCCGGCGGCAGGCCGAGGCCTGATATCAGCACGCCGTTGAAGCCGCCGCCGCCATATTGCAGTGAGCGGCCGTTCCACTCCACTGGCAGGTTGACCTCGAATTTGATCGGCGGCGCCGTTGGATCGGCGGGATCGATATGGGCGAGCACCTTGCAGAAGGCGGGATTGGCCGGCGTGATGCGCGCCGCCGGCGTCGGCGCCTTGTCGGCGACCGAGAGCGGCGTCGGCGTCTGCAGCGTTGCCGTGTCGATCCTGACCGCACCGTCGGCCAGGCCGGCAAGCCCGCTACAGGTCGCGGCGGGGTCGCCGGGCATTTTGATGTCGGCGGCCTCTGCCCATGCTCCGGCCGTCGGCGTGACAAGCCAGGCCGCGAGCGCGATCGCAGGCGCATCGATCCGCATCGTTTTCCTCCCGTATGATCGTTGCTACGGCAAGTATTTCACCCGCGGCATCGGCGCACAATGGTGGCAATAGTCGGGTGAGCGGTCAGTCGCCCAATTCGTTTCGGGTCGTGCGAAGAATGTCGTCCGACAGCTTGGGGTCGCTCACGGCGCGGGCGAGCACCAGTGCTCCGACCAGGGAGGCCATGGTCGCGAGCGCCTTCTCCTCGCGCTGCCGTGGCCTCAGGCCGGACTGCATTCGCCGGCTCAGCAGGGACATCATGCCGCGCACTCCGGCCGTGAACCGCTCTCTGACCGCCATGCCTTGGCGCGGGATCTCACAACATAACGCTGCGAAAGGGCAGCCGCTTCCCGGTTGGTCGCGATGCGCCGGCGACAGGTATTCCGAGACATAGTCGCCGAGCGCAGCTTCCTCGGACACATCCCGTCCCTTGGACGCGATCGCGTGAGTCACGGCTTCCTCGACAAGCCGTTCCTTTGAGCCGAACTGACTGTACAGGCTGCCGTGAGTCATCCCGGCCGCCTCGGTCAGCGCGTCGACACTGGCGCCGGAGATGCCGTGCTCCCGCATGAGGCGGGAGGCCGCCTCGAGAATCCGTTCGCGGTTTTGGGCCGCCTTTTCTTTTGAAACGCGCATGATGCGGATCCCCCTCCCCCCCGGTCTTGACAATATAATAGCGATCGTCATCTATATCAATAGTTACGATCGTAATCAAAGCGGATTTGAGAACCGCCGGCGTTATCGGAGAAGCTCATGAATGGCATCGGACCAAAGATTGCCCTCGTCACCGGCGCCTCGTCAGGCATCGGAGAGGCCGTCGCCCAACGGCTCGCTGAAGCCGGCTACGAGGTCTACGGCACCAGCCGACGGAGAGCCAAGCCAGGCAAGCGATCGTTCGAGATGTTGCCGCTCGACGTGACCAGTGATGAATCGGTGGAAGCCGCTGTCAGCGAAGTGATGCGGCGCGACGGCCGCATCGACCTGCTGGTGAACAACGCCGGCTTCGGCGTCGCGCCCGCCGGCGCGGAGGAGAGTTCGATCGAGCAGGCCCGCTCGATCTTCGAGACCAATTTCTTCGGATTGATCCGGATGACGCGCGCCGTTGTGCCTCACATGCGGCGCCAGGGGAGCGGCCGCATCGTCAATATCGGCTCCGTGCTGGGCTTCCTGCCGATGCCCTATGGCGCACTCTATGCCGCAACCAAGCACGCGGTGGAGGGCTATTCGGAATCGCTCGACCATGAGTTGCGCACCAGGGGCATCCGCGTCTCGGTGATCGAGCCGGCATACATGCGGAACGTCGTTCGACGCGAACTTCATGGAGGCGGATGCCAAGCTCGACGAGTACCGTGAGGCTCGTACGGGCATGAACAAGAGGCTGGGCGAGGTGATGGCAACGGCCGAGCAGCCCAGCGTCGTGGCGGACACCGTGCTGAAGGCCGCCAGCGCAACGCACCCGAAACTGCGATACGCGGCCGGCAAGCTTGCGAACCGTCTGCGCCTGCTGCGCCGATTTGCGCCCCAAGGCCTGGTGGATGCCGGGATTCGAAAGGACCTCCGGCTCGATGTGCCGGCGGCATCGCAGCCCAACCGCACTGCGCGGGCTTTCTGACCGCTGAAGCGTCGCCTCCTGCCACCGCCATGAACCTTCGAACCGAGAGCAAAATGAGAGCACTTGTCTTCAAGCGCTACGGCAAGCCGGATCAGGTGGCGATTGTCGATATCCCTCGGCCAATGCCGAAGCCGAATGAAATTCTGGTTCAGGTTCACGCAGCTGGCTTGAACCCGATCGACAACATGATTCCGAAAGGGACGTTCAAGCCCATCCTTCGATTTCGACTGCCGGCCATGCTGGGCAGCGATCTGGCGGGCGTTGTCGTCGAAGTGGGAAGCCGCGTGACTCGCATCAAGCCGGGCGACGCCGTCTTTGCCAGCATCTTCGATCTCGGAACGGGCGCGCTCGCCGAATTTGCGCGCGTGCCGGAGGATGCCGCCGCGCTCAAGCCTCCGAACCTGGACTTCGTGCAGGCCGCATCGGTTCCGATGGTCGGCCTGACGTCGTGGCAGGCGCTCAAGGATCGCGCCCGTCTCAAGCCCGGCCAGAAGGTGTTTATCCCCGCGGGCGCCGGCGGCATCGGCACCTTCGCGATCCAACTTGCGAAGTACCTCGGAGCGATGGTTGCGACGACCACGAGCACGGGGAATGTGGATCTGGTCCGGAGCCTCGGTGCCGACGAGGTGATCGACTACAAGAAACAGCAATTCGAGGAGGTGCTGCAGGACTACGACGCCGTGCTGGGCACGGTCAGGGGCGATGCGATCGAGAAATCGCTTCGGATTTTGAAGCCAGGCAGCATCGTTGCTTCGCTCGTCGGCCCACCAGACGCTGCGTTCGCTCAAGCCCGAGGGATGAACTACTTCATGGTGTTCCTGTTCGGATTGCTGAGCCGTAAAATCATTCGCCGCGCCAGAAGGCGCGGCGTCGCATATTCGTTCCTGTTCGTGCATCCCGACGGTAGGCAACTTGCCGAGATCGGCGAGCTACTCAAGGCGGGGCGCATCCGGCCGGTGATCGACAGGGTATTTCCGTTCGAACAGGCCAAGCAGGCGCTCGCATATCTCGAAACCGGCCGAGCCAAGGGCAAGGTGGTTGTTCAGATGATGTAATGCTACTGCGCGACCTTGCTGCTGCCTTGGGTGATCAGCCGTGCGGCACGCTGGTCGCGGGTGTGGATCCAGAGCCAGTTCATCGCCACCGCAATCCGATGGCGCACGCCGATCAGGAAGTAGATGTGGGCGAGACCCCAGATCCACCATGCCAGCGAGCCGCGCAGCTTCAGCCAGCCGAAATCGATCACCGCCTTCTTCTTGCCGATCTGCGCGAGGCTGCCGGCATGCTTGTAGCGGAACGGCGGCAGCGTCTTGCCGTCGAGCCGGGCCTTGATCAATGCGGCGACGTAGCGTCCTTCCTGTTTGGCGGCCGGTGCGATGCCGGGCACCGGATTGCCGTCGGGGCCCTTGATCGTGACGGTGTCGCCGACGGCGAAGATGTCGGGATGACCGGGCACGGTCAGATCCGGCTCGACCTGCAGCCGATGGGCGCGATCGGCCGGCGCGTTCAGCCATTCGGCGGCGCGCGAGGCGCGCACGCCCGCGGCCCAGACGATGGTGCGTGCCTCCAGCCTCTTACCGCCGAACACCACGCCGTCGGCCGAGCATTCGGTGACCGGCTCGCCCAGCATCACCTCGACGCCGAGTTTCTCCAGCGACGCTTGCGCATAGGCCGAGAGATCGTCGGGAAATCCTGCCAGCACGCGCGGGCCGGCCTCGATCAGCACCACGCGCGCCTTGCGCGTGTCGATGTGACGGAAGTCCTGCGGCAGCGTGTCCTTGGCGAGGTCGGCGATGGTGCCGGCCATCTCGACGCCGGTCGGCCCGGCGCCGATGATGACGAAGGTCAGCAGAGCCGCACGCTTGTCCGGATCGGTCTCGCGCTCGGCGCGCTCGAAGGCGACCAGGATGCGCCGCCGCAGCGTGGTGGCGTCCTCGAGCGTCTTCAGGCCGGGCGCGAACGGCTCCCATTCGTCATGGCCGAAATAGGCGTGGCGCGCGCCGGTGGCGAGGATCAGCGTGTCATAGGGAATGCTGCCTCCGTCGTCGAGCTGCACGCATTTTGCCGCAGCGTCGACGCCGCAGACATTGGCGAACAGCGTCGTCACCTCGGGCCGGTCGCGCAAGAGATAGCGGATCGGCCAGGCGATCTCGCTGGTGGCAAGCGACGCGGTCGCGACCTGATAAAGCAGCGGCTGGAACAGATGGTGGTTGCGGCGATCGATCAGCGTGATCTCGACCGGCGCGCCCGCCAGACCGAAGGCGGCTTCGAGCCCGCCGAAGCCGGCGCCGACGATCACCACGCGATGAGGTTTGGCCGGCGCTTGCGTCATCTGATGTCGCCCTCGGTTTCGAACGGCTTCGTCATTTCATTATGTAGTCATTCGCAGCCTCATTCCAACACGAAATGCCCGATCGCCCGATAGCGAAACCCAATCACTGCGCGCCTCACGCGTCCTGCCGCGCAGTCGTGGCGACGACCCGTCGCCGCATCGGCAGGAACAGCCCCGCGACGGCGCCCGCGAACGACAGCGTTGCCGCAAGGCTCATCGCCGCCGCGAATCCGCTCGTGAAATGTCCGGATGAATCGGCCGCGCCATTGGCGGCGAAGCTCGCGACCAGCGCCGCGATGCCGAACATCCCGCCGAGGAAGCGGCCATGTTGAACACGCCCGACGCCTTGCCCATCTCGCTCACCGCAACCGCGCTCAGCACCGCGTTCTGCGCAGCCGGCATCGCCATCGATACGCCGACGCCGGCGAGCATCAGTGGTGCGACCAGCGCGGAGTAGGGCATCGACGGGGTGACGATCTCGCCGATCCAGCCGAGCCCGATCGCTTGCATCAGGAGTCCGGTGACGACGAGCGTGCGTTCGCCGAACCGGTTGACCACGGCGCCGGCGATCGGTGCCGTGACGAACAGGGTCGCCGTCCACGGCAACAGCCGCAGCCCGGCACCGAAGGCGTCGAAGCCGAGCGCGATCTGCAGGAATTGCGGCAGCAGGAACAGCACGCCATACATCGCGGCATAGAACAGCACGCTTGCGGCGATGCCGGCCGCGAATGGTCTGGCCGCGAACAGCCGCATCGGCACCATCGGGCTCGTCGCACGCAGCTCCCACAGCACGAACGTCGCTGCCAGCGCGGCGCCGGCGATCAGCGCGCCCGTCACTTCCGCGCTCGCCCATCCGGCGCTGTTGCCGCGCAACAGGCCCCAGACCAGCGCCAGCGCTGCGAGTGCGACCAGTGACAGTCCGGCGATGTCGAGCGGCGCAGCCGGACCAAAACTTTCGCGAAGGCGCGCCAGCACGAGGGCAATCGCGACGAGGCCGATCGGCAAGTTGATCCAGAAGATCCAGCGCCAGCCGAGATGTTCGGTGATGAAGCCGCCGATCGCGGGTCCGATGATCAGCGCGCATCCGGTGATGCCGCTGAAGATGCCGAGCGCGCGGGCGCGCTCCTCGCGTCCGAAGGCGCCGCTCAGGATCGCCATCGCTAGCGGCATCACCAGCGCCGCACCTGCACCCTGCAAGGCGCGCGCGGCGATCAGTGCCGCGGCATCGCCGGCCAGCGCGCAGGCCGCCGAGGCCACGACGAACAGGCCGATCCCGGCCGCGAACATCCTGCGCCGACCGAAACGGTCGCCGAGCGCCGCGCCGGTCAAGAGCAGCACCGCGAAGGTCAGATTGAAGGCGTTGACGGTCCATTGCAGCGTCTCCACGGCGCTGCCGAAATCGGCGCGGATGGTGGCGAAGGCTGTGGTCATGATCATGGCGTCCAGCGCCATCATGAAGGATGCCAGCGCGGTTAGGCCGAGCACCCAGCGCTGCTCGTTGCGCTCTCGAGGGGTCTGCATGGTCGTTCTCCGTTGGCATGCCGCAAGGTTGTGGCGCGCTCGTCGACAAGACGATCCGGGATGGGCAGAGGATGCGGCAAAGAATTATTTTTTCCGGACCGCATCCTTTGACCGCCGGCAAACGTCCTTGGATATGACGCGGCCGGTTCGGGCCGCAGAACCAGGCCAAGGAGGCAGCGATGAGACGGACCCTGATCAGGTACAAGACCAAGCCGGAAATGGCGGACAAGAATGCCGCGCTGGTTGCGGCGGTGTTCGCCGAGCTGAAGGCGGCGAACCCGGATGGCGTGCGCTATCTGACCCTGCGGCTGGAGGACGACACCTTCATCCATATGGTCGAGACCGCGGCCGATGACGGCTCGAGCCCGATCCCGAAGCTGGCGGCTTTCCAGGCCTTCCAGGACGGCATCCGCGATCGTTGCGCCGAGCCGCCGCTGGTTCGCAGTGCTGTGATTGTCGGAAACTATCGTATGCTGGATGCGCCGTGAACCGGCGGGCCTTGGACCGACTTGCCTTGAAGCGATCTGGCGGAGCCATCATGACGTCACCACCCCAGGCGCCGGCCGCGACCGATGTCGAGGCGCTGCTGGCGGCGATGCGGCCAAAGCTGCATCGGTACTGCGCCCGCATGGTCGGATCGGTCATCGACGGCGAGGATGTGCTGCAGGACGCGCTGATCAAGGCGATGGAAGCCTTCGCGCCCGCGGCCCCGATCCAGCACCCGGAAGCCTGGCTGTTCCGGATCGCGCACAACACCGCGCTCGATTTCCTCAGGCGGCGCAACCGCCAGGAAGCGCTCCACGCGCCGGAGGAGGTGGACATGATGGCCGGAGAGCTTGACGACGTCAGCCGCCGTGAGATCGCAGCAAGCAGCCTGCGCACCTTCATGCGGCTGCCAGTTGCGCAGCGCTCCAGCGTGATCCTGATGGATGTGCTCGGCTGCTCGTTGCAGGAAGTCTGCGGCATCATGGATTTCAGCTTGCCTGCGGTGAAGGCCGCACTGCATCGCGGACGCACCCAACTGCGCCAATTCGCCCGCGAGCCCGACGATGCACCACGGCCCGGCCTGTCGCCGGCTGATCGTCTCAGGCTGAACGCCTATGTCGGCCGCTTCAACGCCCGCGACTTCGATGCCATCCGCGCCATGATCGCCGATGACATCAGGCTCGAACTCGTCAACAAGACACGTCTGAACGGCAAGGCCGAGGTGTCGCGCTATTTCGGCAATTATTCGAAGATCGACGACTGGCACCTGGTGACCGGACAGGTCGAGGGCCGTCCCGCGATCCTGGTGTTCGATCCGAACGCACAGGGTGGGCCGCCGCGATCGTTCATGCTGCTCGACTGGTCGGCCGACAAGGTCGCGACGATCCGGGATTTCCGCCACGCGCCCTATGCGATCGACGGCGCCGAATGGGCGGTGGATCAGGGGTAGCGGCTCAGCCTCCGTAACGCAGTGACCGCGCCACAAACTCAGTGTCGTCCCGGGCTCCGAGCCGGGACCCATAACCACGAATGGCAATTGGTTTGCGATGCCGGGGCCCCAGCCCGCTTCAACAATCTAACCCTGTGGTTATGG
Source organism: Bradyrhizobium quebecense (assembly GCF_013373795.3). Classification (NCBI taxonomy): domain Bacteria; kingdom Pseudomonadati; phylum Pseudomonadota; class Alphaproteobacteria; order Hyphomicrobiales; family Nitrobacteraceae; genus Bradyrhizobium; species Bradyrhizobium quebecense. The sequence goes on from NZ_CP088022.1 coordinate 7,751,484, forward strand.
GTCCCTTGGGTTCACGACACAAGTGCAACACCTGCTAGGGTGTTGTGGCGATGGGACAATGTTATGGCCAGCTCAGCCTTGAAGAGCGCGTTGAGATTTACCGCCTGCATGTAGGCGGTAAATCTCAAAACGATATTGCGTCTGCGCTTGACCGCGCGACGTCGACGATAAGTCGGGAGCTGAAGCGCAACTCGCGGCCTACCAAGGTCTGGAAGGGCGGTTACGAACCGGTCCGGGCTCAACAATTGGCCGAACGTCGGCGACGGCAGGATGGCCGCTTCAAGCTGGCGCGCCAGCCGGCCCTGCGGGACTGCGTCGGCAAAAGCCTTGCGATGGGACATTCGCCGGAGCAGATCGCTGGTCGACTGGCGCGAGAACATGGTCGCGTCATGATCAGCCACGAGTCAATCTATCGTTTCATCTATCATCGTACCGCCCAGAAGGATTACTGGCACCGCCTGCTGCCGCGCCATAAACTCAGACGAGGGCGCCGGCGACGCCCAGGCGGCAGCCCTGCCAGCTTCATTAAACAACGGCGCTCGATCGATGAACGACCCTCCGAGGTCGAAGGTCGCGGGACGCCGGGTCATTGGGAAGCCGACTTCATGCTGTTCGCGCGATATGGCCAAGGATTGCTGGTTCTCCACGAGCGCCAAACTCGCTTCAGCATCGTGCTGCACCCACGCGATCGGAAAGCTGTCCTCACCGCTCGGACCATCGCCCGTCAACTCGGCAAGCTTCCACAGGCGATCCGTAAAACCATCAGCTTCGACAACGGAACCGAGTTCGCCGAGCATCACAGGCTTCACAACGCCCTCGGCGTCCAAACCTTCTTCTGCGATCCCCATAGTCCCTGGCAAAAAGGCGGCGTGGAAAACTCCATCGGGCGCTTACGACGCTCTCTGCCACGCAAAACTGACCTCAGGTTCATCACGGCAGCCGTCCTCAGGCGCCTCGCTCAGCGCCTCAACGATACCCCACGCAAATGCCTCGACTTCAAGACCCCCGCCGAGGCATTCTCCAAACTCAAATCAATCGTTGCACTTCAAACGTGACTCCATCTCCCTGCTTTCGCAGGGACGACGATGAGGCCGCTACCGCGTCTTGCCGCCGAATTCGCCGCTCGCGATCCGCGCCACGCGGCTGCCGCCGGCGGTCGGTGCGCTGTTTCGTTCAAACATGCCATCGCCGCCGCCCTCGCGCGGCAAGGACGAGGCTTCATCGACATGGCCGCTGCCCGGCCAGAACGTCAGGACCAGGTTCATCACGCCATTGACGGCAGTGCCGACCACCGTTGCACTGTGCTGATAGGTCAACGCATATTCGGGAAATCGTCCGGCAATGGCCCGGTCGAGCACCATGAGGGCGATCCATGCCGCCATCACGCAGACCGGATCCCATCCGATGTCACGCACGCGCATCGACTGCAGCATGAAGCAGACGACGAGCATGCCATAGAAGGAAAAGATCAAGGCAGGGCTGTTCGCAGCCTGCGCCAGCAGCACGTCCATCCTGCCGCTCGCCGGTGCGTTGCCGGTGATGCCGTAGACCAGCATCAAGAAGCCGATGCCGGTCACGAAGCTGCAGAAGAAGAAGGCCAGCCGGCCCATCCGGGCATTGAAGCCGAAGATGTAATTCAGCATGTGACGCACCCCTTTGGCGGCAGCGTCGCCCAGTGATGCTTTCCGGACCATGAAGCCTGCGAGCGCGTGCCGGCCTGTGGTTTCCGCCTGCTTTACCGGATCGTTAAAGCCTGCTGCGTTGCGACCTCCTCAAGGCCGGGCCCTGCGACAATCGTTGCCCACGCAACCGGCATTATAGTTCTTGCCATCGCCGATTTGGACGAATTATGGTGCAAGGTGCTGGAGTATGCGCCGAAGGTTCTAATCGAGTGCCGTCGGTTCATGCTTGCTGCACACTTGCGATATCGCGCACAAAACACGTCACAGAACGGCGCGCGCAAAGCGTGACCCCCGGGCCCTCGTGATCAAGCCTGGCGGGATCTTTGGTTGAGGAGGGGAGTGAATATGAAAAAGGCATTCTGGCTGGCAGGCGCCATGGCTCTGGCGCTCGCGCAGCCCGCGACGGCGGCTGACAGCGTCAAGATCGGCTTTGTCTCGACTTTCAGCGGTCCGACCGCCGTGATCGGCAACGACATGCGCAATTCGTTCGAGCTCGCACTCGACCATCTTGGCCGCAAGATCGACGGCAAGCCGGTCGAGGTGATCTACGAGGACGACCAGCAGAAGCCCGACGTCGGCAAGCAGAAGACCGAGAAGCTGGTGCAGTCCGACAAGGTCGACTTCATCGTCGGCTACATCTGGTCGAACGTGCTGCTGGCGTCGCTGAAGACCGCGGTCGATTCGAAAACCTTCCTGATCTCGGCCAATGCCGGTCCGTCGCAGCTCGCCGGCGAACTGTGCTCGCCTTACGTGTTCTCGACCTCCTGGCAGAACGACCAGACGCCCGCCGCGATGGGCCTCTACATGAACCAGAAGGGCGTCAAGTCGGTGTTCCTGATCGGCCCGAACTACGCCGCCGGCAAGGATATGCTCGCGGGCGTGAAGAGCACCTTCAAGGGCGAGGTGGTCGGCGAGGAATACACGGTGTGGCCGAGCCAGCTCGACTTCTCCGCCGAGCTGACCAAGGCGCGCAACTCCAAGGCCGAGTCGATCTTCGTGTTCTATCCGGGCGCCGCCGGCGTCCAGTTCCTGAACCAGTACGCCCAGGCCGGCATCAAGGCGCAGATCCCGCTCTATACCGCCTTCACCGTCGACGAATTGTCGCTGCCGCTGCAGAAGGACAACGCGATCGGCATTCCCGGCGCGCAGGAATGGGTCAACGACCTGCCGAACGCCGAGAACAAGAAGTTCGTCGAGGATTATCGCAAGAAGTATCCCGGCCTGCGCCCGACCTATTACGGCGCCCAGGCCTATGACGCCGCCCAGCTGATCAACAGCGCCGTCGTCGCGGTGAAGGGCGACCTCACCAAGAAGGACGCCATGAAGGCGGAGATGGAGAAGGCCAACTTCAAGTCGCTGCGCGGCCCGTTCAAGTATGGCAACAACCACATCCCGATCCAGAACTTCTACCTGCAGGACGTGGTCAAGGACGCCGACGGCCAGCTCTCGCTGAAGACGGTCGCGACCATCGTCAAGGACGACCAGGACAAATTCCACGACAAGTGTTCGATGAAGTGATCTCTGCCGGTGCATGATCTGCCGAAACATTGAGCTTTCTCATCGGCGATCGCGCATCCAATAACAATAAGCGGCGGCGCATGCGCGCTGCCGCTGTTTTGTTTCAGCCCGATGTGAAGGATCCATGTATCTCGTCGTCGAACAACTGCTGAACGGCCTGCAATTCGGCCTGCTGCTGTTCCTGCTGGCGGCCGGACTGACGCTGGTGTTCGGCATCATGGATTTCGTCAATCTGGCGCACGGCTCGCTCTACATGATGGGCGCCTATTTCGCGGCGACCTTCGTGGCCTGGACCGGCAGTTTTGTGCTCGGCGCGCTGCTGGCGCTGGGGGCGACGCTCTTGCTCGGCATCGTGCTCGAATATGTCGCGCTCCGGCACCTCTACGGCCGCGACCATCTCGACCAGGTGCTGGCGACGTTCGGCCTGATCCTGTTCTTCAACGACGCCGTCCGGCTGATCTGGGGCCCGGCCGGCCTCGCGCTGCCGCTGCCGGCCTGGCTCACCGTGCCGGTGCAGATCATTCCCGGCGTGTATTATCCGGCCTACCGCCTGATGATCATCGTGGTCGCGCTGGCGGTCGCCGCGATGCTCTATCTCGTCGTGATGCGCACCCGCGTCGGCATGCTGATCCGTGCCGGCGCCTCCAACCGCGAGATGATCGGGGCGCTCGGCATCAACATCAAGCTGCTGTTCACGCTGGTGTTCGGCCTCGGTGCCGCGCTCGCCGGCCTCGCCGGGCTGATGCAGGCGCCGATCCTCACGGTGCAGATCGGCATGGGCGAGAACATCCTGATCCTCGCCTTCGTGATCATCGTGATCGGCGGCATCGGCTCGATCCGCGGCGCCTTCATGGCCGCGGTCTTCGTCGGCATCATCGACACGATGGGCCGCGCGTTCCTGCCCGACCTGCTGCGCAAGGTGCTGAGCGGGGCGGCGGCCTCGACCGCGGCGCCGGCGCTGTCCTCGATGCTGATCTATCTCCTGATGGCCATCATCCTTGTGCTGCGGCCCGAAGGGCTGTTCCCGGCGGCCAAACGATGATGCCCAAGCTCAACGCCTCGAATGCGGTTGCGGCGCTGCTGTGCGTCGCGCTGGTCCTGCTGCCGGTCTATTCGGCTGTCACAGGCAACATCTTCATCCTCACGCTGTTCACCCGCATCGCGATCTATGCGCTGGCGGCTGCGAGCCTCAATCTGATCATGGGCTATGGCGGCATGATGAGCTTCGGCCATGCCGCCTATCTCGGCATCGGCGGCTATGCCGTCGGCATCCTCGCCGCCGAGGGCATCGGCTCCGGCTTCATCCAGTGGCCGGTGGCTCTCGCGGTCTCGGCGCTGTTTGCGCTGTTGATCGGCGCGCTCAGCTTGCGCACCCGCGGCGTCTATTTCATCATGATCACGCTGGCCTTCGCGCAGATGGCCTATTACGTCGCCTCCGCCCTGTCGCGCTACGGCGGCGACGACGGATTGACCGTCTACAAGCGCAGCGATTTCGCCGGCCTGATCAATTTGTCGGACCGCAACCAGTTCTATTATCTCTGCCTCGCCTGCCTGTTCGGCGGCCTCTATCTGATCTGGCGCATCGTCAATTCGCGCTTCGGCCTCGTGGTGCAGGGCGTCCGATCCAACGAGCAGCGCATGCAGGCGATCGGCTTCCACGCCAACCGCTATCGCCTGGTCTGTTTCGTCATCGCCGGCACGATCTGCGGCCTGGCCGGCGCACTGCTTGCCAACAACACCGATTTCGTCAGCCCTGCCGTGATGTACTGGACCCGTTCCGGCGACCTGATGGTGATGGTGATCCTCGGCGGCATGGGCTCGCTGTTCGGCCCTGTCGTCGGCGCGATCGTCTATCTGCTGCTCGAGGAGCTGCTGTCGCAGTTCACCGAATATTCGGGGCTGATCCTCGGTCCGGTGCTGCTCCTGATCGTGCTGTTCGCGCGCGGCGGCATCATGGGCCTGCTCGGGAGGATGAGGCGTGCCTAATTCCTTGGCTGATCCCTTGCTCCGCGTCGACAATCTGGTCCGCCGCTTCGGTGGCATCACCGCGACCGACAACCTCTCGATGGAGGTTTTGCCGGGCGAGCTGCACGCCATCATCGGCCCCAACGGCGCCGGCAAGACCACGCTGATCAGCCAGCTCACCGGGCAGGTGATGCCGAATTCCGGAACCATCCGCTTTGCCGGCCGCGACGTCACGAGCCTGCCGTCCTACAAGCGCAGCCGGCTCGGGCTGGCGCGCTCGTTCCAGATCACTTCGCTGCTGAAGGATTTTTCCGCGATCGACAACGTCGCGCTCGCGGCGCAAGCGCATGACGGTCACTCCTTCCGCTTCTGGGGCAATGCGCGCAAGGAGCGGCATCTGCGCGCCACCGCCCGCGCGGCGCTGGAGCGTGTCGGCCTCGGCCAGCGCGCCGATATCGTGGTGTCGCAACTGAGCCATGGCGAGCAGCGCGAGCTCGAGCTCGCGGTCGCGCTCGCCACCAAGCCGCAGCTCTTGCTGCTGGACGAGCCGATGGCCGGGCTCGGCGTCACCGAATCCGCGCGGATGGTCGCCCTGCTGAAGGAGCTGCGCAAGGAAGTCACCATCGTGCTGGTCGAGCACGACATGGAGGCGGTGTTCGCGCTCGCCGACCGCATCACGGTCCTGGTCTATGGTCGCGTCATTGCCTGCGACGTGCCGGACGCGATCCGCAAGGACGAAGAGGTCAAGCGCGCCTATCTCGGCGATCAGCATGCGGTGACGCGCCATGGCTGATACCAAAATGGCTGACACCAAATCCGCTGAACCCCTGCTCGAAGTCGACGCGATCGAGACCTGCTACGGGTTGAGCCAGGTGCTGTTCGGCCTGTCGCTCAAGATCAAGGCGGGAGAGATGGTCGCGCTGATGGGCCGCAACGGCATGGGCAAGACCACGACCATCCGCTCGATCATGGGCCTGACGCCCGCGCGATCAGGCGCCATCCGCTTCGCCGGGGAGGCGGTGCGCGGCCTGCCGTCGTACAAGATCGCAAAGCTCGGCATCGGCCTCGTGCCGGAGGGCCGTCAGATCTTTCCGAATCTCACGGTGCGAGAAAATCTCGTTGCAGCATCAGGCAATCGCCTCAACGCCTCCGATCCGTGGACGATCGAGAAGATCCATGCACTGTTCCCGCGGCTCGCCGAACGCACCAGCAATATGGGCGTCACGCTGTCCGGCGGCGAGCAGCAGATGCTCGCGATCGGCCGCGCGCTGATGACCAATCCGAAGCTCCTGATCCTTGATGAGGCGACCGAAGGCCTGGCGCCATTGATCCGCGACGAGATCTGGAGCTGCCTGTCGATGCTGAAGGGACGCGGGCAGTCGGTGCTGGTGATCGACAAGAATGTCGGAAACCTCACCCGCATCGCCGACCGCCACTACATCATCGAGCGCGGCCGTACGGTGTGGAGTGGGACGAGCGAGCAGCTGATCGCCGAGCCGGAGCTGCAGCACAAGTATCTGGGGATTTGAGGCGGGCACGCCACGCTAGAGTCTATCCCCGTCACCCTGAGGAGCGCGAAGCGCGTCTCGAAGGGTCGACGGCCACCAGCCGGGCCGTGCATCCTTCGAGGCTCGCAAGTGCTCGCACCTCAGGATGACGGGATCAAAACATCTCGAAATATTCGCGCTGCTCCCAGTCCGACACCTCGGCCTGGAAACGCTCGATCTCCGCATTCTTGATGAAGACGTAATAGTCGACGAACTCGGGCCCCAGCGCCTGGCGGAAGAACGGATCGTCTTGAAGCGCGAACACGGCTTCGCGCAGCGATTTCGGCAAGAGCGCGGCCTTGGTCTCGTAGGGCGTGTCGGCGGACGGGCCGGGATCGAGCTTGCGGTCGACGCCGTCGAGGCCGGAGAGGATTTGCGAAGCCATGTAGAGATAGGGATTTGCGGCCGGCTCGCCGATCCGGTTCTCCAGGCGTGTCGCCGGATCATTCATGCCGCCGAGCACGCGGATCATCACGCCGCGGTTGTCGCGGCCCCAGATCGCGCGATCGGGTGCCAGCGAATAGGAGCGGTAGCGCTTGTAGCCGTTGATGGTCGGCGTCGTGAACACGGTGGAGGCGCGTGCATGCTCGATCAGGCCGGCCAGCCAGGCACGGCCGAGCGGGCTCAGCGGCTCGGCGGCTTCCTTCGCCATGAAGGCGTTCTCGCCGCCCGCGCGCGATACCAGCGACTGGTGCAGGTGCCAGCCGCTCGCGAACACGTTCGGCAGTTTCGGCCGGCACATGAAGGTCGCGTGATAGCCGCGGCGGCGCGCGATCTGCTTCACCGCCGAACGAAACAGCACCATGGTGTCGGCGGGCGCGAGACCCACGGTCGGCGCGAAGGTGAACTCGCACTGGCTCGGGCCGAACTCGACCTCGACCGTGCGCAAGGGCAGGCCGAGCGCGAGGATGTCGCGACGGATGATCTCGAGCGCCGGCTCCATCAGATCGTAGCGCTGCTCGGTGAGGTACTGATAGCCGTGCGACAGCAGGCTGACCGACGGCGGCCGTCCGGGCTGGCCGGCATCCTCCGGCGCCATGTGGGCGTCGTCGAGCTTGAACAGATGGAATTCGACCTCGAGGCCGGCGACGAAATCATAGCCGCGGTCTCCGAGCTGATCGAGCACCTTGCGATAGAGGTTGCGGGTCGCGAACGGCACCGGCCGTCCGTCGCTGAAGTAGAGATCGCAGAGCACCCAGCCGGTGTTCTCCGCCCAGGGCAGCACGCGGAACGTGGTGGGATCGGCGACCATCAGCACGTCGGCCGCGCCCTCCATCTCCTTCATGCCGAAGCCGCCGCCTGATGTGAACACCGGGAACACCGTCTTGTGCGAGGTGTCCTTGGCGAGCATCGTCGTGGTGATGGAGCAGCCGCCCTCCAGCGAGCGCACCGCTTCGCTGGCGATCAGCGTCTTGCCGCGCAGGATGCCGTGCTGGTCCGGGAATGACAGCCTGACGACTTCGAGGTTCTTCTCCTCGACGATGCGGCGGAGGCGGTTCGCGGCCTCCTTCTGCTCATCCGACCACAGGCCGTGACGCTCGACGAAGCTCACCGCGTCACTCCTTTGTCTCGGCAATCGTCATTGCGAGCGAAGCGAAGCAATCCATCTTTCGGCATACGCAGGAACATGGATTGCTTCGTCGCTTCGCTCCTCGCAATGACGGCAAGTATCGGACACATGGTTATTCCGCCGCCGTCAGATGATGCACCTTGCCGGCGATCTCGCGCGGCACGGGAGCTGCCCACGGCGCGCCGCGGCGGCGCTTGACGTCGACCTCCATCCAGTAGAGCTCCCAGCCCAGCGTCGGCCCGATGCCGTCCATCGTCGCGGGGCCCTGGATGCTGCGCGCGGAGGCGTCGTCGAGGAACAGCATCGGTTTCTCGCCGCCGGAAACCTTTTCGATCTCCTGCCGCAGCAGGCGGCGGTACTGCACGATCGCCTTGTCGCTCTGGCCGAGATGCTCGTTGGTGCGATCCTGGATCGCCCCCATCGATTCCACCGCCCACTGGTCGTGGACGTTGATGTCGGTGCCCATGCCGGTATAGGTCTCGGTCGCCTGCTCGTGCGGATCGAAGCCGTAATCGTTGCTGCGGTTCTTGCGCGACTTGTAGTCGGGCAGCGTATAGAGCTCGAGCCGCTGGTCGCGCATCTTCTGCTTGTCGACCGGCGCCGCATAGCTGGTGAAGATCGCGTACCAGTAGCAGTTCTCGTCATCGACCGGCACGTGCCACTGCGTGATCGTCATCTCGGTCGACATCGGAATCACGAAGCCGTGCGGGAACAGCTGATTGGTGACGCGCACATGGGTGCGCTGCTCGTCGAGCTCGCGCAGCGCGATCAGGCGCAGGCCGTATTCGGTGTGCTCGACATTGATGATCGGCCGATCATATTCGCGCAGGATTTTCGTCATCGGCATGTCGCTGCCGGCGGAGGCGCCGCGGAATTGCTTGCCGTAGGCCGCCGAGGTGTCCTCGTCCTCGAAGAAGCGATGCAGGAAGGAGGCGTGCGCCGGATCGATGCCGACCTCGAGCGCCTGCAGCCAGTTGCAGTTCATGTGGCCCTTGAATGCAAACGTATGGCTGTCGGGCGCAACGAAGCAGTCGAGCTCCGGAAAAGCCGGCGGGGCGCCTTCGCCGAGGTAGGCCCACAGGATGCCGCTCTTCTCGACCACTGGATACGAGCGCTGCTTGATGCCCTTGCAGAGCTGCGATCCGACAGGTTCGGCCGGCGTCTCGATACACTGGCCACTGGTGTCGAACAGCCAGCCGTGGAAGGCGCAGCGCAGCCCGCCATGCTCGAGCCGGCCGAAGGCGAGGTCGGCGCCGCGATGTGCGCAGTGGCGATCGATCAGCCCGTAGCTTCCGTCCTCGCCGCGGAACAGCACCAAATTCTCGCCGAGCAGCCGCACCGGCCGAACCGGGCGCGGCCCTTCCAATTCATCGACCAGCGCCGCCGGCTGCCAGTACATCCGCATCAGCTTGCCGCACGGGTCCTTAGCCCCCGTGCGGGTGATCAGATCGTTCGCTTCCTGGCTCATCATGGCGGCGTCTCCCGAGTTTGGATTTGTTCGCCTATTGAACGAATGTGCGAATTATGCCATGTCTGTTTTGGACAGCAAGCGCAATTTTTGAACCGTTCAAAGCCCATGCCCAAGCTGAAGCGGACCGATCAGGACGAGCGCGCGACGGATTTCGTCGAGGCGCTCGAGCGCGGCCTGCGCCTGTTGCAGGTGTTCGGCACCGTCTCGGGTCCCGCGACCTTGAGCGATCTGGCGCGCGCCGCCGACCTGCCGCGCGCCACCGCGCGCCGCATCCTGTTCACGCTCGCGCATGGCGGTTTTGTCGCCACTGACGGCAAGCTGTTCACGCTGACGCCGCATGTGCTGACGCTGGCAGGCTCCTTCCTGCAATCCAACCAGGTGGTGACGGTGCTGCAGCCGGTGCTCGACCGCATCGCGACCGCAGCGCAGGAGATTTCGTCGCTCGCACTGCTCGACGGCGACGACGTCGTGTTCGTGGCGCGCTCGAGCCCGACGCGGGTGTTCTCCGCCGGTCTCGACATCGGCTACCGGCTGCCGGCGTTCTGCACGTCAGTGGGCCGCGCCATGCTCGGTCGGCTCGGCGATGCCGAGCTTGCGGCAAGGCTGAAGGCGATGCGCCGCGATCCGGTGACGCCGCAGACCACGACCGATCCGAAGAAGCTGCTCGCCGCCATCATCGCCGATCGCGCGCAGGGCTATTCACTGGTCGACCGCGAAGCCGAACCGCATTTCCGTTCGATCTCGGTGCCGGTGCGCCGCTACGACGGTACCATCGTCGCCGCCATCAACATGGGCGCGCATGTCGATCGTGTGCCCGCCAAGGAATTGATCGACCGTTTCCTGCCGCTGCTGCGCGACGGCGCTGAGGATGTGAAGAGCCGGTTGCTCTAGAGCATTTTCTGACCTGGCGGAATCGGAAGGGATTGAACTAAGCCGCTGCCGCGGCGTAGGGGGCAAGGTGGCATAGATCGCCTCCTGGCTGAGAGGATGTGGGTGTTGGAGCCCACCCCCTCAGACAGGAGTATCGAGATGGCCGATTTGAGCCCTCTTCGCCGCCGCATGATCGAAGACATGACCGTCCGCAATCTGTCGCCGGCGACGCAAAGATCCTACATCAGCGCGGTTTCGAAGTTCAGCCGCTATTTTGGCCGATCGCCTGACCGGTTAGAGCTGGAAGACGTCCGCGCCTTCCAGGTGCATTTGGTCTCGACCGGCATCTCATGGCCGGCGCTGAACCAGATCGTCTGTGCGCTACGGTTTTTCTACGGCGTCACGCTCGGCGAGGCGCTCATCCCAGAGCGCATTCCCTATGCGCGAGAACCGCGCAAGCTGCCGGTCGTTCTCAGCGCCGACGAAGTGGTTCAGTTTCTTGAAGCGGTATCGAGCCTGAAGAGCCGCGCCGCGCTCACCACCGCCTATGCGGCCGGGCTCAGGGCCTCGGAGGTTGCGGGACTGCGGATCGAAGACATCGACAGCGCCCGCGGCGTCATCCAGGTGCGCCACGGCAAGGGCGCGAAGGATCGCAACGTGATGCTGTCGCCCCAGCTGCTGGGCATCCTGCGCACCTACTGGCGGCTCGCCCGGCCGCGGCTTTATCTGTTCCCTGGTCGTGACGAAGATCATCCGATCGATCAGACCGTGCTGCATGCCGCCTGCCGGTCGGCGGTGAAGGCTGCGGGCCTGACCAAGCGCGTCACGCTGCACACGCTGCGCCACAGCTTCGCGACACATCTTCTCGAGAATGGAACCGATATCCGGATCATCCAGGTCTTGCTCGGGCACAATAATTTGTCGTCGACAGCGCGCTACACGCAGGTCGCCACCGATACGATCCGAGCGACGCAGAGCCCGCTCGATCGCCTGTCGCTGGAGGTGACGCCACCTGGATGACCCGCAGCGGGATGCGGGTCATGACCCGCTCCGACATCCGCTCCAACAGGCCCGCCATCGAGATTGCCGATATTCTGTGCCGGCATGGCGACGCCTATCGCCGTGTACATGCCGGTCATCTGGGGCGGGTCGAGCGGCGCGTGATGAGCGCGATCGTTGCGTGCCGGACCGAGGCGCTCGGCGGCCACATGCAGGCTTGCGACGACTGCGGCACGACACGCGTTGCCTATAATTCCTGCCGCAATCGGCACTGTCCGAAGTGTCAGGGGAGAGCCCGAGCCGCGTGGCTCGCCGCGCGTCAAGCCGACCTGCTTCCGGTTCCCTATTTCCACGTCGTCTTTACACTTCCCGCACCGATCGCCGCGATCGCTTTCCAGAACAAGGCCGTCGTCTATGCCATCCTGTTCAAGGCTGCCGCCGAGGCGATGACGACGCTCGCCGCCAATCCACGCCGGCTCGGCGGTGCGATCGGCGGCGTCGCCGTCCTCCACACCTGGGGACAGACGCTGATGCATCATCCCCACGTCCATTGCGTCGTTCCGGGTGGCGGCCTCTCGCCCGATGGCGCGCGCTGGACCGCTTGCCGACCGAACTTCTTCCTGGCCGTCAAACCGTTGTCCAGACTATTTCGCACACTTTTTCTCAAACGTCTGTCGGCAGCCTTCAACTCCGGTGCCTTGCGTTTCTTCGGCGATCTCGGAGCTCTGGCCGAGCCGGCTGCCTTTGCGGCCCACCTCGACGCCATGCGACGCATCAACTGGGTTGTTTACGCCAAGCGGCCCTTCGGCGGACCCGCACAGGTCCTGGCCTATCTCGGCCGCTACACCCATCGCGTCGCGATCGCCAACAGCCGGCTCGTCGCACTCGACGACGATCATGTCGCCTTCTCATGGAAGGACTATCGCCAAAACAGCGCGACAAAGATCATGAATCTCAAGCCCGATGAGTTCATTCGCCGTTTCCTGCTTCATACGCTGCCTGACGGCTTCCACCGCATCCGCCACTTCGGCTTCATGGCCAACCGCCATCGCGCTGCCAAGCTCGCCCTTTGCCGCGAACTTCTCGATCATGAGCGAACAGCCCCAAACGATGGCCAGCCGTCGCCTGTGGATTCGGAGGCTCAAACCCGGGCCGAGGTTCCTGCCTGTCCCGATTGTGGTGGCGTCATGCGCATCATTGAGCGCTTTCGACATAGCTTCAGACGCCCCAGCCCTCGAACATCACCGTTCCGATGCGACACATCGTGAGCCAAGTCATGTCGTGCACGACGATCATCATTCGTCATTTCGCTCCCAGCGTCTCGATCATCGCGGACGATGTCGAATCCGTGCTGTCACACTGCGCGACAACAACCGTCCGATGCAGCAAAAGGCCTATCGCGATCTCAGGCGAAGCGCGTCTGATCTCAACTCTTCCAGGATGCGCACTCCTGTGTCTCTGCCTCACGCGCCGAGCCAGCAGATCGGGCATGGCGATCTCGAACAATCCCCATAGCTGCAAAACCGCGAATAGCCTCCCGCGCCTTCGTTCAATCCGGCTTCAATGAGGTCGCGTCATAAGCGCCTGCCGCGCCCTCGCGTGAGCGCGACCTCACAGAACCCTCCAGATTCCCTTGTGAGGCAAATCGTGATTCACCCTGAGGGCTGGTGATGGAGGCCAGCCCCCATGGCTAAGCCGCTCTCGCCGGACCTTCGCCTTCGCATTATTCGGGCTGTGGAAGAGGAAGGCATGAGCTGTCGGGGCGCCGCCGGCCGGTTCGGCGTAGCGCCATCGACAGCGATCGAACTGGTCAACGAATGGCGCAGCACCGGCGCTTGTGAGGCGGGAGCGCAGGGCGGAGACAGACGTTCAGCTCGGATCGAGGGTCATGCTGCGGAGATCCTCTCCCTGGTCAAGGCTACGCCTGACATGACGCTGGCCGAGATCGCTGACCATCTCCTCAAAGTCCACGGCGAGCGTTTCGTGCCGAGCGTGGTCTGGCGATTCTTCGATCGCCGCAACATCACGTTCAAAAAAAACATCGCACGCCAGCGAGCAGGATCGGCCGGACGTGGCCGCTGAACGCGCGGCGTGGAAGGCATCTCAGCCTGAGATCGGCATCCATCGGTTGGTGTTTATCGACGAGACGGGAGCCTCGACCAAGATGGCGCGGCGCTATGGCCGCTCGCCGTACGGCCAGCGCTGTGTCGCAGCGCTCCCGCATGGTCATTGGAAGACGACGACCTTCGTCGGCGCGCTCAGAGCGACCGGCATGACTGCGCCGATGGTCCTTGACGGTCCCATGGATGGTCTGGCGTTCGAGGCTTACGTGACGCAAGTCCTCGTGCCGACACTCAGGCCCGGCGACATCGTGGTGATGGACAATCTCGCAGCACACAAGCGCGCCGAGGTCGGCATCGCAATCGATGCCGTGGGCGCCCAGCTCCTCTATTTGCCGCCTTATTCGCCCGACCTCAATCCGATCGAAATGGCCTTCGCCAAGCTCAAAGCCGCACTTCGAAAGGCCGCCGCCAGATCAATCGAGGCTTTGGACAACGCTATTGCCACCGCCCTGACCGCCTTCACCGCCCAAGAGTGCCTGAACTTCTTCGCCGCAGCCGGTTATGACCGTGTCTGATCAGAATCTGCTCTAGTGCGCCTGGGACATGAGGTGAGCCGAGTGGCCGCGGCGTCGGAATCGCGGTCCCCTCTCCCGCTTGCGGGGGAGGGCTAGGGTGGGGGCTCTTTCCGCGAATCGCATTGCGGTAAGAGCCCCCACCCGCCGCGCTACGCGCGTCGACCTCCCCCGCAAGCGGGAGAGGTGCAGCGAGAGTGCCGTTGGACCGACTTTGCCTGACCGGCTTTAAAGCGCGACGCTGCGCAGCCCGAACGAGCGCGCCTCGTTCTGCAGCACCGGTCGCACCGAATCGATCAGCCGCGCCGCGGCTGCATCGACGGATAGCCCAGCAGTGTCGACCACGGCCGATGCGCGCGCATAGAGCGGTTCGCGGCTGACCAGGATGTTGCGCAACTCGGCCATCGCCGAGCGGTCGTCGGCCATCGGGCGCAGGTCGCCCTGGCGGCGGACGCGGGCCATGTGCTCTTCCGGCTCGGCCTTCAGCCAGATCGTGTAGAACGACGACAGGATCAGGTCGAAGGTCAGCGCCTCGGAGACGATGCCGCCGCCGGTCGCCAGCACCATCAACTCCTTGCGCGCCAGCAGCTGCGTCAGCGCGGCCTGCTCCATGCGGCGAAAACCTTCCTGGCCGTACAGTGCGATGATCTCGGCGACCGACAGGCCGTTCTGCGCCTCGATCTCCTTGTTGAGCTCGACGAAGCTCCAGCCGATCTTCTTCGCCAGCATCCGGCCGAGCGTGGTCTTGCCGGCGCCGCGCAGGCCGATCAGCGCGATGCCGGAGAACGAGGCGCCGCGCGGCGCCAGCGGGCTGCTGCCGGCGAGCATGTCCTTGGCCTGCGCGATCTGGTTCGGCGACGCCTTGCGCAGGAGATCGCGGATCACGGCCCAGTCCGGAACCGGCTCGCTCGAGGGGATCAGGTCCTCGAGATGCGCGCCCATCGCGCCTGCGACACGGCGCAGCAGCACGATCGAGACATTGCCTTTGCCGCTTTCGAGCTGGGCGATGTAGCGTTCGGAAATGCCGGAGACCTTGGCGAGCACCTTGCGCGACATGCCGCGGAGCGCGCGCATGGTACGCACGCGCTGGCCGAGCTGTTCGAGGAAGTCGGTTTCCGGATCGTTGGCTTCGGTCATGATCCCCGTGCGACGCGCGGTCCTGACTGAATCAGGTCCAATGGTCTAGGAAACATAATGCCGATGAGGATTGACAGCAAGCCGATGTGGTGGCTTTGTATGAATTATAATTCTTAAATCTTGACGGGAGAGGGCAGGCGCGATGCGCCTGTGCCTGAGGAGCGGGCCATGACCACCAACGCAGTGCCTTACAATGCTGTGTCCTGGCTGCTCGACCGCAATGTCGATGAGGGGCGCGGCGACAAGGTCGTGTTCGACGATACGGTGTCGCAAATCACCTATGGCCAGTTGCAGCAGCAGACCCGCCGCGTCGGCAACATGCTGCGCCGGCTCGGCGTCCGCCGCGAGGAGCGGGTCGCCATGATCATGCTGGATACGATCGATTTCCCGATCGTGTTCCTCGGCGCGATCCGTGCCGGCGTGGTGCCGGTGCCGCTCAACACGCTGCTGACCGCGGAGCAATACGCCTACATCCTCGGCGATTGCCGCGCGCGCGTGCTGTTCGTCTCCGAGGCGCTGCTGCCGGTCGTGAAGGACATCATCGCGCGCATGCCTGACCTCGAGCATGTCGTGGTCTCCGGCAAGGACGCGCACGGCCACAAGAAACTGTCGGACGAGATCGCGCGCGAGAGCGACGTGTTCGCGACCGCGCCGACGCATGCCGACGAGCCGGCGTTCTGGCTCTATTCGTCGGGCTCGACCGGCATGCCGAAGGGCGTGCGCCATCTGCATTCCAATCTCGCGGCGACGGCGGAGACCTATGCGAAACAGGTGCTCGGTATCCGCGAGGACGATGTTGGGCTCTCGGCGGCAAAGCTGTTCTTCGCCTATGGGCTCGGCAATGCGCTGACCTTCCCGATGTCGGTCGGCGCCACCACGGTGCTCAATTCGGAACGTCCGACGCCGGCGGTGATGTTCGCGCTGATGAACAAATATCATCCCAGCATCTTCTTCGGCGTACCGACCCTGTTCGCGGCGATGCTGAACGACGAGGCGACGAAGGCGCAAGCCGCGGGCAATCGCCTGCGGGTCTGCACCTCGGCCGGCGAAGCGTTGCCGGAATCGGTTGGCAATGCGTGGCGCGCGCGGTTCGGCGTCGACATCCTCGACGGCGTCGGCTCGACCGAGCTCTTGCACATCTTTCTGTCGAATGCGCCCGGCGACATCAAATACGGCTCGTCCGGCCGTCCGGTGCCCGGCTACAAGGTGCGGCTGGTCAACGAAACAGGGGCCGACGTCGCGGACGGTGAGGTCGGCGAGCTGCTGGTCGACGCGCCCTCGGCCGGCGAGAGCTACTGGAATCAGCGCGCCAAGAGCCGCGCCACCTTCGAGGGCGCGTGGACCCGCACCGGCGACAAATACACGCGCGATGCCGACGGCCGTTACACTTTCTGCGGCCGCGCCGACGACATGTTCAAGGTTTCCGGCATCTGGGTCTCGCCATTCGAGGTCGAGAGTGCGCTGATCACCCATCCCGCGGTGCTGGAAGCCGCCGTCGTGCCGGAGGCCGATCCGGAAGGCCTGCTGAAGCCGAAGGCCTATGTGGTGCTGCGGCCCGAGAGTTCGGCCGCCGGCCTGCACGAGGCGCTGAAGGAACACGTCAAGCAGAAGATCGGGCCGTGGAAATATCCGCGCTGGATCGATGTGGTGGACAATCTGCCGAAGACGGCGACCGGGAAAATACAGCGATTCAAGTTGCGGGAACACGAGCACTAGCTCCCCACGTCGTCCCGGCCTAGTGCGCAATTGCGCACTAGGCCGGGACGACGAGTGAGGAAGGCCCATCATGCAGAATTTGAACCCCAACGGCTTCCTCAGCATCGACGGCGCCGATCTTGAATATCGGATGATCGGCCCGTCACCCGAGACGGCGCCGACCCTCGTGATGCTGCATGAAGGTCTCGGCTGCGTCGGGCTGTGGGGTGATTTTCCCGAGAAGCTGCAGGCGGCGACCGGCGCCGGCGTGTTCGCGTATTCGCGCGCTGGTTATGGCTCCTCGTCGCCGGCGAAGCTGCCGCGTCCGGTCGACTACATGCATCGCGAGGCGCTCGACGTGCTGCCGAAGCTGCTCGACCGGATCGGCTTCCGCCGGGGCCTGCTGGTCGGTCACTCCGACGGCGCTTCGATCGCGGCGATCTATGCTGGCGCGCATCAGGATCATCGCCTGCACGGGCTTGCGCTCATCGCGCCGCACTTCGTTGTCGAGGACATCTCGGTCAAGTCGATCGCCGAGATCAAGACGGCGTATGAGACCACCAATCTGAAGGAGAAGCTGGCGCGCTGGCACAAGGATGTCGACAACGCCTTCCATGGCTGGAACGACGTCTGGCTCGATCCGGCTTTCCGCGACTGGGATATCTCCGAATATCTCGCCTATATCCGCGTGCCGGTGCTGATCGTGCAGGGCCCGGACGATCAATACGGCACGATGCGCCAGGTCGAGATCGCCCAGGACGAGTGCTACTGCCCGGTCGATGTCGCGGCCATCGCCGGCGCCGGTCACTCGCCGCACCGCGAAGCGCCCGCGGTGACGCTGGACGCGGTCACCGAATTCGCCAAAGCGGCGCTGCGGGACGACCCGGCACTGGCGGCCTGACTTTTGGTGCCGGTGCCAGGCCATTGGCCCAATGGGTGAATTCCCGAACATGAAACAAAATGCATGTTTTTGCGTTTTGAACTAGACCAGATCAAAAACATGCATTATTATGCATGAAGATCACGACGACGAACCTTCAAACGAACAACAGATAAGGGTGGCCCATGGCTGGTGACGATCGCGTCCTTGCAGGCGGGGCGAAGTACATCGACTTCCAGACCAACCCGTCGCGCTACCGGCACTGGAAGCTCGACGTCGCGGGCGACGTCGCGACGCTGACCATGGACGTCGACGAGAACGCCGGCCTGTTCGAGGGCTACCAGCTCAAGCTGAACTCCTACGATCTCGGCGTCGACATCGAGCTGGCGGACGCCGTGCAGCGGCTGCGCTTCGAGCATCCCGAGGTGAAGGTCGTGGTGATGCGCTCGGGCAAGAACCGCGTGTTCTGCGCCGGCGCCAACATCCGCATGCTGGCGGGCTCCACCCACGCCCACAAGGTCAACTTCTGCAAGTTCACCAACGAGACCCGCAACGGTCTTGAAGACTCCAGCGAGAATTCCGGCCAGAGCTTCATCACCGTCGTCAACGGCACCGCGGCCGGCGGCGGTTATGAGCTGGCGCTCGCAACCGATCACATCATGATGGCCGACGACGGCGCCGCCGCCGTCGCGCTGCCGGAAGTGCCGCTGCTCGCGGTGCTGCCGGGCACCGGCGGCCTGACCCGCGTCGTCGACAAGCGCAAGGTGCGCCGCGACCATGCCGACTTCTTCTGCACCATCGAGGAAGGCATCAAGGGCAAGCGCGCGGTGCAGTGGCGCCTGGTCGACGAGATCGCGCCGAACTCCAAGCTCGAGGGCAAGCTTGCCGAGCGCGTCAAGGAATTCGCCGCCAGGTCGAAGCGCAACGGGGAGGGCAAAGGCATCGCACTGACGCCGCTTCAGCGCACCATCGACGACAGCGCGATCCGCTACGGCTTCGTCAGCGTCGACATCGATCGCGCCGCGCGCATCGCCACCATCTCGATCAAGGCGCCGGAAACCACGGCGCCCGCCGACGTCGACGGCATGATCGCGCAGGGCGCTTCGTTCTGGCCGCTGCAGGTTGCACGCGAGCTCGACGATGCGATCCTGCATCTGCGGATCAACGAGCTCGAGACCGCGATGCTGGTGTTCAAGAGCCACGGCGACCGCGCCAATGTCGTGTCCTATGACGCGTTCCTGGAGGCCAACAAGGCGCACTGGCTGGTCAACGAGGTGAGGCATTACTGGAAGCGCGTGCTCAAGCGCATCGACGTCACCTCGCGCACGCTGGTGACGCTGGTCGAGCCCGGCTCCTGCTTCGTCGGCACCTTGGCCGAGCTCGTGTTCGCCGCCGACCGCTCCTACATGCTGATCGGCCAGAAGCAGGGCGACAACCGCCCGCCGCCGGCGATCGAACTGACGGCGATGAATTTCGGGCCCTATCCGATGAGCCACGGCCTGACCCGGCTGCAATCGCGCTTCCAGGCCGACCCAATGGATCTGGAGCGCGCGCAGGGCTCGATCGGCAAGGCGCTCGATGCGGAGGAGGCCGAGGAGCTCGGTCTTGTCACCTTCGCGCTCGACGACATCGACTGGGACGACGAGGTCCGCGTGTTCTTCGAGGAGCGCACCTCGTTCTCGCCCGACGGCCTCACCGGGATGGAAGCCAATCTGCGCTTCGTTGGTCCCGAGACCATGGAATCGAAGATCTTCTCGCGCCTGACGGCGTGGCAGAACTGGATCTTCCAGCGGCCGAACGCGGTCGGCGAAGACGGCGCGCTGCGCCGCTACGGCACCGGCCAGAAGGCGCAATTCGACATGACGCGCGTTTGAGGCAAATGACGCCGTCATCCCCGCGCAATGGCTTTGCCATTGTCGCTGGAGGTGCGAGCATTAGCGAGGACTAGGACCAAGCCAGCATCCATCGACGCGCTACGCGCTCCTCAGGATGACGGTTGAGCAAGACACGATAGACGTCGGACCGATACCAAGGAGCACGGCCATGAACATCATGAACGTCGATTACTCGACCAAGATTCCAAACAACGTGAATCTCGCCGAAGACCGCCAGGTGCTCAAGGCGCTGGAGGGCTGGCACCCCGGTTACATGGACTGGTGGAGCGACATGGGTCCGGAAGGATTCCAGGAATCGCTCGTCTATCTGCGCACCGCCTATTCGGTCGACCCGCGCGGCTGGGCCAAGTTCGACTACGTGCGGATGCCCGAATATCGCTGGGGCATTTTGCTTGCACCGCAGGAAGAGAACCGCGTCATTCCGTTCGGCGAGGACTACGGCAAGCCGGCCTGGCAGGAAGTCCCCGGCGAGCATCGCGCCATGCTGCGCCGCCTGATCGTGATCCAGGGCGACACCGAGCCGGCCTCGGTCGAACAGCAGCGCCATCTCGGCAAGACCGCGCCCTCGCTCTACGACATGCGCAATCTGTTCCAGGTCAATGTCGAGGAAGGCCGCCATCTCTGGGCGATGGTCTACCTCCTGCAGAAGTATTTCGGCCGCGACGGCCGCGAGGAGGCCGACGATTTGCTGCGCCGCCGCTCGGGCGATGCGGATTCGCCGCGCATGCTGGGGGCCTTCAACGAGGCGACTCCGGACTGGCTGTCGTTCTTCATGTTCACCTACTTCACCGACCGTGACGGCAAGATGCAGCTGCACTCGCTGGCGCAGTCGGGCTTCGATCCGCTGTCGCGCACCTGCCGCTTCATGCTGACCGAGGAAGCCCATCACATGTTCGTCGGCGAGACCGGCATCACCCGCGTCGTGCAGCGCACCTGCGATGCGATGACGGAAGCCGGCATCACCGATCCGAACGACATCGCCAAGGTCCGGGCGCTCGGCGTCATCGACCTGCCGACCATCCAGAAGAAGCTGAACCTGCACTATTCGCTGTCGCTCGACCTGTTCGGCTCCGAAGTGTCGACCAATGCGGCCAATGCCTTCAACGCCGGCATCAAGGGCCGCTACAAGGAGACCACGATCGAGGACGATCACCAGCTCAAGAGCTCGACCTATCCGGTCATGAAGATGGTGGACGGCCAGATCAAGATGGTCGACGAGCCGGCGCTGACCGCGCTCAACATGCGGCTGCGCGACGACTACACGCAGGATTGCGTCAAGGGCATGCTGCGCTGGAACAAGGTGATCTCGACTGCTGGCATCGACTACAAGCTCGCGGTGCCGAACACCGCCTTCCACCGCCAGATCGGCGAGTTCAAGGACATCCATGCGACGCCCGATGGCCTCCTGATCGACGACGCCACCTGGGCGAAGCGCAAGAACGACTGGCTGCCGTCGACCGCGGACGGCGACTTCATCGCCTCGCTGATGAAGCCGGTGACCGAACCCGGCGAGTTCGCCTCCTGGATCTCGCCTCCCAAGGTCGGCATCGACAATAAGCCCGGCGACTTCGAATATGTGAGGATCGAGAGCTGAGTTTCAGCTAAAGCGCGATGAGATCAGGTTGAATCGTCATCGCGCTTTAGCTCTTTGTTTGAGCATGGTCTTTTCGGAAAATCGCTTCGCACTTTTCCGGATCATGCTTTAGCAGTTCCTCTCCTCCCGGAGGGGCCGAAAAGGGGTAAGCCGAGAAGGTCCTGGCTTGCCCCTTTTCTTTCTTGAGACGTGCGTTCGCTCGCGCGCGATAAAGCGCTGGGGCTTCCCGGCTTGACAAGCGCGATGCCTTCGCGCGGAGATCACACAGCTTCAATACATCAACCGCAATGACGGCTTCAGCCGCTTGCCGCGGTTCGGAATTTCGGCGGGGCCATCATGAGTGAAGAGATTTTTCCGGGGCCGACCCTGCGTCCGCTCAAGCTCCAGTTCGGTGAGCAGACGATCGCGGGCTTCGAGAGCGCGGGTACGGGCCGCGACATCCTGCTGGTTCACGGCAATTCGTCGTCGTCCAGAATCTGGCAGAAGCAACTCCAGGGGCCGCTTGGCGCCAAATACCGGCTGGTCGCAATCGATCTTCCCGGCCATGGCGGCTCATCGCCTGCGCCCGATCCGGAGCACGGCTATTCGGGTGCAGGCTATGCCTGCTGTATTGCCGCGGCCGCAAAGGAACTCGGCCTGAAGGATGCGGTGGTGGTGGGCTGGAGCCTCGGCGGACATGCCGTGCTCAACGCAGCCCCGTCATTGCCGATGGCGGCCGGGCTGATGATTTTCGGTACGCCGCCGATCAGCAAGGCGCCGGACGGATTTTCCGGGTTCAAGGGGCTGTCGGCCACCACCTTCACGCCGGCGCCCAGCGATGCCGAGATCGCGGCCTGGCTGAAAACGGTCTTCGCGCCGGACTATGCGCCGTTGCCCGCGTTCGTCGACACCGATTTCCGCCGCACCGACGGCAATGCGCGCGGCTATCTCGGCGCCAGCGTGCAGGCCGGCCGCTTTGCGGACGAGGTCGAGATCGTGCGCGGCCTCGGGATTCCGCTGGCGATCGTGCACGGCAGCGAGGAGCAGATGGTCGATCTCGGCTATCTGCAACGGCTGCCCGCGCCGACGCTATGGCGCGGCCAGGTTCAGGTGATCGACGGTGCCGGCCACGCCACGCAGTGGGAAAGAGCCGAAGCCTTCGACCGACTCGTCGATGCGTTTGCGTCGAGCCTTTGAACGACGAACAGGGGGCGGCCACTCGCCGTTCGCCAGTCCGGACGTGCACGGAGCCGCGCAACGATGTTGAGATTTTCACCCGTGAACGCGAGCACGCGGAGATTCCCTCGGCCTCCAGTGGCGACAGTCATGCCGAACTGGGGATCCGCTTCGGCCAGGCAATCCAGCCGACGACTATCGATAGTGTTGCCACGACAAGCGGCGCAAGGCCGTGCCCGTATTCACCGTGGAGTGTGACGGTCGCGAGCGCTGCCAACATCACGGTGCAGCCGAGCGCCGAGCCCCACAGCCGCGTCCGTGCCCGCGCCAGCAGAACGGCGGTCGTGAGTTCCAGCGATCCGGTTACGAAATGGAACCAGTACGGGTATCCCCACCGCAGATATTCTTCGTAGATAGACCCAGGGGCGAAGATGTTGCTGAGCGATCCCACGACGAAGAAGGCTGCAAGCGCCAAGGCCGAGACTCGGCGCCAGGAAATCTTTGACATTTGTCCATCCTTGTCTGATGAGGGCGTCGCGGAGAGACGGCCGGCCGCGACGCATTCATTCCGACGGAGATGCGAATTTCCGGAACAGGTCCGAAAGTCGATCTCATCGCTGATCCGCGGACCTAAGCCGTGGCGGCCTTCTGGGCCGTCGCGAAGACATCGCGGGGCAGCGTTGTGCCGGTGACGCGCTCCGTGCCCGCTACGCCAAGGTCCATCCAACCCGCGTTGACGGCGTCGAACATCGCTTCAGCCGGTCCGGTTTGGCCCTTCGGGATGCCGAACTGCTCGAATGCTGCCGGCCACTCGGCACGCGGGACAGCGAAGGCCGTGACTTCGCGCTGCATGACATCGCCCAGTTGCGTGGCGACCTCATCCGCGCTGACCATCGAACCAAGTTCGATGACGCGCTGCCCCGACCACGCCGGCCCGGTCAGCAGCGTCGCCACCTCGGCACCGATGTCGTTCGTCGCGACCATGGTCGATTTCCGGTTGGTCGGGTTGTAGTACACGGGGAGCGTGCCGCCCTGGGCGACGTGCAGGCCGTAAAGGAAGTTTTCGAAAAACCCGCCGGCGCGCACGAAGGCGGTCGGCGATGTCAGTTTGCGAAAGCCTTGCTCCAGCAACGACAGGGCTGTGATCATCCCCAGCCCGCTGGTTCTGTTCGCCCCCATCGACGAGAGCCCGACGACCCGCGGCGGCGCGGCCTTGGTCAGCGCCTCGACATAGTTCGCGATGACGCCCTTGGCTTCCTTGAAGTCCGGCGAGGGGGCCCAGACGGCTGGCAACATGACAAACGCGCCGTCGACGCCCTTGAGCGCCCGCTCGATGGCGGCCGTGTCGTTCCAGTCGCCGTCCACCAGTTCCACGCCCTGGTCCGTCCAGCTTGCCGCCTTCGCGCGGTCGCGAACCAGCGCCCGTACTTTCTTGCCTTGCGCCAACAGATGCCTGGCCGTTGCGCCGCCGACTTTTCCTGTAATTCCAGTGACTAGAAACATGCGTATTCTCCGGGTCCTAAATGGCCTATATTGTAGGGTAGGTCTCACATAGAGACCTCCGGCCTGCACCGTAAGGAGGCAGTTTTTTGTAACCAGGAGAGAAAAAGGGGACCGGCATGAGCGATGCATTGAGCGCGATCGAGCGATTCAGCCGATATCAATCGGACGACGCCCAGTCAGTAGAACCCGTGCATTGCCCGGTGCGCGACGTGCTCGACTGCATCGGCGACAAGTGGAGCATCCTCATGATCATGACCCTCGCGACGCGACCGCAGCGCTTCGGCGAGCTTCGCCGAGCCATCCGCGACATCTCGAAGCGCATGCTCACACAGACGCTGCGCGACTTGGAGCGCGACGGACTTATCACCCGCCATGTCTTTCCGACCAAGCCGCCGAGCGTTGAATATCGCCTTTCCCCGCTAGGCCAATCCCTGCTGCACCCGATGGCGAGCCTCATCGATTGGGCCGACCGTCGCTATTCGGATATCCATGCTGCGCGCGTCCGCTTTGACGGAGCCCCCTGTGATGTCCCGCGTGAGTGATGTGAAGCAGAAGTTCACATCGTCGCGTGTGTGAGGTCTGGCGGCGTGCTTCAGATGGAGCTAGCCAGAGGCGTCGGAAAGAGCGCCCCGCTGCGGGCGAGGCGCCCTTTGTATTACCAGTGATGCTCTGATGGGCGTAAGAGGCGCGGTCGCTTACCCCGCGATCTCCAGCCCTGCGGTCGCGTAGACCACGCCGCCATCGACTGCGATGGTGTTGCCCACGACATAGTCGCCGGCGCGCGAGGCGAGATAGATCGCGGTCCCCGCCATGTCCTCGTCGCTGCCCACGCGCCGCGACGGAACGCGCTGTGCGACCTCGTCGGCGTGGTCGCGCGCGGCGCGGTTCATGTCCGACTTGAACGCGCCGGGCGCGATCGCGGTGACATTGATGTTGTCCTTGATCAGGCGCGTCGCCATCCGGCGCGTCAAATGGATCACAGCGGCCTTGCTGGCGGCATAGGAATAGGTCTCCATCGGGTTGACGAAGATGCCGTCGATCGAGGCGATGTTGATCACCTTGCCCGGTTTGTCATGGGTCGCCGCGGCGCGCAGCGGCTTGGCCAGCGCCTTGGTCAGGAAGAAGATCGACTTGACGTTGAGGTTCATCACCTTGTCCCAGCCGCTCTCCGGGAATTCGTCGAAGTCCGCGCCCCATGCCGCGCCGGCATTGTTGACCAGGATGTCGAGCTTCGGCTCGCGCTTGATGATTTCACCGGCGAGCTTCTCGCAGCCCTCGACCGTCGAGATGTCGATCGGCAGCGCGATGCATTCGCCGTCATAGGCGGCGGTCAGCTCCTGGGCGGTGGCCTCGCAGGGACCTGCCTTGCGCGCGGTGATGTAGACCTTCGCGGCGCCCTGCGCGAGGAAACCGGCTGCGATCATCTTGCCGATGCCGCGCGATCCCCCGGTCACCAGTGCGACGCGGCCCTTCAGTGAGAACAGATCCTTGAACATGCGCTCCTCCATTGCGTTGCCAGTGGTTCTGGGCGCGGCCGGGGATCGAGTCAAGAAACAGGGAAGGGATCGGTAGCCCGGATGGAGCGAAGCGAAATCCGGGGAAGTGCTATCCGTGGATGCGACCGTCCGGGATTACGCGGAGCCTGTCATCGTGCGCGCGTTCGCGCGACCCGTTGGCTGCATCCGGGCTACGAACAGCGGATCACGCCGCGTCGATGCGGCGAAAGCCGTTCCACACCGCGGTGGCGGCGCCGGATGTCAGCACCGGCAAAAGCCGCGCGTCCTGGTAATTGCCGTTCAGCGACACCCGCTGCAACGCGGTCAGATGGTCGGCGCTTTCGGGAAACAGCATGCCCGGCCGCGTCGTCACCGCAGTCCGAAAGCCGATCGATCTGGCGAGCGCGAATTCGCGCTGCCCCGCCGCGATCCGGTCGCCATAGGGATAGGCAAGATGCGCGACCTGCCGCTGCAGTGCTTCCTCGATTCGCGCCCGGCTGGTGGCGAGTTCGAACGACGCGACGGTCTCGCTCTGCTTGGCGAGATTGCAATGGGTGATGGTGTGGGCGCCGATCGTGACCAACGGATCGTCGGCAAAGCCGCGCAGCTCGTCCCAGGACATGCAGAGCTCGCGCGCGATGCCGGTCTCGTCGACGCCGTGGCGGGCGCACAGCGCGGATATCTCGGCCTGCATCTCCTGCTCGCTCGGCAGCGAACGCAGCCAGTCGTGCATGCGGCCGAACGCTGTGCGCTTGGCTTGCGGCGTCGCGGTGTCGATCCGCGTCATGACGCGGGCGATCGGCACCTCGATCGCCGACGCTGCCGCGATGATCCGCTCCAGCGCGATCCACCACAATTTGCCGCAGCCCTCGGCGAAATCGCTCGCGACAAAGACCGTGAACGGCGCGCCGAACTCGCGCATCACAGGCAGCGCGAAATCGCGGTTGTCGCGGTAGCCGTCATCGCAGGTGAAGCAGGCGAAGCGCCGCGCGAAATTCCGTTCGGTGAGGCGGCGATGCGCCTCGTCCATGCTGACGACATCGACGTCGAGCACGCGCAGATGCGTCAGCATCGCACGCAGGAAGTCCGGCGTGACCTCGAGGTGATGGTTGGGCTGAAACGCGTCGGCGCGCCGCGGGCGAACGTGGTGTAGCATGAAGATGGCGCCGACGCCGGCAAAGATCGGCCGCAGCAGGATATGCGCACCCGAGAAATACAACGCCTCCATCCCGGCACGGATCACGGTGTTGCGGAGTTGTTTCATGAGGGGCACGGGCCGGCCGATTTGCATTCCGTCGCAAACTTAGCGAAAGAGCACTGAAGAAACTGTTATCCCGATCCAATATGGCGCCCCCGCCATGGCCTTTGATTTGGGGTTTGACAGTCAGCCAAGGGTTTGTTTTCTCTCTGGTTCCAGACCCGCAGGACGCTGAATGCACGGACTTTTCAAGTGGAGTAGCAAGTGGTGGCCGGGGGTGATTCCACTGGTCGTCCTGTGGGGTATCGCGGCCTGGACCAGCACGGCAACGGTCGAGGCGGATCTTGCTGCGCGCTCCAATGCCGCACTCAAGGACACCGTGCTCGACAAGCGCCGCATCAGCGTCGACGGCCGCGACGTGACCTTTGCGGCCAATGCCTTCTCCGAGGACGGCCGTCTCAGTGCAGTGGCGTCGGTCGAGGCCGTGCCGGGCGTGCGGCTGGTCAACGACGAGACCCGCCTCGTTGCTGAGGCCAAGCCCTTTGTGTGGTCCGCCGAACGCGACGTGGTGCGGGTGACGCTCGGCGGCAATGCGCCGCTGCCGTCGAGCAAGAGCAAGCTGACCGAGGCCGCGAAGGCCAGTCTCGGCGGTGTCGAGGTGGTAGATCAGATGGCGCTCGCCCGTGGCGCGCCGTCGCGGTTCGACCCGGCGGCGCTGTTGCTGCTCGACCAGATCGGCAAATTGAAGGAAGGCAAGATCACGCTGACCGACAACAAGGTTGCTCTTGCCGGCATGGCGCGCGAGCTCGGCGGCCGCGAAGCGGTCGCGGCGGCGCTGAAGAATCTGCCGGAGGGCTATTCGATCGCCGCCAACGACATCAAGGCGCCGCCTTACGTGTTCCAGGCCTACAAGGATCCGGTCGCGGTGACGCTGACGCTGACCGGCTACGTGCCCGACAACAACGTGCATGCCGCGCTGGTCGCGGCCGCCGGCCGCAAGTTCTTCAGCGAAAAGGTGGTCGACAATCTCAAGGCCAGCATCGGCGCGCCCTCAGGGTTTGCGGCGGCGGTGGTGCCTGCGCTCGGCGCGCTGTCGCGGCTGTCGACCGGGACGCTGGTGGTGTCGGACCGCGAGGTGAAGCTGTCGGGCGATGCGCTCTATGATGCCGCGGCCGGCCAGATCCGCGACGGGCTCGGCAAGGATTTTCCGCAGGGCTGGCAATACAAGGCCGAGGTCACAGTCAAGCCGGCGGCGGCGCCGGTCGATCCGACGGTGTGTCAGCAGCTGTTTTCCGAGATCCTCTCCAAGGGCAAGATCCGCTTCGAGTCCGGCAAGGCCGACATCGTTCCTGACTCCGCCGGTCTGCTCGACCGCCTGATCGAGACCGCGATGCGCTGTCCCAATGCGACGATCGAAGTCGCCGGCCATACCGACAGCGACGGTGAGGAGGCGGCCAACCAAGCCTTGTCGGAGCGCCGCGCGCAGGCCGTGGTCGATTACCTCGTGCGCGCCGGACTGCCTGCCAACCGCTTCACGCCGATCGGCTATGGCAGCACGCAGCCGCTCGCCGGCAACGAGAGTGAAGACGGCAAGGCGCAGAACCGCCGCATCGAATTCGTGGTGAAGTAGCGATGACCGTGCTTGCGACATTCTTCTGGGGTTGGCTGCTCGGCGCCGCGCTGCTCGGCTTCGGCATGGGCTGGATCGCGGTGGTGCATCGGGCGCAGGGCGTCTCGAAGATGTGGATGCGCTGGCTCGCGCTGCTCGCCGCCGCGCTGGTCGCGGCATCGTTTGCGCGGGTCGTGCCCGGCCGCTTCGGCTACTGGCTCGATCTCTTCCTGGTCATGTTCGCGCTCTATCTCGTCGGCTGCGCGATCGGCTCCTGGCTGCGCGACTGGGTGGTCTCGCGCAGCAGGCCCGCGAATTGACCCCCAAACCCTTGACCCAACAGGACTGAGCGGCGCCGCCGAGCGCAGGGCGAGCTGCATGCATTTTACCGCTTGACATTAATACGTACGTACGTATTAAGTTATGTCCATGCCAAAACCCTCTCTCCGCGATACCATCCTCGACGCCGGCCTGAAGGAAATGTTCCGGACCGGCTATCACGGCACCAGCGTGCGCGACGTCACCGCCGCAGCCGGCGCGCCGCAGGGGTCGTTCACCAACCATTTCCGCTCCAAGGAGCTGTTCGCGTCGGAAGTGCTCGACCGCTACTTTCTCTATGTGCGCGGCCTCGTCGCCGAAGCGCTCGGCGACACGACGCTGCCGCCGCGCGACAGGCTGCGGCGCTATCTCGATCTGATCACCGGCAAGCTCGCGCATGACGGCTTCACCCGCGGCTGCCTGATCGGCGATTTCAGCCTCGAGGCGTCGGGCTCGAGCGAGATGCTGCGCGAGCAGCTCGACGAGATCTTCCGGGAATGGCGTGCGCCGTTTGCGGCCTGCATCGCCGAAGCTCAGGCCAAACGCGAGATCGCGTCCGACTTCGATCCCGATGCGCTTGCCGATTTCCTGCTCGCATCCTGGCAGGGCGCGATGTTGCGCATGAAGGTCGAGCGCAGCGCGGCCGCGCTCGAGCGTTTCAAGACGATCGCCTTCCAAACCGTGTTCAAGGAGTTGCCATGACCATGTCTGCCGATATCAGTCTGCATCATCGCTCGGTGTTCGGGACCACGATGGCCTATCGCGAGCTTGGGCGCAGCGACGCGCCGCACGTGTTGTTCCTGCACGGCAATCCGACCTCATCCTATATCTGGCGCAACATCATGCCGCTGGTGGCGCCGGTCGGGCACTGCATCGCGCCCGACCTGATCGGCTACGGACAGTCCGGCAAACCCGACATCGCCTACCGCTTCTTCGACCATGCGGACTATCTCGATGCGCTGATCGACGAGCTCGGCATCAGCTCGGCGTATCTGGTCGCCCAGGATTGGGGCACGGCGCTCGCGTTCCATCTCGCGGCGCGCCGTCCGCAACTCGTGCGTGGGCTCGCCTTCATGGAGTTCATCCGCCCGATGCGGGATTGGTCCGACTTCCACCAGCACGAGGCTGCCCGGGACACGTTCCGGAAATTCCGCACGCCGGGAGTGGGCGAAGCGATGGTCCTCGACAATAATGCGTTCGTCGAACGCGTGCTGCCCGGCTCGATCCTGCGCACGCTCAGCGAGGAGGAGATGGCCGCCTACCGTGCGCCGTTTGCGACGCGCGAGAGCCGCAAGCCGACCTTGATGCTGCCGCGCGAGCTGCCGATCGCAGGCGAACCCGCCGATGTCGATCAGGCGCTCACTGTCGCGCATGCGGCACTTGCGGCATCGACCTATCCGAAGCTGCTGTTTGCGGGGTCTCCCGGAGCCTTGGTGTCGCCGGCCTTCGCCGCGGATTTCGCGGCGAGGCTGCAGCATTGCGCGGTCATTCAGCTCGGCGCGGGCGCGCATTATCTGCAGGAGGATCATCCGGAGGCGATCGGTCGCTCGGTTGCAGGGTGGATCGCCGGCATCGAAGCCGTGAACGCGCAACATCTCGCAGCATGAGCGATGGGAGAGCACGCCATGACCGACCTCTCGATCACCTATTGCCGTCCCTGCGGCTACGAGAAGCGCGCCAGGGAAGCCGCCGCGCTGCTGCGCGATCGCCTTGGCCTCGATGCGGAGCTGCTGCCCGGCAAGGGCGGCATCTTCGAGGTCAGGCTTGACGGCAATGTGATCGCCAAGCGCGTGAAGGGGCATTTCCCCGATGCCGCCGAAATCGTCAGCGCTGTGACTACGGCGCGGGCATAAAAATCTACGCTGGCTCGCCTCGTCGCCGTCGCATCACCATTGCGGCGGCGATTTTCGCTGCGCGGGCGCCGCGGCGTCGCTTCTGCTTCCCGTAGTTTCCCGGATGGCCTTGCGCGCCGTTCGGCGGGCTAACTGCCGCACGTCGATGTCAAGTCTTGTCGAAGATGGCGAGAAACGCGCATATTTGTGCACCCGCTGTCATGAATCATCCCTAATATCTTGAAGATGCGCGTTTTATTGTCGTTTGACGAATTCCACTCCGGCTTAAAACGCGCTACAGGGGTCGGGGCACAGCGAAGCGCCGGCGGGGTTCGCCCGGGAGCCGCCGTCGCGGGATCGCAATTCGAGGTCTAGATGCTGGAAGCAATACGCAGGGCGATGGCGTTTCTGCGCCAGAAGCAAATCCTGCATCGGCTGGGTGTTGTCATCAGCATCGCCGTCATCGGCATCGCCTGCTACGTCCTGTATCATATGCTGCGCGGCATCGACACCAATGAGGTGCTCGAGGCCATCAAGAGCACCGAGCCGCGACAAATCGCGCTGGCGGGACTGTTCGTCGCAGCCGGCTACTTCACGCTGACCTTCTACGATCTGTTCGCGGTGCGCGCGATCGGCCACGCCCACGTGCCCTATCGCGTCAATGCGCTCGCGGCATTCACCTCCTATTCGATCGGGCACAATGTCGGCGCCAGCGTCTTCACCGGCGGCGCAGTGCGCTACCGGATCTATTCGGCCTGGGGATTGAACGCGATCGACGTCGCCAAGATTTGCTTCCTCGCCGGCCTGACCTTCTGGCTCGGCAATGCCGCGGTGCTCGGGCTCGGCATCGCCTATCATCCGGAAGCCGCAGCCAACATCGACCAGCTGCCGCCCTGGCTCAACCGGACGCTCGCGTTCGGCATCATCATTGCGCTGGTCGCCTATGTGGTCTGGGTCTGGACCCAGCCGCGGGTGGTCGGCCGCGGTCCCTGGACGGTGACCCTGCCGGGCGGCCCGCTGACGCTGCTGCAGATCGCGATCGGCATCGTCGACCTCGGCTTCTGCGCGCTGGCGATGTACGTGCTGGTGCCGGACGAGCCCAACCTCGGCTTCGTCGTGGTCGCTGTCATCTTCGTGTCGGCGACCCTGCTCGGCTTCGCCAGCCACTCCCCCGGCGGGCTTGGGGTGTTCGACGCCGCCATGCTGGTCGGCCTCTGGCAGATGGACCGCGAGGACCTGCTCGGCGGCATGCTGCTGTTCCGGCTGCTCTACTATATTGCGCCGTTCGTCATATCTGTAATCTTGCTGACGTTTCGGGAGGTTATCGTCGGCGCCCGACTCAAGCGGCTGCCGCAGACTGATTCGGGTCCCCGCGCTGAGCCGCATCATGAGGCGGTTCTGGTCCGCAAGCGCGGTGATTCCGGGGTCTGATGACGCGGCCCGATGCCTCCCGAGGGACGGTCGATCTGACCACGCCTGGGCGAGACATGAACCGACGGGAAGAAAGCCGCCGCAATGGCCATTGACGATACGCCGCATTCGATTTTCTCGCCCTGGCCCGATCGGCTGCGCCATTCCGCGCTGATCCTGCTTGCCGCAGCGCTGGCATTGAGCGTGGTGGTCGCGCTCGGCGAGTTGTCGCTGGTGCGCGCCTGCGCGGTGTTCGTCTGCATCGCGGCCGCGGCGCTGGTGCCATGGCGGCTGCATGATGCCGGCACCTCGCGCGAGGATGTCCGCCACGGCAATCCGGTCGAGGCGACCGCCGTCAGCGCCGTCGTCGCCGGCATGCCGGACCCGGCCGTGCTGCTCGACCGTGCCGGCCGCGTCATCCATCTCAACACCGCCGCGGCCCAGCTGGCGCCGGCCCTGCGCAAGAACGAGCTGGCGCAATTTGCCCTGCGTTCGCCGGAGATTATCACTGCGTTGCGCGAGGCGATCGCGACCACCGAGCCGCGCCGCGCCACCTACTCCGACCACGTTCCGGTCGATCGCTGGATGGAATTGGTGATCACGCCGGTGCCGGTGCCGACCCAGTTCGGCGGCACCGAGAAATGCATGCTGATGACCTTCCACGATCTGACGCCGCTGCGCCGGGTCGAGGAGATGCGCGCCGATTTCGTCGCCAATGCCAGCCATGAGCTCCGCACGCCGCTCGCCGCCTTGTCCGGCTTCATCGACACGCTGCAGGGGCCGGCCCGCGAGGACGCCCGGGCGCGCGAGCGCTTCCTCGGCATCATGCACACCCAGGCCACCCGCATGGCCCGGCTGATCGACGACCTGCTGTCGCTGTCGCGGGTCGAGCTGTCGGCCCATGTGCGGCCCGAGGCGTCGATCGATATCGTGCCGATCATCCGCCAGGTGGCCGACGGGCTCGAGGCGCTGGCCAGCGAGCGCCAGGTCGAGATCGACGTCGACCTGCCGCCGACCTCGGTCACGATTGCGGGCGACCGCGAGGAACTGCTCCGCCTGTTCGAAAACCTGATCGAGAACGCCCTCAAATACGGCGCCTCGGGCGGCCGCGTCATAGTGTCGCTCAATCAGGCCGTTTCGGGCGCATCGGGCGAGGGGAGCCCCGAAATCCGTGTCATGGTACGGGATTTCGGCCCTGGCATCGCCCCGGAGCACCTGCCGCGGCTGACCGAGCGGTTCTACCGGGTGGACGTCGGCGACAGCCGTAACCAGGGCGGAACCGGCCTCGGATTATCGCTGGTGAAACATATTCTTAACCGTCATCGCGGGCGTCTTCTGATCGAGAGCGTGCCGAACAATGGCGCGACCTTTACCGCCTGTTTTCCCCGGCCGAAGACCCCGTTACCGACCCAAAGCTAAGCGTTTTCAGTCGCTTAGTACTGTCATCCAACTGTCATCCAACCTTCGTAAAAGCAGCACCGACCGCTCCTAGATGGACCGGCGTGGGCGCGATCGGGCGCAATTGGCGCTTCGCTCACAAGATGGAGACCACCCCATGAATTTCATCAAAGCTATCGTCGCTGCCGGCCTGGTCGCCGCTTCGACGTCGGCCTTCGCTGCCGATATTACCGGCGCCGGCGCAACGTTCCCGTTCCCGATCTATTCGAAATGGGCTGACGCCTACAAGAAGGACACCGGCAATGGCCTGAACTATCAGTCGATCGGTTCCGGCGCCGGCATCAAGCAGATCCAGGCCAAGACCGTGACCTTCGGCGCGACCGACGCGCCGCTCAAGGCCGAGCAGCTCGAGAAGGACGGCCTCGTCCAGTGGCCGATGGTGATGGGCGCGATCGTTCCGGTCGTGAACCTGGAAGGTGTCAAGCCGGGCGATCTCGTGCTCTCCGGCGAAGTGCTCGGCGACATCTATCTCGGCAAGATCACCAAGTGGAATGACGCGGCGATCGCCAAGCTCAATCCGAAGCTGACCCTGCCGGCCGACGCGATCACCGTCGTGCGCCGTTCGGACGGTTCGGGCACCACCTTCAACTTCACCGACTACCTCTCCAAGTCGAACGCCGACTGGAAG
This sequence comes from Bradyrhizobium quebecense, assembly GCF_013373795.3. NCBI lineage: Bacteria > Pseudomonadati > Pseudomonadota > Alphaproteobacteria > Hyphomicrobiales > Nitrobacteraceae > Bradyrhizobium > Bradyrhizobium quebecense. Next base: position 7,785,549 of record NZ_CP088022.1, read on the forward strand.
TCCAAGGTCGGTTCCGGCACCGCGGTCGAGTGGCCGGTCGGCGTCGGCGCCAAGGGCAACGAGGGCGTTGCCGGCAACATCGGCCAGACCAAGAACGCGATCGGGTATGTCGAATACGCCTATGCCAAGCAGAACAAGCTGACCTACACCGCGCTGGTCAATAAGGCCGGCAAGACCGTACAGCCGACGATCGCCGCCTTCCAGGCTGCTGCGTCGAACGCTGATTGGTCCAAGGCTCCCGGCTACTACGTGATCCTGACCGACCAGCCGGGCGAAGCCTCCTGGCCGATCACCGCGGCGACCTTCATCCTGATGCACAAGGACTCGACCGACAAGGCGGCCTCGCAGGAAGCGCTCAAGTTCTTCAAGTACGCCTTCGAGAAGGGTGGCAAGGCGGCCGAAGAGCTCGACTACATCCCGATGCCGGAATCGGTCGTCAAGCTGATCGAGAAGACCTGGTCCTCGGACATCAAGAGCTAAGTCCGACGCTTTGAACAACACCTGTGCCGCCTCCCAAGGGCGGCACAGGTCGACCGATTGAGATCCGGGCTCCATCACCGCGGCAAGAAACGCGGGGCGGGGACCGCGGTTCGCGCCCCGGGTGGCGCAAGCCGGACCGACGCCCGGCCAAATGCGTCAGTGAAGATCGCTTCGGGGCGTAGCGGTTTGCGTAGCTTTCACATAGTAATGAGGGGATTGGCGTGGCAGACATGGCTGTTCAGAGCGATGTGATGGAAGCCGCGGGACCTTACGATCGCGCCAAGGCCCTCAGCGCCTTCAAGCTCGGTGATCTCACCTTCTATTGGATCACCCGTGTCTCGGCGATCTCGGTCCTGTTGATCCTCGGCGGCATCATCCTGTCGCTGATCGCCGGCGCCTGGCCGGCGATGAAGGAGTACGGCTTCGCCTTCCTCTGGACGCAGCGCTGGGCGCCCTCGGCCGATCCGCCGGTGCTCGGCGCGCTCGGCCCGATCTACGGCACCTTGATCACCTCGGTCATCGCGATGCTGATCGCCATTCCGGTCGGCATCGGCATCGCCATCTTCCTCACCGAGCTCTGCCCGCAAATGCTGCGCCGCCCGATCGGCATCGCCATCGAGCTACTCGCCGGCATTCCCTCGATCATCTACGGCATGTGGGGCTTCTTCGTGCTGGGCCCGTTCCTGGCCAACACGTTCCAGCCCTTCATGATCCGGATCTTCGAGGGCGTCCCGGTGCTGGGTGCGGTGTTCGCAGGTCCGCCGTCCTATCTCAGCCTGTTCAACGCCGCGCTGATCCTCGCGATCATGGTGCTGCCCTTCATCACGGCAATCTCGGTCGACGTGTTCAAGACCGTGCCGCCGGTCCTGAAAGAAGCCGCCTACGGCATGGGCTGCACCACCTGGGAAGTCGTCCGCAGCGTCGTGATCCCCTACACCCGGGTCGGCGTGATCGGCGGCATTATGCTGGCGCTCGGCCGCGCGCTCGGCGAGACGATGGCGGTGACCTTCATCATCGGCAACTCGTTCCGCATCTCGTCGTCGATCTTCGCGCCGGGCACCACGATCTCGGCGGCGATCGCCTCCGAATTCGCCGAGAGCGACGGCCTGCACCAGTCCGGCCTGATCCTGCTCGGCCTCTTGCTGTTCGTGCTGACCTTCTTCGTGCTCGCCGGCGCGCGGCTGATGCTGATGCGGCTTGAAACGAAAGCGGGGAAATAGGGCCATGAACCCGATCTACAAATCCCGCCGCCGCAGCGACATCGTCATTCGCGCACTCTGTGTCGGCGCGGCGCTGTTCGGCGTCACCTGGCTGGCGCTGATCCTGTTCACGCTGGTCTATAACGGCCTTGCCGGCCTCAGCGTGCAGCTGTTCACCCAGAACACGCCGCCGCCGGGCTCGACCGAAGGCGGCCTGCTCAACGCCATCGTCGGCTCGGTCATCATGACGGTGATCGGCGTCGGCATCGGCGCGCCGCTCGGCCTGTTCGCCGGCACCTACCTCGCCGAGTACGGCAAGCACGACAAGCTCACCTCGGTGATCCGCTTCATCAACGATATCCTGCTCAGCGCACCCTCGATCATCATCGGCCTGTTCATCTATGGTGCGGTGGTGGTGCCGATGCGCGGCTTCTCGGCGATCGCAGGCAGTCTCGCGCTCGCCGTGATCGTGATCCCGGTCGTGCTGCGCACCACCGAGGACATGCTGCTGCTGGTGCCCAATCCGCTGCGCGAGGCGGCTTCCGCGCTCGGCCTGCCGCGCTCGCTGGTGATCAAGCGGATCGCTTATCGTGCTGCGCGTAGCGGCTTGATCACCGGCGTGCTGCTGGCGACCGCCCGTGTCGCCGGCGAGACCGCGCCGCTGCTGTTCACCGCGCTGTCGAACCAGTTTTTCAGCTGGGACTTGACCAAGACGATGGCCAACCTGCCGGTGACCATCAACAACTTCGTGCAGAGCCCCTACGCCTACTGGAAAGAGCTGGCGTGGAGCGGCGCACTGCTGATCACATTCACCGTGCTCGCGCTGAATATCGGCGCGCGTATCCTTGGTGCCGAAAGGGCCGCAAAATGACCGAGCTCTCCGTTTCAACCAGTAACCCGAGCCACGTTGCACCGCATACGCCGCTGCCGGAAGCGCCGCCGAAAGTCACGGTGCGCAACCTTAACTTCTATTACGGCGAGCACCACGCGCTGAAGAACATCAACCTGACGCTGGGTACCAACCGCGTCACCGCGTTCATCGGACCGTCCGGCTGCGGCAAGTCGACCCTGCTGCGGATCTTCAACCGGATGTACGACCTCTATCCCGGCCAGCGCGCCACCGGTCAGCTGATGCTGGACCAGACCAACATTCTCGATCCCAAGCTCGACCTCAATCTGCTCCGCGCGCGGGTCGGCATGGTGTTCCAGAAGCCGACGCCGTTCCCGATGACGATCTACGAGAACATCGCCTTCGGCATCCGCCTCTACGAGAAGATCTCGAAGTCCGAGATGGACGACCGGGTCGAGAAGGCGCTGCGCGGCGGCGCGCTGTGGAACGAGGTCAAGGACAAGCTGAACGCTTCCGGCCTGTCGCTTTCCGGCGGCCAGCAGCAGCGCCTGTGCATCGCGCGCACCGTGGCGGTGCGGCCCGAGGTGATCCTGTTCGACGAGCCGTGCTCGGCGCTCGATCCGATCTCGACCGCCAAGGTCGAGGAGTTGATCCAGGAGCTCTCCGAGGACTACACGATCGCAATCGTCACCCACAACATGCAGCAGGCGGCGCGCGTCTCCGACAAGACCGCCTTCATGTATCTCGGCGAGCTGATCGAGTTCGACGACACCAACAAGATCTTCACCTCGCCGAGCGATCGACGGACTCAGGATTACATCACCGGCCGGTTCGGCTGAGGAGATACAAGATGGCTTCTGAACATACCGCCAAGGCATTCGACAGCGACCTGCAGGAGTTGACTCGCCTGGTCGCCGAAATGGGCGGCCTCGTCGAGCGGATGATCACCGAGTCGGTCGACGCGCTGATCCGTCGCGACGTCGCGCTCGGCAAGCGCGTGGTCGCCGCCGACATCGAGATCGACAAGCTGCAGCGCGTCATCGAAGAGCGCGCGGTGCTGACGATCGCCCGCCGCCAGCCGATGGCGATCGACCTGCGTGAAATCGTCAGCGCGATGCGCGTGGCCACCGACCTCGAGCGGATCGGCGACCTCGCCAAGAACATGGGCAAGCGCGTCGCGGCGCTGGAAAGCGATTTCCAGCCGCTGAAGCTGATCCGCGGCCTGGAGCACATGACCGACCTCGTGCTGTCGCAGGTCAAGTCGGTGCTCGACGCCTATGCCGCGCACGATCTGCCGGCGGCGATGAACGTCTGGAAGGGCGACGAGGAGGTCGATGCGATCTGCACCTCGCTGTTCCGCGAGCTCTTGACCTACATGATGGAGGATCCGCGCAACATCTCGTTCTGCATCCATCTGATGTTCTGCGCCAAGAACATCGAGCGGATCGGCGATCACGCCACCAACATCGCCGAAACCGTGTTCTACATGATCGAGGGCCAGCAGATCACCGACAAGCGCCCGAAGGGCGACATGACCAACTTTGCCACCACGGTGCCGGGTACCTAGGACATGATCCGCAGGCGCGGGGCCGGATTGTCTTCACGACAAGTCGTCTCCGCGGGGATTATGGTCAGGAAAGTAAGCGTTTCGGTTTGCGTCTGGGCAACGGATCACCACAGAGAGAGAATTTAAACCGATGAGCGCACGCATTCTGGTAGTCGAAGACGAGGAAGCGCTGACGACACTGTTGCGCTACAACCTCGATGCGGAAGGCTACGATGTCGAAACGGTCGGGCGCGGCGACGATGCCGACACCCGCCTGAAGGAGCGCGTTCCCGACCTCGTGGTACTGGACTGGATGCTGCCGGGCCTGTCCGGCATCGAGCTGTGCCGCCGCCTGCGGGCGCGTCCCGAGACCAAGCAGCTTCCGATCATCATGCTGACCGCGCGCGGCGAGGAGAGCGAGCGCGTGCGCGGGCTTGCCACCGGCGCCGACGACTACATCGTCAAGCCGTTCTCGGTGCCGGAATTGCTGGCACGGGTGAAGGGCCTGCTGCGCCGCGCGAGCCCGGAGCGGCTTGCAACCGTGCTGACCTACGGCGACATCGAGCTCGATCGCGAGAAGCGCCGCGTGGCGCGCTCGGGACGTCCGATCGATCTCGGTCCGACCGAGTATCGGCTGCTCGAATTCTTCCTCGAGCATCCCGGCCGCGTGTTCAGCCGCGAGCAGCTGCTCGACAGCGTCTGGGGCCGCGACATCTATATCGATGAGCGTACCGTCGACGTGCACATCGGCCGCCTGCGCAAGCTGCTCAATCCGGGCCGCGAGCAGGATCCGATCCGCACCGTGCGCGGCGCCGGTTATGCGCTCGACGACCGGTTTGCCAAGGCCGAGCCGCAGCCGTAAGGCTTGCACGGCAACCTCAAGCCACAACACGGCGTTGTCCCGGCTTTCGCCGGGACGACGCTGGTGGATACTTCCGCGCTACGATCACACAAAAAAATCCCCGCTTTCGCGGGGATTTGTTTTTGCAGTCCAGGCAGTTTCCCGAGTGCTACTTGATCTGTGGCTTCGCCGACGGCCGGCGGCGATCGTTGGCGGGCTGGTAGGCAACGCGCGAGTGATGCGCGCAATAGGGCAGGCCGGCGAGCGCCTTGCCGCCGCAGAAGAAGAATTCCGGGCTCGAGGGATCGCCGACCGGCCAGTGGCAGGTGGCCTCGTTGAGCTCGAGCAGCGACAGCCGCTGGCTCATCGGCACCACGTTGTCGAAGGAGATCGGATCGGGCTCCATCTCGACCTCGAAGGCGTGCGCAAGCGCGGTGTTGCCGCGCGAGACCGGGCGCGCCACCCGCATCATGTGCTGGGCGGGGCGGGCCTTGCGCTGCCGCGGCGCGGCCGTGGAGGGGGCCTTGGCGCGGCCGGAGAGGCCGAGCCGATGCACTTTGCCGATCACGGCGTTTCGCGTCACATTGCCAAGTTCCGCCGCGATCTGGCTGGCCGAGAGGCCGGATTCCCAGAGCTTCTTCAGCTGCTCGACGCGATCGTCGGACCAGGTCAATACAGTCATCGCATTCTTCCTTTCGCATGGCGCCGGCCACTCATCGGAGCGGCGCTGCGAGCCAATCTGGACAAATATCCCTGCGGCCAGAATCCCTTAGCCCTCGCCGGGCACGGTGTTGCGCCCGAACGTTTACACGAGACACGAAGGCTACTTAGAGGGTCCAGTACTGCCGCACGAGATGTCGTACCCGACAGGCCAAACGCTACAATATGGCGTGACTCTGGCGCAAGAGTCCGCGGCCGTGCGTCCACATGTTCCCACAAAGTTAAGCATTGCTATGAGGCTTTTCCACCGCACCGGAATGCTCCGGATTGCGCTGGTTTCGCATTGCAGGAAGGCCAGCAAAGGCCGGCTCCTGACGATTGACACTTACCGGCCGCCGCATAGAATGACCCGTACGTGCCGCCCGCAAAGGCGGCCGTTTTGTTTTCCGAAGCTGGCGGTTGCTGCGTTGGCGTCAAGGCGCGCAGCAATTGACGGCTTCAAACCGGCAGTGAACGCCATGACCAACGCCTCGTCGCATCTGCTCCCCGTCTTCGCCCGGGTCGATCTCGGCTTCGAGCGCGGCGAGGGCGCCTGGCTGATCGCAACCAACGGCGACCGCTATCTCGATTTCACCTCGGGTGTCGCGGTGAACGCGCTCGGGCATGCGCACCCGCATCTGGTCAAGGCGCTGCAGGAACAGGCGACCAAGCTCTGGCACATGTCGAACCTGTTCAAGAGCCCGGACGGCGAGGTGCTTGCCGCGCGGCTGTGCGAGCAGAGCTTTGCCGACTTCGTGTTCTTCTGCAATTCCGGCGCCGAAGCGATGGAGGGCGTGATCAAGCTGGTCCGCCACCACCACTTCTCCAAGGGCCATCCCGAACGCTACCGCATCATCACCTTCGAAGGCGCCTTCCATGGCCGTACGCTGGGCACGCTGGCTGCGACCGGCTCGGCGAAATATCTCGAAGGCTTTGGCCCGCCGATGGACGGCTTCGACCAGGTGCCGCACGGCGACATCGAGGCGGTGAAGAAGGCGATCGGCCCGCACACCGCCGGCATCCTGATCGAGCCGGTGCAGGGCGAGGGCGGCGTGCGCTCGGCGCCGCAGGCGTTCTTCAAAGCACTGCGCGCGCTGTGCGACGAGCATGGCCTGCTGCTCGCCTTCGACGAGGTGCAGACCGGCATGGGCCGCACCGGCGAGCTGTTCGCCTACAAGCGCACCGGCGTCACGCCGGACGTGATGTCGCTGGCGAAGGCGCTCGGCGGCGGGTTCCCGATCGGCGCGGTGCTGGCGACCGCGCAGGCTGCGGCCGGCATGGCGCCGGGCTCGCACGGCTCGACTTTCGGCGGTAATCCGCTGGCGGTCGCCGCCGCCAATGCGGTGCTCGACGTCATGCTCAAGCCCGGTTTCTTCGAGCACGTGCAGAAGATGTCGCTGCTGCTCAAGCAGAAGCTCGCTTCCGTGGTCGACCGCTATCCCGGCGTGCTGTCGGAGGTGCGCGGCGAGGGCCTGTTGATCGGAGTCAAGGCGGTGGTGCCGTCGGGCGATCTGATCGCCGCGCTGCGCAACGAGAAGCTGCTCACCGTCGGCGCCGGCGACAATGTGGTGCGGTTCCTGGCGCCCCTGATCGTGACCGAGGCCGAGATCGACCAGTCGATCACAGCGCTCGAGCGCGCCTGCTCTGTGCTATCGGCGCCGCAGCCGAAGAAGGCGGCTGGATAATGAGCAAGCCGGTCCGTCACTTCCTCGACATCAACGAGCTGCCGCTCGCCGAGCTGCGCAACATGCTCGAAGCCGGAGCCGCCATGAAGGCGAGGCTGAAGGCGCATGAGAAGGGCAGGAAGCCGCTCGAAGGCAAGACGCTGGCGATGATCTTCGAGCGCCCGTCGACCCGCACAAGGGTGTCGTTCGACGTCGGCATGCGCCAGCTCGGCGGTGAATCCATCATGCTGACCGGCGCCGAGATGCAGCTCGGCCGCGGCGAGACCATCGCCGACACCGCGCGCGTGCTGTCGCGTTATGTCGATGCGATCATGATCCGCATCCTCAACCATGACGCGCTGCTCGAGCTCGCCGCCCACGCCACCGTGCCCGTCATCAACGGCCTGACCCGGCGTTCGCATCCCTGCCAGGTGATGGCCGACCTCATGACCTATGAGGAAAACCGCGGCTCGATCGAGGGCAAGACGGTGGCCTGGACCGGCGACGACAACAACGTGCTGGCCTCCTGGGCGCACGCTGCGGAGCGGTTCAAGTTCAATCTCAACATTGCCACCCCGCCCGAGCTCTCGCCGAAGAAGCCGATGCGGGACTGGATCAAGGCCACCGGCGCGCCGATCATGCTCGGCACCGATCCGGAAGCCGCCGTGCGCGGCGCCGACTGCGTCGTCACCGACACCTGGGTGTCGATGGGCGACAAGGAGGGCGAGCACCGCCACAACGTGCTGAAGCCCTATCAGGTCAATGCCAAGCTGATGTCGCTCGCCAAGCCGGACGCGCTGTTCATGCACTGCCTGCCCGCGCATCGCGGCGAGGAGGTCACCGACGAGGTGATCGACGGCCCGCAATCTGTGGTGTTCGACGAGGCGGAAAACCGCCTGCATGCGCAGAAGGGCATTCTGGCCTGGTGTTTCGACACGGTCGCGTAGTCGACGACATCAATGCCGTCGTCCCTGCCTTGTGCGCAATTGCGCACTGGAGCAGGGACCCATACGCCGCGGCCTGCGAAAAAGGCACATGGGCAGACGCCTTGTGCCGCGACAAAATCCTGTGGTTGATGGTGTGGACGGCCCCCTACGGCATCAGTGTGCCAGAATGAGGTTGTTGTAAATCTCAGACAAGGAGACCGTCCGTGAGAGAGATTATCCGTATTGGGATGGATACGTCGAAGCATATTTTTGTGCTGCATGGAGTTGACGCGGCGGAACAGCCGGTGTTGCGCAAGAAGCTGTCGCGCAAGCAGGTGCTTGAGTTTTTTGCCAAGCTTCCGCCGACCGTGATCGGGATGGAGGCCTGCGGGGCGGCTCATTACTGGGGGCGCGAGCTTGGCAAGCTTGGCCATGAGGTGAAGCTGATAGCGCCGCAGTTGGTGAAGCCTTATGTGCTGCGGAACAAGAACGACGGGCGAGATGCGGATGGGGTGTGCGAAGCGATGGGCCGACCGCGGATGCGGTTTGTGCCGGTGAAGAGCGCCGAACAGCAGGCCGCGCTGATGCTTGCAGGTGTCCGCGATGGGCTGATCGGCCGCCGTACCCAGCTCAGCAATGCGATCCGCGGCTACGCGGCGGAGTTTGGCCTGATCGCGCCGAAGGGGTTGGACAAGATCGAGCCGCTGTTGGCCCGGATCACGCAGGACGAGAGCGTTCCCGCTATGGCGCGCGAGCTGTTCGCCATGCAGGGCCGTGACTATGCGCAGTTGCAGGGTGAGCTGAAGGCGGTCGAGGCCAGGCTGCTGGCCTGGCACCAGGCCAACGCCACAAGCCGTCGTCTGGCCCAGATCCCCTCGGTCGGTCCGATCATCGCGACCTCGCTTGTGATGAAGACGCCGGACCCGCACGCCTTCCGCTCCGGCCGCTTGTTCGCGGCCTGGCTCGGCCTGACGCCCAAGGACCATTCCACCGCCGGCAAAACCAGGCTCGGCAAGATCACCCGCGCTGGCGACGAGACCCTGCGTCGCCTGCTCGTGGCCGGGGCGACCGCGGTGATCCGGCAGGCAAGGCTCGGGCGCGGCCACCCCTCGCGCTGGCTCGTGGCGTTGCTCAGGCGCAAGCCGCCGAAGCTTGCGGCCGTGGCGCTCGCCAACAAGGTGGCCCGCATCGCCTGGAAGCTGATGGCGACCGGCGAGAGCTATGATGCCGCACGCATGAACGCTGTCACCTAACAGGTCGGCCGGCCGGACGTAGCGCTCGCCGGACGAACCGGAGCTGCAAGAGCAGATGGAATGATCGATCGATCCAGAACGCGAGACAAGCCGCGGGACCCATTGGCCTTCACAAGGTCGCCAGGTTGTTTGGCACTCGCGTCGCGGAAACCATCTTGGCCCAGCGATCAACACGATCGCATCAAACAGGCCGGACATATGGATGACAGCGATCCGACCAATCCCAGAAAGCTCTTGTGCCACGGGGGCCGTCCACATATGGGTCCCTGCTTTCGCAGGGACGACGTCGATTCCCGGTATGCTGAACCCCTTTATTTCATGGTCCGAGACCCCAGATAGAGCGCCATGGTTTCACAATCCCCCGACATCAAAATTCAGGCCGAGACGCCCATTCGCGCGCCCTCGGCGGTTCCTGTTGACGATGCCGTGCTGGCCTTCGAGGTCGGTGCGCTGGACTTGCGCGGCCGGCTGACCCGGCTCGGCCCCGCGCTCGACGAGATCCTGCACAAGCACGATTATCCGCCCGCGGTCGGCAAGCTGCTCGGTGAGGCCATCGTGCTCACCACGCTGCTCGGCTCCTCCGTCAAGTTCGAGGGCCGCTTCATCCTGCAGACCCGGACCGACGGTCCGGTCTCGCTCCTGATCGTCGATTTCCAGGCGCCCGACCGGCTGCGTGCCTATGCGCGCTACGATGTGGCGCGCCTCAAGGACGGGCAGAGTTCGGGTGAGCTGCTCGGCAAGGGCCACCTTGCAATGACGATCGATCAGGGCGCGAACACCAGCCGCTACCAGGGCCTGGTCGCGCTCGACGGCGGCGGCCTGGAAGAGGCGGCCCACGAATATTTCCTGCGCTCGGAGCAGATTCCGACGCGGGTGCGGCTCGCGGTCGGCGAGGAGATGCGCGGCGGCGAAGGCGGCAAGCTGCACTGGCGCGCCGGCGGCATCCTGCTGCAATTCCTGCCCAAGGCCCCCGAACGCGCCAAGCAGGCCGATCTGCATCCCGGCGATGCGCCGGAAGGCACGGCCACGCACAGCGTGCCGGATGACGACGCCTGGGTCGAGGGGCAGTCGCTGATCTCCACCGTTGAGGATGTCGAGCTGATCGATCCCGATCTCTCCGGCGAGCGGCTGCTGTACCGCCTGTTCCACGAACGCGGCGTGCGCGTCTTCAACCCGCAAACGCTGCGCGCGCAGTGCTCGTGCTCGCGCGATGCGGTGTCGTCGATGCTGAAGAGCTTTGCGCCGAACGATCGCGCCGAGATGGTCAAGGACGGCAAGGTGGTCGTGACTTGCGAGTTCTGCTCGTCGGTCTACGAATTCACGCCGCAGGAAGCCGGCGTCGAGTAGGCGGAAAACCGACCACGAGACCCGGCAACCAGGCCTGTCAGCTCAGCAAGGTGCGGGTCTTGCCGGCGGCGTCATAGATTTCGATCTGAAGCATCGGATACGACGCCTTCAGTTGTCGGCCAGACGCTTCAGCAGCCTCGGCGGTGTCGAACTCCGACTTGAAGTGTTTGTCGACGATGATCACGAAGCCTTCGGTGGGAGGCCGGTCGGCGCGCAGTGGCTTCTTCGGCTCTGTTTCTTCAATGGAGTGCAGGGTTTTCTTCGTCATGGGAATCCTCCTGGATCGATCTCAACTCAGCCGGTGAAACGCGGGCGGCAGGGTCTCGCGCACGAGCCCGCTCAGATTCAAGGTCTCCCCGCTGTCGGTGATATCCGAGAACAGTACCTCGACATAGGGATGCTGGCGGTTGAACGCAGCACCGCGTTGGTATTTCGCACTGACGATCCGCTCGATCGCCGCCAGATTCAGCCTGCCGAGTGCGTTGTATTGATCGCGGAACAGGCTTTGATGTCCGCCGCGATGCTCGACAGACTCGGCCCAGACGTCCATCACCTTGCGGCCGATGAATGCCTCGGCCCGTTCATTTCCATCACGGGCGAGAAGTCGCAGCCCGTCCATGCTGTGCTGTCCGTCATCGACGTCAAATTGGGTAAGTGACATGGTGAATCTCCTGTTGTCGTGGTTGGCTCACATCGGCAGTCCATCGGGGACTGCACCTCCTTCATTGTCCCATCGCGACAAAGCCGCAGCGCCCGATCTCGCGTCCTGACGCGCCTCCAGAACCTTGTCGCGACCGGCATCATCCTTGTGCTTGTGCAGGAAGCGCGCGATCTGCCCGCGGAGCGCCGACGTCTCCAACAGTTTTCCGACCGATCCGGCGGTGTCGAAGATTTCCCGCTGCAGCGCCTTCGGCAGCACGTTCCATTGCATGATGATGGCCGCGCCGAGGCACCGCAGAACGTACTCCTCTTCGGCGGCAAGGGCGGCGCCGCGAGAGCGGTCCTGCTCCGCGACGTTTATTGCGTTGTCGAAATTGTCCGCCAATTCTTGCTCGTTATCCGCGAGTGAAGCGAGGCGGTCTTGCTGCTCTTGAAACTTGCGGCTTTCGCCCTGACTGCTCGAACGCTTGATCAGTTCGCCGTATGCGGCTGCCTTGGTGCGGTACTGCTGAGATTTGAACATGGCGGGCCCTTTCCTTGGAGGTCTCCGCGCATTCCGACCAATCTCGATGGCTGACGAGGATTGATTTGTATATGGGAGGCAAAGGGTCGAATAACGAGCACCGAGGCCACAAATCACCGGGCACAAGCCAATCGGATGGCGCGCGTGAATATCTGCACCGCGACAACGTTCACCGCGGTCGCCAGTTCCTGAAGCAGAGTTGGAAGCAATGTCGAAGCCGTCGCTTGGTGAGAGGCGACCGGAGGCCGGGCCCCAGCGGCATCGGAAGAATTGCGGCCCCAGCCGGCCCCGTACTGTGGGGCCGCGTTTCCTCAAAATCGGCAGTCAACTCGGCGTTCGCAGGCCGGGCGATGTCAGCCAATCATTGATGTGCGAGGCGGTTTCGACCAGCCGGGCCTTGCGAAGCATCGCGTTGCGCTGAAGGCCGGGCAGGAATGGCTTCGCAGCATCTCCTATCCTCACGGCTTCCAACGCCGGCAGATCATGAGGCGGCGGTTCAGGCTGGCTGTGTTGAGCAGTCGGCATAAAGCTCTCCTGGTTACTGGCGGGAGCTTGCAGCACTCTCAGTCACCGGTATCGGCCAGAGGCGGAGCAGTGATCACCGCAGTAGATACCCCTTACGTCCGGTAGTCGACTCAATTCGCAGTCGGAGGGCAGCATATCCAGACTTTGGCGTGCGTTCGGGACGTCGGCTATGCGGTTGACGAAGTAAGAGAAGCCAATGGTGCGTCGAATGTGTACACGAAACCGGTCGGCTCATAGCTTAGCTGCACGTCGCCGCGCAGCTGCCTGCCGAGCGTTTCGATCAACCGTGTCCCGAAACTGCGCCGTTCCGGAGGGTGGACTGCCGGACCGTTCTTCTCGGTCCATGTCAGATGCAAGCGCTGTGTTGGTTGATCCAGCGTCCAACTGATGTCGATCCGCCCCTGTGGGGCGGACAGGGCGCCGAACTTCGTGGCGTTCGTGCAGAGCTCGTTGAGTGTCATTGCGATGGCAATGACGGCGCCCGACGTCATGCGAATACCGGGTCCTGAAATCGAGAATTTCGGTTCATCCGGATTGTTGAAGGCTTCGGTGGCGCCGCGGACGACCGTGCCGAGATCCGCGCTGCTCCATCTTGCCTGCAGCAGGAGATCGTGCGCCCGCCCGAGCGCCAGCAACCGGCCCTCGATGGCGTGCTGCGCATGTTCGACCCCTTCCAGGTTGCGCAGGCTCTGGGAGACAATGGCACCGACGGTTGCGATCGTATTCTTGATGCGGTGGTGCAGCTCCTCGAGGATCACCTTCTGCAGCTTGTCGGCCGCTTCGCGCTCCTTGGCGTCAAGGCCGGCCGCGGTCAGAAGACTCTGGGCATCGACCGCGGCCTGCGCGAGGAGAAGCCGAAGGCTGATATTCTCTTCCGCCACAACGTCCTGCAGCGGTGCCAAGCTGCTTGCAGCACGCGGGTCGGGGCGGAGGTCGGCTGGAGACATCACCGACCGTATCATCATAAGCTGGCCCTTCGGCGAATGTTTTTCTGCGCAATCGGGCGAATCTGGACGTATCCGGCACGAAAAACGCGAGCGATTGCCCCGATACGTGCCGAGTGGGCTTGTCATTCGATAGCGGAGTATCCACCTGATCAGCAGCGCAACTGTATTGTTACAGCATCCCCCTTGCGGAAGCGCGAAGCCTTAGCTGCCAAATCTTGCAATCGATATTGACCAAACGTCACGTCGCTTCAATGCGCGCGTTACGGGTCGCGACAAGCCGTGGCAACAACCTGATAGGCCTTACCCATGATTGAATTTCCAAATCATAGTCGTTCATACGACCAAACGCGGCGCGCCGTGCGGTTTTGGGGATATGACAGTGCTATTGAGGCATCGTTCTTCGTCACCGAAGGCGCATTGAAGCGACTTCAATCGGATGTCTACCTCGACGAGCCGGGCCTTCTGCACGCCTTCGATGCCAACCGCGATCGGATATGTGCCGCTGCGGCCAGGGTCTATGTCCGCGGAAGCAGGGGGTCCTACGATCTGGTCGCCGCGAATTTCTGAAACCGGCGGCTTCGATGGTCACACGCGACAATTTGGCAGATTGAGCGCGTCAGTCGCACACCACCCTTGCAAGCGATCAAAAGGAGGATGTCGTGGATACGAGCTTCCTACTGACTTTCCTGGCGTGCGGAGCAATCTTCGGGCTCTCGTTCGTTGCGATCGGGGCTTTCTGGCTCCTGGAGCGCATGCGAGGCGCCGGTGCCCCTCACTTGTGAAGGTGGGGCAGCCGTCCGGTGGACCCAGGTCCACGCCGTTCGAGATGCCGCGTCTCCAAAAGAAAGGCCGCGGATTGCTCCGCGGCCGTTCCGACGCCGATGCGTTTCCTCAGTAGCGGTCGGTCCCGATTCCGACGCTCACGCCCGGAGCGCGGAACCCGATGCCGCCACGCTCGTCATAGCCACGGCGCTCGATGTAGCGCTCGCGAG